>DFAQ01000027.1 GCA_002365865.1 Pelotomaculum sp. UBA3102
CAAAACATCGCAAAATGCTCTTACCGAGCATCACCCATTTCACCCATCACTTTAATTACCAGTCTTTTGGGCCTTTGGCCGTCGAATTCGGCATAAAAAACCTGCTGCCAGGGACCCAAATCCAGCTTGCCTTCCGTCACCGGCAAAATTACCTGGTGACCGGCCAGAAGGCTTTTTAAATGGCTGTCGCCGTTGGATTCACCGGTACGGTGATGCCGGTAGTCAGGTTTAAAGGGGGCTAATTCTTCCAACCATTGATCTATATCGGCGATAATACCGGGCTCATCGTCGTTTACCCATACCCCGGCCGTTATATGCATTGCCGAAACTAAAATCATACCTTCATTGATCCTGCTTTTTTTCAACACTTGCCCGACCCGGTCAGTGATATTAATATACTCACGGTGATTTTTGGTATCAAAGGTAATATATTCAGTGTAAAACTCCATCATACCCTCCTGTTATACTTTAAACTTTAACCGGCCTGGCCTTGGCATAAGTACGAAAAACTTTGTTTACTTCAACCGGTATGGTTTCACCCACAAGGGCGCCGGCGCCTTCGATATCAAGAATAAAGCCGTTTACCCGGGCAATACCGTCACGAATATTAGTAACGTGTGGCTCTTCTACCCTTACCTGCAGCACTTCACCCGGTTTTACAGGAAACGTGCAGGACTGGATGTCCTCGCTGTCCTGGAACGGGCGGATGGTAATCGACTCAATGTGCTGGCCGGTCGAACCCCGGATATAAAGATTCTTTCCTGTTTTGCTCTCTAATTCCCTTAAGTTTGCACCGCCGCTGCCGATTAACCTCGCCGCCACCACAGGGTTTGCTTCAACCAGAATGGTCCGGGCTGATGTCTGGCGGGCGATGTTAAATATTTGGTTTCTAAAGTTAATACCTAAAGTTTCCTCGGAAAGTACCTTTCCCCTACCATCACAATAAGGACATGTTTTTTGAATTACCTCGGCCAGGCTTGGACGCACTTTTTTACGGGTCATCTCGACCAGGCCCAACTGGGTTATGCCGAGAATATTAGTCTTGGTCTTATCTTTTCTTATCTCTTCTTCCAGTAATTGCAACACTTCCTGACGGTGGGACTCCTGTACCATGTCAATAAAGTCAACGATAACAATACCCCCGATGTTTCGCAGTCTGAGCTGCCGGGCAAGTTCGCGGGCGGCCTCCAGGTTGGTTTTGAACACCGTGTCTTCCAGGTTGGTCGTCCCCACATATTTTCCCGTATTCACATCTACAGCGGTTAACGCCTCCGCCTGATCGACAACCAGGTAGCCGCCGCATTTGAGCCAGACCTTTCGCTTAAGGGCTTTTTCAATTTCTTGTTCGATCCCGTAGTCTTTAAAAATATCTTCACGCTCGTCCAGAAAGACCTTTGATTTTAAGCGCGGGTCAATAACATCCAGCAAGTCAAGTACTTTTTCGCACACATAACGGGAATCCAGGATAAGCCGGTCCACATCTTCAGTAAAAACATCCCGTAATATCCGCTGAACCAGCTCCAGGTCCCGGTGCACTAAATTCGGCACCGGCCCGCGAACGGCCCGGTTCAGGATTTTACGCCATAATTTAGTCAACAACGCAACATCCTGTCGAAACCCTTCCTCTTCCACCCCTTCAGCAACCGTGCGCACAATAACACCCATTCCCTCGGGTTTAACCCTGGAAGCAAGTTCCTTCAACCGTTCCCTTTCGTTTTCACTCTCAATACGCCGGGATATGCCGATATAATCCACCGTAGGCATCAGCACCAGATAGCGTCCCGGCAGGGTAATGTGGGTAGTGACACGGGGGCCTTTAGTTCCTATAGGCTCCTTCACGATCTGCACCAAAATTTCTTGCCCCTGCTTTAATATGTTACAAATATTAGCCCCTAATACAGTATCTTCCTGGGCATCGAGTGAACGGGCCGGAAGAGCATCTTCGACATATAAGAAGGCGTTTTTTTCTAAACCAATATCGACAAAGGCAGCCTGCATACCAGGCAGTACATTTTCCACCTGCCCTTTAAAAATATTACCCACGAGGCGCTGACTGATTTCCCTTTCAATATATAATTCCACCGGAATTTTATTTTCCAGAAAAGCTACCCTCGTCTCTTCTTCACCCACGTTGACAACAATTTCCTTAATCATAAACCCTTTCTCCTTTTAAACGTACAGTAAACTTGCACTACTTCACCACAGCATTTTCTTTTTTTTATTTCTCCCAGTGTAAAGACCGGTCCGGTAAAGAACGAATTCTCCCCGTACCGGGAGACGGCTGTTCTTTTTGAAAGCCGCCAGCGCCTCTTCCAACCGGACGTTACCGCTGCTGCCGGTTTTTAATTCGGCTTCAATAATAATTGTACCATTATTTAACCTGCCTGACATGGAAAATATACCGGGCCTGATATCATGTTTTTTGATCTTTCCCGACTTGTTTTTTCGTTCCACCGGTATTTCAGGCAACTCCAGAAAAGCGTTGACGGCGACATTTAATTCCTCAACGCTTATGCGGCCGGCAAGTTCCGCCTCAGCACGATAAGTAGCACGATCCACCACCGCCATCAAGGAAGGAGTCTGCTCGGGTACAGTCTTGATATCAATCAGGCCGATACCTTGAGGTAATTTCCCGGAAAGAGCCCAGGCCACTTCATCTTCCGGGAGCAGCACGTCAAGTTCCAGGTCGGCATATTCCGCCTCACCGGCAATACTTACCCCCAATGGAGCGGCAAAAGCTATTTTCGGGTGCGGATTAAAACCCCGGGTAAAAGCCAGCGGCAAACCAGCTCTTCTGACCGCCCGTTCAAATGTCCTCAACAAATCCAGATGAGAAATATACCGTGCCGGTCCTACCTTATTATATAGCATCCTGTATCTGGGCATTCAGCTAACCTCCGGCATAAACAGGTCTGATTTCAAGAGTGGAACACAACCCGCAACCCGGGCAGGTTCCGGTACGACAATCCCCGGTAGTAATACCTGCCAGGGCGCGGCGGTGCTCGTCTTCTAAAAACTTCCCGGAAACTCCGGTGTCGATATGCTCCCACGGCAAAGGATCATCATGGTTAAATCGCCGGTAAGCATATGAAGCCGGGTCCACTCCGGTTAACCGAAAGGCCTCCCGCCAGCTTTCCCAATGAAAGTGTTCAGACCAGCCGTCAAACTTACATCCAAGCTCAAACGCCTTTAACAAAACCGCCCCAAGCCGCCGGTCACCCCTGGCAAAGACCGCTTCCATGAAACTCATTCCAGGATCGTGGTAATTATATACCAGTCCCCGCTGCCGCAGCCTTTCTGCCAGGTAAGCCTGTCTCTTTTTAAGTTCATCCTGAGTTGTCTGGGGTTCCCACTGAAAGGCAGTATGGGCTTTCGGAACGAAAGAAGACACACTGACAGTCACTCTCAGGCGCCCGCGCGGCACACCGGCCTCCCGGCCAAGAGCCAACACATTTTTGGCCAGCATGACAATTCCATCCAGGTCCTCTTCGGTTTCGGTAGGCAGACCAATCATGAAATAAAGCTTGATTGCCTGCCATCCCTTTCTGAATGCGGCGCCGGCTGTTTTTAAAAGATCATCACCGGTAACACCTTTATTTATAACGTTTCTCAGGCGCTGGGTACCGACCTCGGGAGCAAAGGTCAAACTGGACCGGCGAACACGTTGTACTTCCTTTGCCAGTTCCAGTGAAAAATTATCTGCGCGTAAGGACGGCAACGAAACCCCCACCCCGCAACCGGAATGCTTGTCCAAAAGTGATCTTGCCACCTCCTGCAACCGGCTATAATCGCTGGTACTGAGAGATGCCAACGAAATTTCGTCATAACCCGTGTTCTGCACCAGTTCATCTGCCAGTTTTAAAACCGTATCCGGCTTCTTTTCACGTACCGGCCGGTAAATTATACCGGCCTGGCAAAAACGGCAACCTCTTGTACAGCCACGCATAATCTCAACCATAATCCGGTCGTGCACCACGCCGGTAGACGGAACCACCGGCCTAACCGGGAAGAAAACCCGGTCCAGGTCCCGCACACATCTTTTGGTCACCTTCTCCGGTATACCTTCTTTTAACGGAAATACTTTCTGTACGGCCCCGTCCGCACGGTAGAGCACGTGATACAGTGAGGGAACGTAAAAACCCTGTATCTGGGCTGTTTCCAGTAAAAAGTCTCTCCTACTGAGCTTGCGGCGTTTCGCTTCTAAGAAAACATCCAGAAAATCGTTTATTGCTTCTTCTCCTTCACCAATTACAAAAAAATCTATAAAATCTGCCAGTGGTTCCGGGTTGAAAGCGCAGGGCCCCCCCGCTATTACCAGCGGATGCTCTTCATTTCTCTGCTCCGACCTCAAGGGAATACCTGAGAGGTCCAACATATTTAGCACATTGGAAAAACTCAACTCATATTGAAGGGTAAAAGCGCATACATCAAAGTCACGTACCGGTCTGAGGGATTCCAGGGTAAACAGGGTAAGGCCGTTTTCCCGCATTTTTTCTTCCATATCGGGCCAGGGAGCAAATACCCTTTCCATTAAAACACCCGCACGGCGGTTAACTATTCCGTAAATTATTTGCAGCCCCAGCCAGGACATACCGACTTCATATACATCGGGAAAGCCGAAAGCCACCTTGAGTTCCGCCCTGTCCCAGTCCTTATTTACGGCGTTCCACTCGCCGCCCGTGTATCGTGCAGGTTTTTGTACCCGGGGCAAAATTTGATGGAGCAGTTCCATATGGTATTACCTCCCCCCTGATTTTGAGATTTCACCGGTACGCTACGACTTAATGTATATTTAACGATTTAATGTACATTCATTTAACCATGTAAAAAGCCTGGACACAAGCTTTTCATCGCTCTGACCAAAAAAATTATGCTTAATTGACCAGTCTTTTTCTAGTATAACCTAAATTTACCGGAAAAATATTCCTTGGAAAAAATAATTCTTCGTTCGTTCTCTTTAAATACCTGCATTTTTTGAAAAAAAACCTGCTTAACAGTCCCTTAAACGTTATCTGTCTTCAGGAGGAACTGGGGGAATCAAACTACCCACGGGAACGTCCGGTCCTTGGCTGAACAGAGCATCGATTATTTGATTCTCACTGACGACACCCCGGTATTGCCAATTCCTGTCCAATAGAAAGACCATGTGAAAGCGCCGCGGCACAAAGACACGAACGATATCTCCTAATCGGGTGCTGTCAAGGGATACAAGTTGTTCACCGGGAAGAACCCCGGCAGAAATAAGCTCCTTTTTTTTCTGGGCCATATGTCTGATAAAATAGTACGGAGCAAGACTTTTTTCCCTGGTAGCCACATAGAAGAGGAAAAAACCGGCAATGATAATATCTAATCCGGAAAAACCCAGGACCAATCCGGCCGCCCCACCCAAGACTATGGCTGCACCCCAAAACTGCCCCCACTGTGCTACCCGGTAAGTAGCTTCTCTAAACCCTGTTCGTCTCGCCAAGTAAGCACGAAAAACCCGCCCTCCGTCCAGTGGAAGCGCCGGCAAAAGATTAAATGCAGCTACCATCAAGTTGCACTGAAGAAAAAACTGTCCCAGGTTATCTTCCCACAAGCCGTAGTTTTTTAAGGTTGTACCCACGCCCACCAGCAACAGGTTGGAGGCCGGACCTGCTGCGGCAACATATACTTCCCTGGCAGGGTTGAAGATTACTTCACCATCCATACGGCTGACCCCGCCAAAAGGCAGTAATTCAATATCGGAGACATAAACACCCAAGCGCCGGGCAGTAACAACATGCGCCAGTTCATGAAAAAGCACTACTGCAAAGGCAATCAAACCTTTTCCCAGTACTCCGGCCACAAAAAACAGCCCCAGCAGGGCTAAAAACCCGTTATTCAGGTGAATTTCCACACCGGAAACCCGGCCGATCTTCAAAAGCTTTACCTCCTTTGAGCTTAAGTTATCTAATCAACCTGTAACATGGTCAGAGGGTCAACCAGTTTATTGTTTTCCCAGACCTCGAAATGAAGGCCGCCTTCCGGGAGATCACCTGAAATTCCTGTCTTACCGATAATCTCACCGGCCCGGACTTCCTGCCCGTCAACCACGATGACTTCGGACAACCCGCCGTAAAGGGTAAAACTGCCTGTTTCATGTTCTACTAAAATATAATCACCGAGCGAAGGGCTGTCGCCTGTTCGCTTTACTTTTCCGTCCTTCACCGCCTTCACTCCGCTCCCTACAGGTGCGGTAATGTCTATTCCGCAATGAAAACGTTCCATATTATCGACAGGATCCAGTACCATCCCGTATCCCCGGACAACGGTTCCGGAAACAGGGAACGGCAGCACACCGGAAATACCGGCATTTTGTAAATTTGACAATACCGGCCGGGATTTAGTGTCAAAGGGCCACTCCGTCTCAGCCATCTGCAGGCCGAACTGGACGATTCTTTCTGCCACCGGCTGGTAATTCCATTCAGTAGTCAGGATATGCTTCAATTTTCCCCTTGCCTCCACCCCCCAGGGACTGTTTGTCTCCTTTAAGGCCAGGAAGATAATGAAAATCAAAAACGCTGCGCCTACCCGGTAAAAAATATTCTTGTTCACGCTCTTCCACCCCGGCTTTTCCCAGTGGGTCTGCCGGTAGTAAGAAATCCGGTCATCTTGATTTATTGCCCCCCCGGGATTAAAATCTTTGCCTTTCAAGGTACTCCCCCTCCCGATTCAAGCTTGTCTTATAGAATATATTTTCCTTTTAAAGGAAATATGATATAAATATCATCCTGCTAAAATTTATTCTTGTTTAATAAAGAGAGAAAGGCCCGCTGCCGAATCAGTCAATTTCGACAGCGGGCCTGAACTCAGCCAAATAGAACAATCTTTAAAACAAAATCTTTTGTCGTCTCATATTGATATTCAAAAGAAGACCTAAAGCTATTAGATTGGTAATCATACTGCTGCCCCCGTAACTGAACATCGGAAGCGGCAATCCGGTTACCGGCATGATTCCTATAGTCATGCCCACATTAACCAGGACATGAAAAGTAATCATTGATGCCACACCGACTGATATTAAATAACCGAAATTATCTTTGGCATTCACTCCAATAAAAATACACCGGTAAATAATAATAAAGAAAAGCAGTAAGAGCACTACTGCTCCAACAAACCCCAACTCTTCCCCTACGACGGAAAAAATAAAATCCGTTTCCTGAATCGGAAGAAAGTTACCATGGGTTTGACTCCCCTGGAATAACCCCCGGCCTAAAAACCCTCCCTGGCCTACGGCAATCTGAGACTGGATAACATGGTAACCGTCGCCGTGCCAGTCCTGCCAGGGGTTAACGAAAATAATTAAGCGTTCCAATTGGTAAGGTTTTAAAGGAATCCAGATATTAAAGGAACTATGCGCTTTAAACCAAAGATGCGACCAGATCCACAATGAAGCCAGTGATAATCCGCCGGTTATTAAACCGGCCAGCAACATGGGACGTGCCCCCGCCGCGAACAACATCCCAAACATAATAGCCATAAAAACCAGGGAAGTACCCAGGTCCGGTTGTTTTAATATTAACAGCATGGGTAAACCGATATAAGCAAAACAGGGAATCAGGTCCCTGAGACGGTTCAGCCTTTCGTTTCTCTGGGCTAAAAATGCGGCAAAGCAGATAATAATTATTATCTTTGAAAATTCCGAAGGTTGAAATCTAAAAGGACCGATACTAATCCAGCGCGTGGCCCCCATGGCGGAATTCCCAAAAAATATTACCGTCGCCAGCATGATCAGGTTCAGGATATAAAAAAGCTTCACGTGTTTGGCCAGATCCTCATAATGAATATAAAGCATAAAGCCCATTGCCGCCAAGCCACAAAGAATATTAAAAAATTGCCTTTTGACAAAAGACAATGGATCACCGCTACTAACCTGGGTACCTGCTGCAGATAATAGCTCCGCCGGTTTCGTGGCACTGTAAATAATGATCATACTGAAAAGCATGATCATTATCACAGTTATAATTAAGGTAAAATCCAATTTTTTCAGCAGCCTGCTTTGCTTGAACACTTCGAACACTTCTTTCAATTTATTCTATATTATGTAAGCAGTTTGCCTCTTTAACTATCTTGCTGCCTTTACACTAACATTGTCATATATTAAATTCTTCTATTTGCCGTTCTTTTCATTCCTTTAACCGGTATGTTAGCCACCAATGCTACTGTATTACCGCTGGAATCCAGATTTACTTCCAGTGCGCTTTCATCAATCTCCATATAGTTGGATACAACCTGGATTAAGTCGGCTTTCAAGGTCTCCAGCAGTTGGGGCGAAATACTCGTCCTGTCATGCACCAGAACCAGGCGCAATCTCTCTTTAGCCACATTTTTGCTTCCGTTATCCCTGCTAAAGAGTCTTGACAAAAATTCGAGCACGACTGATCTCCCCCTTCCTCCCTAATTACTTCAGACCGATAATTTTCCTGAGTTTTTTTAAAAAACCGTCCTCTTCTTCCAGGTTAACCATGGGAACTTCTTCACCAAGAATACGACGGGTTATATTACGATAGGCTTGTCCGGAACGGGAATTTTGGTCTAATACTACCGCCTCGCCCCGGTTGGTTGTGATTACAATCAATTCATCTTCAGGGATAACTCCCAGCAAGTCGATGGCCAGGATATCGATTATATCCTCAATACTCATCATATCTCCCTGTCTGACCATCTTCAGACGAATACGGTTTATTACCAATTTGGGTTCATACAGGCCGGCAGCTTCGAGAAGTCCGATAATCCTGTCAGCATCCCGTACCGCTGAAACTTCCGGGGTAGTAACTACGACGGCCTTTTCAGCTCCTGCCACGGCATTGCGAAAACCCTGTTCAATACCCGCCGGGCAGTCGATAATTATATAATCAAATTCTTTTTTCAATTCCCCACACAATTCACGCATTTGTTCAGGACTGACCGCCGTCTTATCCTTGGTCTGAGCAGCAGGCAGCAGATGCAGCCCTTCCAGCCGTTTATCCTTGATTAAGGCCTGGCGCAGGCGGCAATTACCGCTGGTAACATCGACAATATCATAAACAATCCTGTTTTCCAAACCCAAGACAACATCCAGGTTCCTTAAACCGATATCCGCATCTACCAGTGCTACTTTGCATCCCATGGATGCCAGGCCGGCGCCGATATTTGCAGTAGTAGTGGTTTTCCCCACTCCTCCTTTGCCGGAAGTCACTACGATTACTTCGCCCATTCTTAAAGATCCTCCTCTTTTAAAGTCAACGGCGCCTGACGTCATAATTTCTGACTGACGTCAGTATTTTAATATTCAAGTTAAGTTTAAATAAACTTTAATTTGCCTTACCCTGTCTTTCGCCACCTGTTTGAAATGCTTCAATTGTTACAACCCCGTCTTTGATTCGAGCCATTTCAGGTTGTCCGGTATCCTCCGGTTCATCATCCGGCGGCCTAGTAATATGATTGGCAATCCTGAGTTGCGTCGGCTGCAGCCGGAATGCCATCACAACGGCATTTTCATCGCCGCAGGCACCGGCATGAACCACACCCCTCAAAACACCCATGATAATCACATTTCCTTTGGCGACCACCTCGGAACCCGGATTCAAGTCTCCCAGAATCACCACGTTACCGTCATAATGAATACTCTGACCGGAACGTAAGGTTCTTTGAACCAATATTGTATTATCATCTACCAGGTCTTCCTGGCCCGCCGGAATACCCTCGGCAAATCCCGAAATTACCTCTCCGCGGACATCTCTTTTAGAGCAAGTCAAGGTCATCTCCTCCTGCAACTGCAACTAGCAGTTAATTCTACAAGAAAAAACCAAATCCTGCTATTCAAAAACAAAAAACGGAAGTTAAAATCCATGTTTTTTTACCAAATAATATAATAAATTTACATTTTATTTTATTTACATTTTAGTATCATTGCTAAGCAAATTTTATTCAGGAGTGACCACCCTCTCTTTCCCTTCAAGAGGCAGACCGAAATATGCCGCCAGCATATCTTCCGCCACCGGTCCGGCCGCAGTACCGCCGTGACCCGCATGTTCCATAATTACCGCAACGGCAATTTCAGGGTCATCAAACGGCGCGAAAGCCACGATCAAGGCATGATTATCATGGCCGGGAACCTCGGCCGTTCCGGTTTTAGCCGCCACAGGCGGAAGCCCTGCAAAAAGACCGTACGCCGTCCCGTCCGGGGGAAGGGTTGCCTCACGCATGCCTTCTCTGACCAGGGCCAGGGTTTTCAGTGACACGTCAGCCCGGCCCAATTCAACCGGAGCATTCGTTTTTAAAACCTTACCGCCGGGACCGATTATTTTTTGAACCAGATATGGTTTATACAAGGTTCCACCGTTAGCAACGGCAGCTGCATAATTGGCCAGTTGAAGAGGGGTGTAACGATTGTCTCCCTGGCCGATAGAAGAAATGATCGTATCGTAATCGTGCCAATCAAGCTCCCACTCAACAGCCCGCAGTTCCTCAGCTCTTTTTTTCAGCAAGACCTTGCGTTCGTCTTCTGCAGTGGTATTTGCAAGCAGCTCACGGTACTTTTGTATTATTGCTTCAACCCGGTTCCTGGCATCAACGTTTAAATACTTCAACCTTTGTTGAAGTTTTGTATCCGGACCCGGTACTATGCCGGTTTCTTCCCAGGGCAGGTCGATACCCGTTTTCATCCCCAGGCCGAATTCACGGGCAATCTGTGCAATTCTATTAATACCCGTGCGCAACCCTAACTGGTAAAAATAAGTATTACAGGAAACCTTGATCGCCCTGATCAGGTCTACTTTTCCGTGGCCGCCGGCCTTCCAGTCTTTGTATGTCTTACCCCAAAAAAAGTACCCGGGATCGGATATAGCCTCTTGCGGGTCGACTATATCTGATTCCAGCCCGGCCATAGCCACGATCATTTTAAAGGTTGAACCGGGCGGATAAGCCATTAAGGCACGGTTTAACATCGGTTTCGACGGTGAGTTGAAAAGCTCGTTATATTCTTTTTGAGTCAGAATCCCGGAGAGCTTAACCGGGTCATATTCAGGATAGCTGGCCATGGCCAGCACACCGCCGGTCCTTACATTGATCGCGACCGCCACCCCCGCTCCGGCTTCCCCGTATCCTTGCTCCAACGCTTCTTGAGCGGACCGGGCCAGGGCTTCCTCAGCCGCTTTTTGTACCTTGTAATCAACATTGAGAACCAGTTTATTGCCCGGAACCGGCTGTTTCACTCCCAAATCCCGTACCGGCCTGGCCATGGAATCGACTTCCACCTGCCTGCCGCCGTCCTGGCCCCGCAACTCTTCTTCGTAGGTATGTTCCAAACCTGTCTGACCAAAAGAATCACCTGGTTTATATCCTTTATTGCGGTTTATCTCCAGTTGCTCCTCATTGATTTGCCGCACATAACCCATGACATGAGCCAACAATTTTCCGTTCGGATACTCCCGCATAGGCTCGATATCAATCACGACACCGGGCAACTCCAGGCGCTGCTCCTCTATTTTGGTTACAAGCTCCAACGGAACCCTGGCGGCAATTTGAACCGGTTCATATAAACGTTTTTGTTGTTCTATTTTTTGTTCAATTTCCCGGGGATCCATACCTAAAACCGCAGCCAGATTTTTGACCACACCACCGGTATCATTGCGCCCGAGGTTTACCAGGGAAACGGTATAAACCGGCTGGTTACCTACCAGCTTTACCCCGTTCCGGTCGAAAACCTCACCTCGAGGAGCCTTGATGGTGATCAATCTAATCCGGTTTTCCTGAGCCAGAGTAGAAAACTTATCGTTTTGGAGCAGCTGAATGTAAGCCAACCTGGTCACCAGAATAAAAAAGACGGCAGAGATAATGATTAAAAATTTTTGCATTCTCTTTTCTATAATTTTGTTCTCCATTTTTCTCCCCTGCCCTTAGTTACAATGATCACATTTCCCGGCCTTGTATCTGCATAAAATGTAAAAAACGCTTGAAAAAAAGCGGTGCCAGAAGAGCAGTATAAAAGGCCGTCGGAAAAGCCACCCTGAATAACGCATAAAATACAGGAATATAGATACCGAGAGACAAAGACAGCAGGTAATGCACTACAAGGCCGGCCACGGCAGATACGAAGGTAACTCCTGCTGCAACCGGGGTATTCTCCCGGTTCAGGCGCACACCGACAGCTCCTGCCAGGTAACCAGCAGTCATTTTGGAAAGTGCGTTCAGACCGATATAACTTCCCGCAAACAGGTCTTCAATAATCCCCCCGGCAAAACCCAAAAAAGCCCCCTCTCTGGTACCCAGGAGGAAGCTGTTTAAAATTGTCAGAAGCATGACCAGATCCGGTTTGACACCAATGATTGCCACTTGTTCCAGTATGGTCGTCTGCAAAAGCAAAGCCACACCTAACAATAACAAAAATACGGGGATCGGCAAACCCTAACCTCCCTCTGAAGTCGAAACCGCTTCAGGTAATACTTTCCTTACGATCAATACTTCTTCCAACCTGTTAAAATCAGTGTAGGGCCGGATAATTGCGCTTTCAAACAACCCGGAAGATTCTTCCCGGAGGTCAGTTATCTCTCCGATCGGAACCCCTTTCGGATAAATGCTGCTCAATCCGGAAGTTATTACCGCCTGACCTTTTTCAACCGGTGCATCATTTGAAATATGAATCATCCTTGTTATTCCCAGTCCCCCCGTAACCCCCTCGACAATACCGGGAGTACGGTTGTCCTGAACCAAAGCGCCTACTCCACTGCGCGGATCGGTAATCAAAAGAACTTCGCAGGTTGCATCTGAAACCGAAACTACCCGTCCTACCAGCCCTTCAGGTGTAAGAACGGACATGTTGTCCTGCACCCCGTCTTTAAAACCTTTATTAAGGGTTACGGTTCCGAACCAGTTGCCCGGATCTCTGGCTACTACCGATGCCGCTAAAAAATCAAACCGGTAAGACATTAGCTGTTTATATTCCAAAAGTACGGAAAGCCGCCGGTTTCCCAGCCTGTATTCATTTAACCGGATAATCTCGCTCTTCAGGCGTGCTACTTCCTGCTTCAATTCACGGTTACGTTCAGCCGTGCCAATCAAAGACACCGGCAGTGAAACCAAATGGCGCGCTTGCCTGCCGGCCCAGGTCAGGCCGGTCTGCACCGGAGCCAGGATATCCCTGAACTTTGATTCCAGGGGTGCCGGCCAGGTCCGCTCAGGCATGGTTATGCGCATGACCGCCAGGGTAACCGTTAGTAAAACAGCAAGAAAGAACAATCTCTTGGCAGTAACCCAACGCACCCCTGCTTCACCCCTAACTTACCCGGAAAATACTTCTTAATTTACTATATTTATGAGAGTAACTTTTATTATACTTATAACGGTTATTATTGTTACGCCAGTTTTTTGGGTTGGATTAACACCTTACGCAGTACGTCGATATTCTCCAGCACCCGCCCGGCACCGTAAGCCACTACAAGCAGGGGCTCGTCCGCCAGATGTACCGGCATGCCGGTCTGTTCACTCACAAGGCGGTCCAACCCGCGCAGAAGAGAGCCGCCTCCGGCCATGACAATACCCCGGTCCATTATATCTGCCGCCAATTCCGGCGGGGTTTGCTCCAGGGTGGTTTTAATCGCTTCTACGATACTGGATACCGGTTCTGAAAGGGCCTTATAGATTTCTTCTGAAGTGATATTTACCGTCTTGGGCAGACCGGTTACAAGATCACGTCCCCGTACTTCGTCAGTTTGCTTATTTTCCAGGGGATAAGCCGTACCGATCTGGATTTTTATCTGTTCGGCGGAACGCTCACCGATCATCAAATTATAGGTGCGTTTGACATAATTGATAATAGCTTCATCCATCTCATCGCTGGCAATACGCACCGACCGGCTGGTAACTATCCCGCCCAGGGAAATAACGGCTACTTCAGTGGTACCACCGCCGATATCAACGATCATATTGCCCGTAGGTTCATGAACGGGCAGCCCGGCACCGATGGCAGCAGCCATCGGTTCTTCAATAAGGTAAGCTTCCCGGGCTCCTGCCTGAAGGGCGGCCTCCCGTACCGCTCTTTCTTCCACGGCGGTAACGCCGGACGGAACCCCCACCACTACTCTGGGGCGAATAATAAAAGCACGGCTCCGCAATGCTTTATTTATAAAATATTTGATCATGCTCTGGGTAACGTCAAAGTCGGCTATAACCCCGTCTTTTAGCGGTCTGATAGCCACAATATTCCCGGGAGTACGGCCAATCATCCTTTTGGCCTCTTCTCCTACGGCCAGAACATGGCCGGTATCTTTCTGGATGGCCACAACCGAGGGTTCCCGAATAATAATCCCTTTCCCCTTGACATAAACAAGGGAATTAGCAGTGCCCAAGTCCATCCCCATATCTTTTGAAAACAGACCGACGCGCATTTTCCGGCCCCTTTCTATGAAATATTTAAATTAATTCTTTGGCCTTAAAACTTATAAATCTATTGTCCCCAATAATGATATGGTCTAAAATTTCGATACCGATAATCTTTCCCGCCTCGATAAGCCTCCTGGTGATATCCAGGTCCTCCCTGCTGGGAGCAGGGTCCCCGCTGGGATGATTATGTACCAGGATCAACGATGCGGCACTCCTTCTGATGGCATTGCGAAACAATTCCCGTGGATGAACGGTAGACGAATTTAAAGTGCCTACTGACACCTTGTCAGTACCGATAACCTGGTTTTTTGTGTTTAAAAGCAATGCCCGGAAGTGTTCCCGGTCCAGGTGCCTCATTTCCTCCATTACCAGTGCTGCGGCATCATTAGGCGATTTGATCACCGGGCGGGAAGCTTCCGAAAACTGAGCCAGCCTTCTTGCCAGTTCCAAAGCTGCTTTTACCTGGCTTGCTTTGGCCGGACCCACGCCTTTGACATCGCTTAATTCTTCCACTGCAGCATCCACCAACCGGTGCAGGTTCTTGAACCGCACCATGAGTAAAGAGGCCAGATCGAGGGCAGTAGTTGCCCGGGAACCCGTTCGCAATAGAATCGCCAAAAGCTCTACATCTGAAAGAGCTTCGGCTCCCTCTTTTAAAAGCCTCTCCCGCGGCCTGATATCCTCAGGAAGCTCCTTTATGGTAGGCCTGTAGTTAATTGAAACCACATGCAACAGCCCCCCAACAGGTTACATCGTAGCAGACCATTTTTTAAATATATCATAACCGAACTGTTTAAGCATTTCCGCAAGCCTGGCCAGCGGCAGGCCGACCACGTTAGTATAACAACCTTCCAGACCGGCAACAAATACCGCGGCCAGACCTTGAATAGCATAAGCGCCCGCCTTATCCCTCGGCTCGCCGGTGGCGACATAAAGCCTGATCTCTTCTTCGCTGAGGTTCTTAAAAAAGACCCTGGTTATTTCATGTCCGGTCAGGACTTCCCCGGTACCTGCAACCACCAGGGCCAACCCGGTGCATACCTCATGAAAATCGCCTTGTAAGCTTTTAAGCATCTCCACGGCATCTTCATCATGGGAAGGTTTTCCCATTACCCGGTCGCGCCAGACTACCACGGTATCCGCCGCAACAACCAAGCCTTTATCCAAAATCCGGGCAGTCGCCAGGGCTTTGCGTACAGCCAGCTTCTCCACAATTTCAGGTATGTTTTCTTTGTTTGAGGGCAGTGATTCGTCAACCGGATAGACCAGGGTATCAAAATCCAACCCGAGTTGTTTCAAAAGTTCCCGCCGGCGGGGTGATGACGAGGCAAGGACCAGGTCCTTCATAAACATTAAAACCGCCGGTAGAGCAGGTAGCCTGCTATCAGGCCCAGGGCGGTGAGAGGCCCCAAAGTAAAGGTAAATCCAAAAGTCAGCTTAAAAAAATCTAAATCAACCGTAGCAGGTTTTAAACCTACGGTTGAAGTGGACTTCAACCACGGAAGCACCGGTGCCAGGGCATTACTGAGGGCACTGCCGGCCAGCCCTCCAACCAGCAAGAGAAGAACCAGTACCCAAATATTAGCATAGCTCTTAAAACCTCTCGCCATAAATACCCTCCTTTAACAAAAAAGAACCCATACCTTAAAAAATACACTACACTAACAGTTTATCATTTCACATATTTTATGACAAGCTGTGCCGAAAATTTTAAATTTTTAGGGTAAATTCATACAATAATACCAATAGACTTTTATTTTTGCATTAACAAAATTTTCCTTGCTTCAGCGATCATGTACAGAGAACCGGTAATACATACCGCCTCGTCCCGCCCGGCTACGGAAAGGGCTTTAGCTACCGCCGCACCAATATCCTCAACCAAGTATACCTCTGAGGAATAGCGCCCGGCCTCCGCTGCCAAGTGTCGCCAGTTCCCAGCCCTGGGATTGTCCGGTTTGGTCACTACCACTACCCTGGCATTAACGGCCAATTCTGAGAGCACCTTGGTATGCTCCTTATCTCCAAGCATACCGATCATTAAAATGAGGTCCTTACCCGGTAAATATTCTTCCAGGGCCCGGCGCAGACTCTTGGCACCATCGTAATTATGGGCCCCGTCAATAATTACCAACGGATCTTTACGCACGATTTCCAGCCTGCCGGGCCAATTGACAGCCGCAAGCCCCTCGCGTACCGCTTCAGAGGTGACCGCATATCCCGAGTCCGTTAAGATTTCTGCCGCCGCTACGGCAGTAGCGGCGTTTACCTGCTGGTGCCTGCCCAGCAGGGGAAGGAAAAGATTTTCGTATGTGTTTCGTCGCCCCCGGATAAAAAAACTCTGACCGCTACCGGTATTACCTATATGTCCCCAGGTGACATCGCGTCCTACTAGTATCAGACGGGCATTTCTTTCCCGGCAGGTCTTCTTAATCACTGAAAGCCCCTCTCCTCCGGCTGCCGTGACTACAGGAATTCCGGGCTTGATAATACCGGCTTTGATCCCGGCAATCTCGTTAATCGTATTGCCCAGGTAATCCATGTGGTCCATGCCGATATTGGTTATCACAGAAACCAACGGCGTCACCACATTGGTAGAGTCTATCGCTCCTCCCAAACCTACTTCGAGCACTAAAAAATCTACCTTTTCACGGTAGAAATAAAGAAAGGCCAGAGCAGTCGCTGCTTCGAACTGGGTAGGATGTTCAAATCCCTGTGCTACCATTATTTCCATGTACGGGCGAATTTCTCCCACCAGTTCCGCTATTTTTTCCGGTGTTATTTCCACTCCGTTAATCCGGTATCTTTCAGTAAAGAAATACAGGTGCGGCGAGGTAAAAATTCCTACCCGGTAACCGGCCTTTAATAAGATAGAGGCTAGCATAGCGGCTGTGGACCCTTTCCCGTTGGTACCTCCGATATGCACTGTCTTTAAATACCGGTGCGGATTGCCCAGCCGGTTTAAAAGCTCCTCTATCCGGCACAGGCCAAAATTAAAACCAAACCTGGCCAGGTCGGCCAGGTAATTCATCGTCTCTTCATAGTTCATGCTTTATCCTATGCCCTCCAGCATCTGAAGCCTTTCTTTGACAGCCATGTGTTTCGCGATAAACTCCTCTTCCTTGACCTTTTCTTTATCCACTACTTCTGCCGGAGCTTTAGCCAAAAATGCCGGGTTTTTGAGTTTACCCTGCACCCGGGCCAGGTCTTTTTCCACCGCCGAAAGTTCTTTCTTCAGCCGGACCGTTTCTTTTTCTATGTCTATCAGTCCTTTAAGCGGAACAAACACCTCCACTCCCCTTGCGGTTACCGCATGAGCGGCATTCTCCGGCGCGTCTGCGAGAGCCGGAAATATTTTTATTGCCCCGTTGGTTAAGATCTGAATGTATTCCGTGCCCTTCTTAAGCAGCTCCCTGACAGATTCCTCCGGGACGGCCAACAAAACTTCCACCTTGCGGCCCGGCGGAATATTCATCTCGCTGCGGATATGCCTGATGGCCCTGGTGACATCCATTAGCACAGCTATTTCTTTTTCTGCCTCCGGGTCTGCCAGTTCATCACGCGCCACAGGCCAGGACGCACGCATGACGGTCACGCCTCTGCCGGGCATATGCTGCCATATCTCCTCGGTAATAAAAGGCATAAAAGGATGCAGGAGTTTAAGGATGCCCTTTAAAACTGATGACAACACATGTTGAGCGGTATACCTGTCTTCCGGGGTAGTTTTCCCATAAAGCCTGGGCTTGGCCAGTTCGATATACCAGTCACAAAACTCGCTCCAGACAAATTCATACAGTACCCGTGCCGCCTCCCCGAGTTCATAGGCTTCCAGGAACCTGGTGATATCGGCAACTGCTGAATGATAGCGGCTGATAATCCACCGGTCGGCCAGGGTATGCGGCCCCGGCCTTCCCTCAGGGTCAAAATCCGCCAGGTTCATCAAGGCAAAACGAGAGGCATTCCAAAGCTTGTTGGCAAAATTGCGTGCCCCGTCCAGCCGCTCAAAGTGAAAGCGTAAATCGTTGCCGGGGGTGTTTCCTGCAACCAGCATAAACCGTAGGCTGTCCGCCCCGTGAGATTCAATCACATCAATGGGATCGACACCATTGCCGAGTGACTTGCTCATCTTGCGTCCCAAGGCGTCCAGAACCAGACCGTGAATGAATACATCCCTGAACGGCACCTCATTCATAAAGGCAAGACCCGAAAATATCATCCGCGCCACCCAAAAAAAGATGATATCCCGGCCGGTCACCAGTACCGATGTGGGATAATAATAGGCCAGCTCAAGGGTTTTTTTAGGCCAACCCAGGGTTGAAAAAGGCCAGAGGGCCGACGAAAACCAGGTATCCAGCACGTCAGGGTCCTGCTCCACATTTGAACTTCCGCATTGGGAACACCGTGAAACAGGCTTTTGGGAAACGGTCATTTCACCGCATTCCTTGCAATACCAAACCGGAATGCGGTGCCCCCACCAAAGCTGGCGGGAAATACACCAGTCACGGATATTCTCCATCCAGTTTAAATATACTTTACTGAAGCGTTCCGGCACAAACCGGATGCGCCCCTCCCTGACCGCCCGGACAGCTGGTTCAACCAAGGGTTTCATCTTGACAAACCACTGGCGTGAAAGCATCGGCTCAATAACGGTATTGCAGCGGTAGCAATGTCCCACCGCGTGAGCGTGGTCTTCAGTTTTAACAAGATAGCCACCCGATTCCAGGTCCCTGACAATTTTCTTGCGACACTCGTACCGGTCCAGGCCCTGATAATGGGGTCCGGCTTCTACGCTCATTTTCCCTTCTTGGTTGATTACCTTTACCTGGGGCAGGTTATGCCTTACCCCTACTTCAAAGTCGTTGGGGTCGTGAGCCGGAGTAATTTTTAATGCGCCGGTGCCGAAAGACGGGTCGACATAATCATCGGCTATAACCGGCATCTCGCGACCTACTAAGGGCAGGATCAGAATTTTACCTACCATGGCGGAATAACGTTCGTCTTCTGGGTTTACGGCTACCGCTACATCACCCAACATGGTTTCCGGGCGGGTGGTAGCGATAACTACATGCCCGTTTCCTTCTTTAAAGGGATATTTAAGGTGATATAAATGCCCCGGCCGCTCCAGGTGTTCCACCTCGATATCGGAAATAGTTGTTTTGCACTTGGGACACCAGTTTGTAATATAGTAATCCCGATAAATCAACCCCCGCCGGTAGAGATTGATAAAGACCTCCAATACAGCCTCAGAGCAACCCTCGTCCATGGTGAAACGCTCTCTTTGCCAGTCACAGGATGCACCCAATCTTCTCAACTGGGTCGTAATCCGGTTGCCATACTGTTTCTTCCAGTCCCAGACCCGGTTTAAAAACTCCTCCCGGCCCAGGTCGTAGCGGGAAACACCCTCTCCGGCCAATTGCTCCTCAACTCTGGCCTGGGTGGCAATCCCGGCGTGATCCGTTCCAGGCAGCCAGAGGGTATTATAACCCTGCATCCTCCGCCACCGGGTAAGGATATCCTGCAAGGTATTGTCCAGGGCATGTCCCATGTGTAATTGCCCGGTTACGTTCGGCGGCGGCATTATGATACAGAACGGTTCCTGCCCGGGATTTACACCCGTATGGAAAAAATTGTTGTCCTCCCAGTATTGATACCATTTTTGTTCCACTGAAAGCGGATCATAGACGGTTGGAATATCCTTGCTACCCAACGGATTCACTCCTCAAAATTTTTCCACATTATATTAACTATTTTAACGGACGGTGTCAACTTGATTATGTAAAATTAGGAAAGAATAATTATATGGTTATAATTTCACGACGGCAATTTATTTTTTATTTCATTTTTAAGCATGAATACCTTCAAAATTAATATAGTTATTTTAATAGAAAATGACTAATACTACAGCGTAATATTGCTTATTTCGTTATGCCCGCTACGCCATGGGGACGGTTCCATCGTCTTCCCTTCG
>DFAQ01000005.1:0-10314 GCA_002365865.1 Pelotomaculum sp. UBA3102
AATAATAGGGGGTTTAACCGATGGAAAGGTTCCATATCAATTTTTAACATTTAAACGGATTTTCAGTCAAAAATATCCTCCAGCAACCCGAAGATGCTCCGTTTTTTATGGTGCTTGCCATGCTTGCTGCGGTGCTCGTCATGACGGTAATGGCTGTAGTCGTAATCGCGGTTGGGGTTTTTATGAAGATATTCGTATTCGTCGCGATATTCCTTCACGCTTGCCATCAACCGGTTCAACTCACCCCCTGTCAAGCCATATCCCTTTGCATTTGGGGCAGACATCGACCATCACTCCGGACCTGGGCACCTCGTCCATGGCGATAAAACAAACCGGACAGTCTTTCATTTCCAAAGCACCTCCTGGTAAATAATATTACTACTTTCTATTTTATCCAAAATCAACCTGCGGGAAACTATATTTGACCGCCCCGTTCCGCCATAACAGTTAAGCGCGTTTTCAGGTGAAAACGCGCTTAACTGTTATGGCGGAGAGTGAGGGATTCGAACCCTCGATACAGGTTTTGCCCGTATACTCGCTTAGCAGGCGAGCGCCTTCAGCCAACTCGGCCAACTCTCCAGATCACTTATTTATTTGCAACCTGCATACTTAATTTCCAGTACTGGCGGAGGGGGTGGGATTCGAACCCACGGACCCGTAACCGGGTCAACGGTTTTCAAGACCGCCTCCTTAAACCGCTCGGACACCCCTCCTGATGCCCACGGCACATTAAAGTCTAACATAGATAAAATCACCTGTCAATAAACTCCCAGCCGTACTTCACCGGCCGGTTTCAGCCGATCTTGGTGCAACCGCCCATGTAGGGGCGCAAAACTTCAGGTATGGTTACCGTGCCGTCAGCCTCCTGGTAAGTTTCCAGAATGGCGGCCACTGTCCGGCCCACGGCCAGCCCGGAACCGTTCAGGGTATGCACCAGCTCTACCCTGCCCCTGTCGTTGCGGTAGCGGATGCCCGCCCGGCGCGCCTGGTAGTCGGTGAAGTTGCTGCAAGAAGAGATTTCTTTGTACCCGTTGTAACTGGGTAGCCAAACTTCAATATCGTAGGTCTTGGCTGCTGAAAATCCCAGGTCCCCGGTACATAATACCACCACCCGGTAAGGCAGTTCCATGAGCTGCAGCACCTTTTCGGCATCCCCGGTCAGCTTTTCCAGTTCCTGATAAGAATCCGCCGGCCGGCAAAACTTGACCAGTTCCACCTTGTTGAACTGGTGCTGGCGGATCAGCCCGCGGGTATCGCGCCCGGCAGCCCCGGCCTCCGCCCGGAAACACGCGCTGTAGGCACAGTAGTAAAAGGGCAATTCTTCACCGTCTAAAATTTCGTTCCGGTGCAGGTTGGTTACCGGCACCTCGGCCGTGGGAATAAGATAATAACCGGTGCCTTCCAGTTTAAACATGTCCTCCTCAAATTTAGGCAGCTGCCCCGTCCCGGTCATGCTGTCCCGGTTAACGATAAACGGCGGAAAAATTTCTGTGTAACCATGTTTATTAGCGTGCAGGTCCATCATAAAGTTAATCACGGCCCGCTCCAACCGCGCCCCGTATCCCTTATAAAAGCTGAACCTGGCCCCGGAAACTTTGCCGCCGCGCTCGAAATCGATAATGTCCAGGGACTCGCCCAGGTCCCAATGGGGCTTCGGCTCGAAATTAAACTCACGCGGCTGCCCCCAGGTGCGCACCACGGGATTGTCCGCCTCGCTTACCCCCACCGGCACCGAATCGTGAGGAATATTGGGAATGTTAAGAAGGATGTCTTGAAGTTTTACTTCAATATTCTTTATTGCTTCATCCTTATCCTTAATTTGGCGGGAAAGTTCTCTCATCTCCAAGATCATGTCCCGGGGGGCTTTCCCGGCCTTTTTTAGCCGGCCGATTTCCTCGGAGACCACGTTGCGCCTGTTTTTCATCTGCTCAACCACAAACAAATTCTCCCGGCGCTGCTCGTCCAGTTCCAGAAATTCTTCCAGTGACACCGCAGAATCCCGCCTGGTAAGGGCTTCCTCGATCACCTGCGGATTATTGCGTACGAATTTCAAATCAAGCATGGTACTACCCCCGTTGTAAGCTGCTAATACCTGTTATAAGTAAGATATTTTGACTATTAATTATAACATTATACTATACAGGCAAACTTTTGTAAAACTATTGAAGCGCCCGCAGGGGGGCGCTTCAGTTCAGGGAAAAGTATCACCTTATATACTTACGTTCTTTACTCCCAGCACACCGTCAATCTTTTCGATTTCATCCAGTGTTTCCCGGGGCACCCGGTTGTCAACGGTCAAAAGCATGACCGCCCTGCCCCCGATCGTCTTGCGCCCCACCTGCATGCCGGAAATATTGATATCATGCGCGCCGATCAGGTTGCCGACCGGCCCGATAATCTTGGGTTTGTCAATATGGGGAATGTACAGCATGTGCCCTTCAGGAACGGCGTCGACGTGATAGCCGTCAACCGACACGATGCGGGCGTCGACACCGCCGAAAATGGTCCCCGAAACAAATATTTCTCCTTCGTCGGAGGCGGCCTTGACGGTGATCAGGTTGGCGTAATCGCCGTCTTCTCCCGCCTGCTTCTGAACCACGTTGATGCCGCGGTCCCTGGCAAGCATGGAGGCATTCACGAAATTAACCCGGTCCTGGAGTATTAAATCCAAAAAACCCTTTAAAACCGCGGTGGTAACCGGGGTAATTTCCTGATTGGCCAGGTCGCCGCTGTAAGTGACCTCTACTTCGCTAATCCGCCCGCAAATTACCTGGGCGGCAAACTTACCCATTTTTTCAGCCAGGGAAATATAGGGCTTTACCGCAGCCATAGTTTTCGGGCTGAGCGAAGGAATATTTACCGTGTTTTTAACCAGGTCCCCCTTCAGGGCGGCCACAACTTCCCCGGCCACGTCAAAGGCCACACTGAACTGGGCTTCCCTGGTGGAAGCGCCCAGGTGCGGGGTCGCGATAAAACTGTCCAATTCAAAAAGGGGACTTTCAGTATTGGGCTCCTTTTCAAAAACGTCCAGCGCGGCTCCCGCCACTTTGCCCGATTTCATAGCGTTATATAACGCCTGCTCGTCAACAATGCCTCCCCGGGCACAGTTGATGATTCTCACGCCTTCCTTCATCATGCTGAAGGCCTTTTCACCGATAATATGTTCTGACTCCCTGGTCAGCGGCAGGTGGGCGGTAATAAAATCGGCCTGCTGAAAGACCTGGTCTAACGGCTGCAGAACCACGCCCTCTGCCCCGGCTTTTTCCACGGTAATATAGGGATCGTAGGCTACAACCTTCATCTCCAGGCCCTGGGCGCGTTTTGCCACCGCGGAACCGATGCGGCCCAGGCCGATTACGCCGAGTACCTTATTTCTCAATTCAGCCCCCATAAAGGCTTTTTTATCCCACCTGCCCGAGCGCAGCGAAGCGCTGGCTTGAGGAATATTGCGGGCAAGCGACAGCATCATGGCCACCGTATGTTCCGCGGCGGCAATAGTATTGCCTCCGGGAGCATTGACCACCAGGACGCCTTTTGCTGTCGCGGCATCAATATCGATATTGTCTATCCCTACGCCGGCACGGCCTACTACTTTTAGTTTCGGGGCTTTTTCAAGTACCCTGGCGGTCACCTGGGTGGCGCTGCGCACGATCAGGCCGTCATACTCGCTGATGACCTCGATCAATTCATCTTCGTTCATTTTGCGGCCGATGACCACTTCGATGCCGGGTTCCTGTTTCAGGGCCGCCAGGCCGCTTTCAGCAACTCCGTCCATTACCAGTACTTTCATTTTTATTCCGCCCTCCCCAAAAATACTTCCTGCGCCGCCCTGGTTCCGGCACCGAGCTCAACGGAACAGCCTGCCTGGGCCAGTGCCATTTCAAGCGCACTGACGGCAATCATTACGTCCATTTTATCAGCAAAACCCATGTGGGCAATCCGGAAAATCTTACCCTTTAAAATACCCTGCCCTCCGGCAAAGGTTACGCCGTATTGTTGTTTAATCACCTTGCGCAACCCGTCGACGTCGGTTTCTTCCGGACCCCACACGCCGGTGAGGGCGTTGGAGGCACAACGGTCTTCCACCAGAAGTTTCAACCCCAGGCTTCGGACCGCATTGCGCACCGCCTTGGCCAGTAAAGCGTGACGGGCATAAACCTGTTCCAAACCTTCGGCAAGTATCAGATCCAGGGCCGCGTCCAGACCGAAAAACAGCGATACGGCGGGGGTATAAGCGGTATTCCATTTTTCATAAGCTTTTTTTTGGGCCGGCAGGCTGAAATAAAACCGCGGCGACCGGTTGTTCTTCACTACTTCCCAGGCTTTAGCGCTGACACTGAGCATGGACAAGCCCGGCGGCAACATAAGCGCCTTTTGGGAAGCGGTGCAGAGCAGGTCGACCCCCCATTCATCCGCCTTTATTTCAATCGCACCGACTCCGCTCACTCCGTCCACCAGCAACAGCGCCGGCGTTTTAGCAACCAGGGCGCCGATACCGGCAATGTTGTTGGTCACACCCGTGGAAGTTTCGTTCTGGGTCGCCAATACCACCTTTATTTCGGGGTGTTCCGCCAGCTTTTCTTCAACCACCTTTAAGTCGACGTCACTGCCCCATTCAAAGTTAATTTCCATTACCTTTGCCCCATACGCCCGGGCAATTTTAGCAAAGCGCTCGCCGAAATTACCGGTAATCAGCGCCAGAACCGTATCTCCCGGGCTTACGGTGTTAGCCACGGCAGCTTCCATGGCTCCGGTACCGGAATTGGTAAAAACAAAGACATCGTTTTCAGTTTGAAATATCTTTTGCAGTTTTTCGGTTATTTGCCGGTTTATTTGCGCAAAATCTTCCGTCCTGTGCCCAATTACGGGCCTTGACATGGCCGCTGCCACTGCCGGCGGTACGGGGGTGGGACCCGGAACCATCAGGTAGTGTTTATCCCGCATCATTACCCTACTCTCCCTTCATAATTTAAAATAAGACCTTTAAAACAGGGAACTAACCGGTTCCCGCTAAATAAAATTAACCTCCCGTCCCTTTTAAACATAGGGACGAGAGGCTTTTCCCGCGGTGCCACCCTTCTTGGCCGGCTCGGTCCGGCCCTCTTGAGCAAGTGTTAACGGGGACTTCCCGTGTCTGCCTACTACTGCTTTCAGCAGACCCCCTCCGGAGAGCCTTTCATCCTGCTGTTCCTGCCGGTTCACAGCTGCCACCGGCTCTCTTAGAGGTACCAGCGGACTACTTTACTCCTTCAACGGGTTTTTATAAACTTGTTTTAAATATTACTACATGTGACAACAATTTGCAATAGGGGCCATAAAAGACATTATTTTCTTAAGATTTAGTAACTTATTGTTACGGGAGGCATTGATCTAAAAAATAACGGTGCACCCGTAAATCACCGGTTAACTCGGGATGAAAAGCCGCCGCCAGAAACCTCCCCTGGCGGGCAAAGACGACCCTACCGTTATACCTGGTCAGCACTTCGACGCCGTTTCCGGTTTTAATGATATACGGGGCCCGGATAAAAACCGCCCGGAACGGCTTTTCCCCTATTGCCGGAATTGCCAGGTCTTCTTCAAAGCTGTCTACCTGCCGCCCGAAAGCATTTCGCTTCACGGCGATATCCATAAGACCGAGTTTGGGCTGGACCGGACCGGATATGTCCCGGGCCAGCACGATCAAACCGGCGCAGGTACCGAATATGGGCAGGCCCTCCCGTCCTAATCTAACCAAAGGTTCCAGAAGGTCGTATCCGGTCAGAAGCTTTCCCATGGTAGTGCTCTCACCACCCGGAATAACGAGCGCCGAAATACCTTTCAGTTGCTCCCGCTTCCTGACCTGGATCGACTCCACCCCACAAAGTTGGAGCATTTTTTGATGCTCCACGAAGGCCCCCTGAAGGGCCAGCACTCCAATTTTCATCATGCAGCCGCCTTCCTTCCTGTCTGTCTGTCCTGTATTACCAGCCGCGGTCCTGCATCCTGTGCTCCGGGGCGATACCGGCAATTTCCAAACCCGGCATTGCCTCATCCAGGTCTTTGGAAACTTCTGCCAGGATCTGCATATCATTAAAATGAGTGGTAGCAGCGACAATTGCCTTGGCCCGTTGGGCCGGATCTTTTGACTTAAAAATGCCCGAACCGACAAAAATACCGTCGCAACCCAGCTGCATCATCAACGCGGCGTCAGCCGGGGTAGCGATACCACCGGCGGCAAAGTTAACCACCGGCAGGCACCCCGTTTCTGCCACCTGCACCAACAGCTCGTACGGCGCGCCCATCTCTTTGGCCGTGGACATCAATTCATCCTTCGGTAAATGCTTGACCCGCCGAATCTCTGCCATCACCATTCTCATGTGCCGGACGGCCTCAACCACATTCCCCGTACCCGGCTCCCCCTTGGTCCTGATCATGGCAGCGCCTTCACCAATTCTTCTCAGCGCTTCGCCAAGGTTTCTGGCGCCGCAAACAAACGGAACTTTAAAATCATGCTTGTTAATGTGATAGTTTTCGTCGGCCGGAGTCAACACTTCGCTCTCGTCTATATAATCAACGCCCAGAGCTTCCAGTATCTGTGCCTCAACAAAATGGCCGATGCGCACCTTGGCCATAACCGGAATGGAGACGGCATCCATAATGCTCAGGATAACTGTGGGATCCGCCATTCTGGCCACCCCTCCGGCTGCCCGGATATCGGCAGGAACTCTTTCCAAAGCCATGACTGCGCAGGCTCCGGCCTCTTCAGCCGTCTTAGCCTGCTCGGAAGTGGTGACGTCCATGATCACGCCGCCCTTCAACATTTCCGCCAGTCCCTTTTTAACCCTCCAGGTTCCTTTCTCAGCCATAAAATTGCCTCCCATCAAGCTCACTTTAACTAACAAAGTATTTTACAACAGTTTTGACTAAAACACAACCTGCTTACTGGTCAATATTACCAGCTGAAACTTTAAATTTCGGAAATAACCCTGGCCATCGCCACGACAAAATCGTCCTCACCCATACGCATCAGAGTAACGCCCTGGGTGGCCCGCCCCATAGTGGAAATATCTCCGGCCTTCAGGCGGATCATGATTCCCTCTGAGCTGATCATCATAATCTCTTCTTCGACTCTGACCACCTGAACCGCCACTACGGGACCGTTTCTCCCCTTATTTTTAATATTTATGATCCCTTTACCGCCCCTTGACTGGGTACGGTATTCAGAAAGCCTGGTCCGTTTGCCGAAGCCGTTAGCCGTTACGGTGAGCAGAAAGGCCTCCGGAAGCACTGCCTCCATACCGATTACTTCGTCTTCTTCCGATAGATTGATCCCCTTTACACCGCGGGCGCCCCGGCCCACCCCACGCACCTCTTCTTCCGAAAAGCGAATGGCCAGTCCGTTTTTGGTGGCCAGAATAATCTCTTCATCACCCCCGGTAAGCATTACTTCGACCAACGAGTCACCTTCATCCAGGGAGATAGCAATTATTCCGTCCCGGCGGGAAGTGTCGTACTCACTAAGCCGAGTCTTTTTAACCACCCCGTGCCTGGTGCCCATGAATAAAAACTGTCCGGAACTGAACTCCCGGACAGGTATCACCGTGGTAATAAATTCTCCACTGCCAATATCCAGGAGGTTAACGATCGCTGTCCCCTTAGCCTGCCGGCCGGCTTCAGGTATCTCATGCACTTTCAAGCGGTATACCTTACCCTTATTTGTAAAAAAAAGGAAATAATGATGGGTCGTGGTAATAAAGAGATGTCTTAAAAAATCCTCCTTCTTGGTTCCCATGGCTGTTATGCCGCGGCCGCCGCGGCGCTGGCTGTGGTAGGTATCCAGCGGCATCCTCTTGATATAGCCCTGGTTGGTAATAGTGATTACCGCTTCCTCGTCAGGAATAAGGTCTTCGGCTTCAAACGCCACGTCTTCGTTTGATATTGCCGTACGGCGCGCATCGGCGAATTTTTTCTTGATTGCCGTAATTTCTTCTTTTATAATTCCCAGCACTTTATGTTCGTCTGCCAGAACCGAGCGCAGGTAAGCAATTTTTTCTAAAAGCTCCTGATACTCCTGCTCCAGCTTTTCCCGCTCCAGGCCGGTTAACTGCCTTAAGCGCATCTCCACGATGGCTTCGGCCTGTTTTTCAGACAGACTGAACTTTTCCATCAGTGCTTTCCTGGCAATCTCCGCCGTACGGGAGGCCCGGATGGTTTTGATAACCTCATCCAGGTAGGTCAGCGCAATGCGCAGGCCCTCAACTATATGCGCGCGCGCTTCCGCCCTGTTTAATTCAAAGCGGGTACGGCGCACAATGACATCCTTTTGGTGTTCCAGGTAATAAAACAGGACTTGCTTTAAATTTAAAACCCTTGGCTTCCCGTCCACCAGGGCCAGCATAATCACCCCAAAACTTTCCTGCATCTGGGTGTGCTTGTACAGCTGGTTTAACACTACCCGGGGGTTGGCATCCCGCTTGAGCTCGATCACTATGCGCATGCCGCGGCGGTCGGATTCATCACGCAAGTCGCTGATGCCATCTATCTTTTTATCCTTGACCATTTCGGCAATTTTTTCAATCAACCTGGCTTTATTCACCTGGTAAGGGATCTCACTGACAATGATACTGTGTTTTGCAGCACCGGTTTTCTCAATATCTGCCAGGGCCCGGACTTTGATACTGCCCCGGCCGGTATGGTAGGCATTCAGGATCCCTTGCACCCCCATGATCCTACCGCCCGTGGGAAAGTCCGGCCCGCGGACGACACGCATCAAATCTTTAATTTCCACGTCCGGATTTTCTATCAGCATGACCACCCCGTCGATGATTTCGCCCAGGTTGTGCGGGGGGATGTTGGTGGCCATACCTACGGCAATGCCTGCCGAACCGTTGACCAATAAATTAGGGACCCGGGAGGGCAGGACGATTGGTTCTTCGGTTTTTTCATCGTAGTTGGGTATAAATTCAACCGTATTTTTTTCAATGTCCGCCAGCATCTCCAGGGTAATCCTGGCCATACGCGCTTCGGTGTAACGCATGGCTGCCGCAGAATCACCGTCCACGGAACCGAAGTTTCCGTGACCGTCCACCAAGGGATAGCGGCAGGAAAAATTTTGGGCCAAACGGACCAAAGCATCGTAAACGGCCATGTCCCCGTGGGGGTGGTACTTCGCCAGCACCTCCCCTACAATATAGGCCGACTTACGGTGGGACTTATCCGGCGTCAACCCTAATTTATGCATGGCGTAAAGAATGCGCCGGTGTACCGGTTTCAGGCCGTCCCGGATGTCCGGTAAAGCCCGCCCTACAATTACGCTCATGGCGTAGTCCAGATAAGAGTGCTTCATTTCATCCTTTATGTCTATATGAATGACTTTTCCAGTTAAAGACGGCAATAACGGTCACCTCTAATAAATATTCCCTTAGCGGTTACTCGATTACTTATGAAGGAATTATACCAAAATAAACTGGTAGATGCAATTTTATGTAAACATGTGCTGATTAGAAAAATTACCGGTGTTGAAGTTAAGGGCGTTCGACTTCAACACCGGGAAAAATTATCAGTTTTAAAAGCAGGCCTGCTTGCAAATCAACCGTTTTAAACTTTAAGTTATACCAATCACATTTATTAATCACCAATCACCTGTCATAAACGATCCGGCCGGTAAAGGTTTTTGAAAACCAGGGGATAGAAAACTCTTTTGATCCCGCCTTCATGAACGCGCCGGTTGATCATTTTAACCGTTTTGCTCCGGGGACATTTTAACCAAGCAAGGGACATCACCCCGTTTCTGTCCTTTTTACTCCATTTTAGTCAGCTTACCTCTCCCAATTTTTAAGGTCCCCTGATAAACCCGGTAAAATATTCTTTCGCTATCAAGGAGGTGATTATCGCTGAAAACTTAATTTGAGAGACGTAATTATCAGTAGGCAGAATTACATTTTCCTGAAAAAACATTTTAACTTCTTCCACCAGGACCGGAAATACTCCTTTCACGTCCTGAATAATATGTCCCGTTTTTTCAGCCGCAGCACCGGCCCAAAAGGCCATGACCAGAAACAAGGCCGTTAAAAGTAAGGATTTTATTTTCTTAATTCCCGGTTGCTGGTAATTCATAACTGGTCTCATAAACCTTCGCTCCCTTAAAATTTTCAATGATGGCAATTAATACCATTAGGTTTTTTGATTACCATACTAGCATACCGGGGCAAGTCCCAAAATTATTTAATACATGGAAATAAAGCTTATTTATAGTAAATAACCTTAGTTTGCTTCATTATAATAGGTTTTTCATTGGACGTGACAAGGGGACGTGACAAGCGTGTCAAGAGAACC
>DFAQ01000005.1:10669-19743 GCA_002365865.1 Pelotomaculum sp. UBA3102
AGAACCGTCCCCTTGTCACGTCTTAATATTACACATCCAGATTGCGGACTAACGCGGCGTTTTCCTGAATAAATTTGCGGCGGGGCTCCACTTTGTCCCCCATAAGCATGGAAAAAATAGCATCCGCTTCGATAGCGTCTTCAAGATTTACCTGCATCACCGTCCGGGTGTCAGGATCCATGGTGGTTTCCCACAGTTGCGTGGCATCCATTTCACCCAGTCCTTTGTACCGCTGGAGGGCTATTCCTTCCCTGCCGATTCTTTTCAGCAATTTTTCCAGTTCATAATCATCATAAATATAATGCTCTAATTTGCCCTTCTTCACTTTATACAGGGGCGGTTGCGCAATAAAAACATACCCGTTGTCAATCAAAGGACGCATATAGCGGTAGAAAAAAGTTAAGAGCAACGTCCTGATATGAGCCCCGTCAATATCGGCGTCGGACATTAAGATAACCTTGTGGTACCTGGCCTTTGACAAGTCAAATTCATCACCTATTCCCGTACCGAGCGCGGTAATCATGGCCCGTATCTCTTCGTTGGCCAGGATCCGGTCCAGGCGCGCTTTTTCTACATTGATAATTTTCCCGCGCAGGGGAAGGATTGCCTGGAATCTCCTGTCCCGGCCCTGTTTGGCCGAACCTCCCGCCGAGTCACCCTCTACCAGATAAAGCTCCGATACAGAAGGGTCCTTTTCTGAACAATCCGCAAGTTTACCCGGCAGAGTAGAGCTCTCCAACGCACTTTTTCTTCTGGTCAAATCCCTGGCCTTGCGGGCTGCCTCACGCGCCCGGGAAGCAGTGATTGCTTTTTCTAAAATACGTTTCGCCACGGCAGGGTTTTCTTCCAGAAAGGTGCCCAGGCCTTCAACCACTACTGAATCTACAATACTTCTCACTTCACTGTTGCCCAGCTTGGTCTTGGTCTGACCCTCAAACTGCGGCTCCGGGACTTTGACGCTTATAACGGCAGTTAAACCTTCTCTAATATCCTCCCCGGAAAGATTGCCCACGCTGTTTTTAAGTAAATTATACTTGCGCCCGTAATCATTCACCACTCTGGTCAGGGCGGCTTTAAAACCGGCTTCGTGGGTACCCCCGTCAGTAGTTTTAATGTTATTGGCATAAGAAAAAATGTTTTCGACGTAGGTATCGGTATACTGCAGGGAGATCTCAACAATAACGTCTTCCCTCTGTTTTTTAAAGTAAATGGGTTTTACGTGCAGGGAAGTTTTATTTTTATTTAAGTATTTTACAAAATCACGCAGGCCGCCATTATGTTGAAATGACACCTCCTGGTTGCTGCGACTGTCTTTTAAGGTAATATGAACACCCATATTAAGAAAAGATAATTCCCTCAGGCGCTGGACAAGAGTATCCTCGTTAAAAATAATTTCCTCAAAAATTTCGGGATCGGGCTTAAAAGTTACCTTGGTCCCATTGCTCTCACTGTTACCGATGATCTCTAAATCAGTCACCGGAACTCCCCTGCTGAATCTTTGGCGGTAAATTCTACGATCCCTTCTGATTTCTACCTCAAGCCACTCTGAAAGTGCATTAACCACTGACACTCCGACACCGTGCAGACCGCCTGACACCTTGTAGCCGCCACCGCCGAACTTACTTCCGGCATGAAGCAGGGTAAGCGCTACTTCTACTGCCGGCCGGCCTACCTTGGGATGAATGTCAACCGGAATTCCCCGGCCGTTATCAATCACGGTTACCGAATTATCTTCGTTAATAATTACTTCAATGTCATCGCAATAACCGGCCATAGCTTCATCAATACTATTATCCACCACTTCATATACCAGATGGTGGAGTCCCCGGGCACTTGTACTGCCGATATACATACCCGGCCTGCGCCTTACTGCTTCCAAACCTTCAAGAACTTGAATTTCTTTGGCTCCGTATTTATTGTTTTCGATACTTTCACTCAAAGTAGTACATCTCCTATAAATAATTTAAAATTTGATTTTATAACCATTACTTAAATTTGTAAATTATTATTTTTCAACCATCTATTTCAAAAATTTTTTTCGCTCTTTTACTTAAAGTAGCACATGAAATAGGAGATAAAAATATTTCATTTATGGCTACCACGTAAGACTTTTCTTTTTTTTGACCGGGAATATTTTTTATAAAACCTTCATCACCGGCGATTTCTATAAATTCCCTGGTCGAAGAAGCAGACATCGCACGCGCGTCAAAAATTGCTATAATTTCTTTCTTTGGAACTACCACGTCCCCACCGAGATGTAAAAACATTTTTCCCCTCCTCATCAGTCAATTATTTTTCCTCCGGCAACACGGTAGATATTCTTCCTCAAAACCGGTTCTCCGTCAAAATCCTGCTCACTCGTAGCCGTAATAAAAGTTTGTACTATGCCGTCCATACTCTTTAAAATTAAATGACGACGTTCTTTATCCAGTTCAAACATTACGTCATCCATAAGCAAAACCGGATATTCGTTTATTTCTTTAAACCAGAGCCTTACCAGCGAAATTTTAAAACTTAAAATAATTGTCCGCACCTGACCGCGTGAACCGTATATTCTGGCATCAGTTCCGTTAATCAAGATCGAAAAGTCGTCGCGATGAGGACCGATCAGAGTTTGAGCACGGGCTATTTCTTCATTCCTGATCTGGGGTAATGCTTCAGATAAGCGCCTATATATAGCTTCTTCGGTGGTCAGTCCGGTTACATTTACTGACGAAAGATAATACAGGTCAATTTTTTCTTTGTCCCCGGTCAATTGCCGGTGTAATTCTTTCACCTGAGGGTAAAATTTCTTTAACAACTGAATTCTTATTGATAAAATTTTTGATCCGTAGTTACATAACTGGTCGTTCCATGCGTTTAACAATTCACTTTTTGCTTTTTTTTCTCTTATTTCTTTGAGCAGTATGTTACGCTGGGAAATAATCTTATTATAACGGCTTAAATAATGACTATAACCGGGATGAAAAGGACCCACCTCAAGGTCAAAAAAACGGCGTCTTTCCTGGGGGGGACCTTTGATAATTTTTAAGTCGTCAGGAGTGAATAAAATAACTCCGGGCCAACCCAGAGGGAAACCCCGCGCTGAAACTCCGTTCACGTTGATATTTTTTTTACCCGGGTAAAGAACCGCTTTTAATTCAATATTACGCCTTTCAGTTTCCAATAAACACTTTACACAGGCATAATCACAATCCCGGTTGATAATTTCTTTTTCCTTTGCCGTCCGAAAAGACCTGCCCGTACAGGCAAAATATATTGCTTCAAGAAGATTGGTTTTCCCCTGGGCATTACTGCCCATAAATATATTAAAAAAAATACCGGGCTCAACAACCTGCTGATTAAGATTTCTAAAATTTATAAGCTCCAGGCGCCTTAAATACAAAAATTTGACACTCCCTGACAAGATAAAAAAATATTAAATTTTTAAAAAAAATTTTCATCCTTTCAGACGCACGGGTAAGATGAGTGAAAAATATTCATTATTTCCCGCCGGTCTGATGATACCGGGGCTAAGCGGACCAGCAAAATCGATACTTACTTCCTCGCTTCCGGCTGCTTTTAACGCCTCGCTGAGATAACGCGCATTAAATGCAATTTGTATCTCTTCACCTTCATAATTAACCGGTATTTCTTCACAAAGCCGCCCGGCTTCCGTATTAACCGTCAATAAAATTACATTTCCTTCTAGATGTAATTTTATTGACGGTGCGCCATCTTTTTCCAGAAGAGCAGCTCTTTCAGCAGCTTCCTCAAGGTCTTTGGTTTTAAGTTTTACCTTGGTGGTATATTCCTTGGGCACGGCCATCTGATAATTGGGAAATTGACCGTCAATAAGCCGTGAAATTAAGAAAATATTATCGCTGATAAAAAATACTTTTTTGCTGTTGGCAGCAATTTTAATATTATTTCCGGAATTACCAATAATTCTTACTAAATCATTAAGAGTTTTTCCCGGAATAATTAATTTTATATCAATATTTTCGTAATTTTCAATACTGAAACTGCGCCAGGCAAGACGATGAGTGTCAGTTGCCACCGCCGTAATCTGTTTTCCATGAATTTCAAAAAGTACTCCGTTATATATCGGGCGGTTTTCATCATTTGACGCTGCGAACACTACCTGCCTGACGATATCTTTTAAAATATCTTCGGAAATATTTAAACTTATCTCACTTTCCGATAGTGAAACTTCCGGAAATTCTTCTTCAGGAAATCCATTGATCACCGCTTCGGACTGACCGTATTTAATCTTGACGTTATCGGTAATTTCATCAGATTCGATGACCACAGGCAAGTAGGGAAGGCGCCTGACTAAATCAATAATATACCTTGCCGGAAGAACCGCGGTTCCGGGATTCAGTACTTCAACCGGCAGGGAACACTGAATCCCAATATTTAAGTCGGTAGCTGAAAGAAATAACCGGTCTTTACTTGCTTCAAATTTTACTCCTGACAGTATCGGCATGGGGTTTCTAGGGGAGACAGCTCTCTGAACCAGTTGCAACGCGTGAAGTAAATTATCCTTATCAGTAATAAATCTCATTTTGATTTCTCCCGGTTTAGAATATTCATAAGAAAAAAAACGTTCCATCATGATCATTATTATTAAATACTAGTAGTTATAGTAGGGGCTGTGAATATGTGTATAGTAGCGCTGGGCCACTAAAATAACTTTAAAATAACTTTAAAAAAAGTGTTTATAAAATGTTTAGAATTATTCCGGAGTAAACATTGCTTTCTTTTCAGAAAATAATGTTATCTACATCAATAATAACAAATGATTAACAGGTGTAAAAATTATTAACTGTTTTTAATTTGGTTAATAATTTTGTTGATGATTTCTTGAAAAGAATAATCATTAACTAATTCATTGTTTATTTTATCGCAGGCATGAATGACTGTCGTATGGTCGCGACCGCCGAAAGCTTCGCCGATTTGGGGCAGGGATAGGTCGGTCAGTTCTCTTGAAAGATACATAGCTACTTGCCGGGGGAAGGCTACGGACCGGGTTCTTTTCTTTGCTTTAAATTCCTCGATGCGAACGTTATAAAATTCAGATACTTTTTTTTGAATTTCATTGACAGTGATTATCTTTGGTTTTATCTGGGAATGAATATCTTTGAGTACTTTTGCGGTCATTTCAGGAGTGATTTCTTTTTCATAAAGCGTAGCGTAAGCGATAACTCTAATGAGTGCGCCTTCAAGTTCGCGAATATTGGACTGAATTTTAAGGGCGATATATTCAATAGTATCGTCAGGAATATAAAGATTTTCAAGTTGTGCTTTTTTCCTTAAAATAGCTATCCGTGTTTCTAAGTCGGGTGGTTGAATATCTGTAATCAATCCCCATTCAAAACGGGAACGAAGCCTGTCTTCCAGGGTCGGAATATCTTTTGGAGGGCGGTCGCTGGAAATAATTATTTGTTTATTGGACTCGTGCAGAGTATTAAAAGTATGAAAGAATTCCTCCTGGGTGCGTTCTTTGCCGGCCAAAAATTGGATGTCATCTACAAGTAAAACGTCATTAATGCGGTATTTATTTCTGAATTCAACAGTTTTATCATCGCGGATAGAATTAATCAAATCGTTGGTGAATTTCTCAGATGTAACGTAGGTAACTTTTTGGTGGCTGTTTTGTCCCAAGATAAAATGACCGATGGCGTGCATCAAGTGGGTTTTTCCCAGACCGACACCACCGTAAATGAATAAGGGGTTATAAGATTTTGCGGGAGATTCGGCCACCGCGAAGCAGGCAGCGTGGGCAAAGCGGTTGCTGTTACCTACTACGAAGGTATCAAAAGTATATTTAGGGTTCAGGTGGATTAAAGAAAAATCTTCTAATACGGTTGTTTTTTTAGTAGAAGATTTTTTAATAAAATCATCTTGAAAATTATTAACTTCATTTGATAACAGAAACTGTACTCCCAGGTCCTGTTTTGAGATAGTTTTAAAAACATCCTTTATTAGTGGAGTATAGCGGTCAGTTAACCACTCGCGGGAGTAATGACTGGGAACCTCAATAATAATCGTATTATCATGGCAACCAAGCGGTTTAAGGGGTTTAAGCCAGTTTTCGAATGAATGCTTGTTTAACTTTTTTTCCATAATATGGAGAGCTTTTTCCCAGAGTTCAAATACTTCACTTCTTAACATAGCCCACCCCTGTATTGTAAAAATAATTAAACCTCAAAAATCCTCCGGCTAAGAGGAGGTGTTTTGAAGGTTTGTTAAGAAATTAAAAGATTATGCTGTATTTTTTTGTGATCAAATAATAACAAATTTTATTTAAGTTATCAACAATTTTTCACTACCGGAAAAGTTGTTCAGCAGAGCTGACGCATCACTTTGAGAAGCATAGAATGGTAAGGCATAAGAAGTAAGGTTCAAAAAATTTTTTCGCAATCCCTACTGGACAAAGCAAAGCCAAGATGAGATAATAGTGTGGGATACCAGAGAGGGGTGTTGCACACTATGAATCACGTATCGGAAGAGGATACGATCTTACTCAGCGGCCGGTTGTTCACTCATCAAGAGCTCCAAGACGTTATCTATATCGTTCAAAGGTTCCCACTCCTAAGCCGTAATGAATTAGCTATGACCATATGTGAGGGATTGCCATGGGTTGCACCAAACGGCAAGTATAAAACAGAAGCTTGCCTGAAACTGTTGGAGAAGCTATCCTCTCAAGGGAAAATCGTCTTACCTCCGAAACGTCACGAACGCTCTCCTAAGCAGAAGCCGAAATTGGCAACGTTAATTACAGAGGCAGCAACAGAAATCACAGGTTTCGCCCGGGACTATCAACCGATCGGACTCGAGCCGGTACGTAGCAAAGAAGGTATTCGTCTTTGGAATGAATACGTAGAGCAGTATCATGTCTTGGGTTACAAGCGTCCGTTTGGCGCTCATCAACGGTATTTTATTTGGTCCGGGAATGAACCGAAACAACGGCTGGGTTGCTTGTTGTTTTCAGCTTCGTCATGGGCTTTGTTCGAGCGGGATACGTGGATTGGCTGGGACAAAGAAGCTCGCAGCCAGCGATTGCACCTCATTGTAAATAACAGCCGGTTTTTAATCTTTCCTTGGGTCAAGGTGAAAAATCTGGCCAGCAAAGTATTGTCTTTGGCTGCACGACAAGTTCCTGTAGATTGGCGGGAACGATACGGATTTGAGCCGGTGCTGCTGGAGACGTTTGTGGATGTAGAGATGTATCAGGGGACCTGTTATCAGGCGGCTAATTGGGTTTATCTGGGGCAGACGACGGGCAGGGGCCGGATGGATCGGCACACTCAGCATCTTTCCTCACCCAAGCGGATTTACATGTTCCCCCTGCGCCGCGATTTCCGGGCGATCCTGTGTGGCGAAAGCGGGAATGCCCAATGAGCGAAGCTAAGGCGAATCGTCATGAGCACAGGAGAAAATAGCGGGAACTTAAGCAACAGCAGAAAAAACAAGGAAAGCAATATCCTCGCACCTGCACGCTTCCGAACCGTAAGAGCGACTTGAAAACAGTGGATGATGAGAAATCGACCATCCAGCTTGTGACCGAAGAGAAGCTGAAAGTGTACGCTCAACTGCTGCCGGGGCTGCTGAAGAAAATGGCACGGATTCCTGACCCGCGGAATCCGAAGAAAACAAAGCATCAAATAACAGTGATGATACTCTATGGTATTCTGATGTTTGTGTTTCAAATGACATCAAGGCGGGAGACCAATCAGGAAATGACCACTCCGCAGTTACTTGCCAATTTGCAAGCCGTCTTTCCGGAATTGACGGATATGCCGCACCAGGATACCCTCTGTCGCTTATTGGAGAAGATGGATGTGAGTCAGATCGAGACCCTCTACATCGACATGCTGAGAGGATTGATTCGCAATAAGAAGTTTCAAAATCTGCTTCACAAAAATCGGTATCTCGTGGCTGTAGACGGGACACAAAAATACGTCATGGACGAATGCTGGGATGAACACTATCTTCGCCGGAAGATTCGAGGCAAAGACGGTGAATACCAGTATTATGCCTATGTCCTGGAAACAGGACTGCGAAATGAAAGCGTTCCATCGATTGGCGAAGCGACTGAAACAGGAGTTTCCGAAATTGCCGTTCACTTTACTCTTAGACGGGCTATATGCTAAGGGACCGATCATAGAAATCTGCCGTAAAAACAAGTGGGAATTTATGATCGTGCTCAAAGACAAATCACTCCCTTCGGTATGGGAAGAAGCAGAGGGGTTGATGCGTCTGGATACTAAAGGGGAGTGCCGCTATGAGCGAACGTGGCAGGGGCGACGGCAAATGTTCCGGTGGGTCAACGAAATTGAGTATGAATATGTTTCCGGCAAAGGCAAAATCCTGACAATTAATGTGGTGACGTGTGATGAAACCTGGGAAGAGATCGATAAAAAGGGCTGTGAGACAACGAAAACCGCCCGTCACGCCTGGATATCCAGTAGTCCGATTAACCGGAAGAACGTTCATGAACTCTGTAATTTGGCAGGCCGTAAACGTTGGTTGCAAGAGAACAATATTTTGAAAGAGAAACATCAGGGATACCACTACGAACACATTTTTTCACATAATTGGAATGCGATGAGAGGGTATCATTATCTCATGCATATTGCTCGTATGCTAAATGAAATGGCGCTGCATTCGATTTCTCTGACAGAGCATGTCAAAGAGGTTGGTTTTCGGTTGTTCATCAGGAAGTTTCGCGCAGTTATGACCTACCGGGAATTGGATTCAGAGAGACTACGTTGTCTGTCCGAATCTCCTGGCCAATTGCGACTGGTGTACGAGGAAAATTGGAAAACAAGCCGGTCGGCAGCATAACCGATCCTATACAGACGGATCAATAATATTGGGACACACTATACGTCTGCCCTCTTGAAGATGCCCGGCGTGTTAAAATAACATAAGCGTATTCAGTAAGAAGGTGTTGCCGCGGATAAACCAGTAGTTTCCGAAAAATCAATAGACAAAAGGTTCAAAAACGTTACTTTTAGACTTTGCAAGATTTTTAAACTTTTTCATGCGTCAGCTCTGGTTGTTCAGAGCATTTTGCGATGTTTTGA
>DFAQ01000032.1 GCA_002365865.1 Pelotomaculum sp. UBA3102
TCTGAGCGAGCGAGCTTCAACATCAAGGTATTCCATCATGGCATTGCAATTACTTGTCCACAGTTAGCAAAAAGTATACTTTCCATTAAATAAAAATATTTCAAAACATGTGGCATGACCAACTACTTCTGTGCAGTTCTGGCATAATCGAAGCGCAGGGTGCCATTATAAGCCGGCACCAAAACCTTATCCCCGGGATATATTGTGACCGTTATGCCTAGGTCAGTTAAATATTCCACCAAACCTCCTTTTATCTCCAGGCTGCTTTTTAAAGCAGCCGAATTACCAACGCCAGTAATTATATAAGGAGGTGATAGCCTGGTCAGGTTCACGTTAATATGATTCCCGGCCATGCGTACCTCACTCGTCGCCATGATACGCTGACCGTTTATGGCCAGTGCTTCAGCGCCGGCACCCCTTAATTCATTTATTACTTTTAAGATGTCGTCATCCTTTATGGTGTAGTTACCGGAACTACCGCCGAAACCCGCAGGTTCAGAAGAGTTTTCGAGGACTATTTCGACTCCCGTACCGCTGATCGGAACGAGACCGGCATAAAGCTCGACCTCCGTAAGCTCTTCTTTCAAAGCCGCGCCGGCCTCTTTGCTACCTTTCCCGGCTTCTTTAATTTTCACCACCAGGTCGGCAGCCTTTTCCTGAAGGCGCTCCAAATCTTCCTCCAACCGTTTTTTCTCCATGGTTAATTCCTGTACCCTGTCATAAGGCACTGACTGGTCCATACCAATGGTGCGAAACTGAAATGCCGTGATCAGGCCCATAATCATGGCTACTAAAGTAATGGAAACATAGGTAAACTTACTCAAGGTGATCCTCCCCTTGGAGGGTAACTGCTTTCCCATATTCAAACCTGATTCCGCCGGTAAAAGCCGGCACAGTTACCTCGGATTTTTTTTCAACCGCCACCTGGATCCCCCAAAACTGCAGGGTCTCCGCCACCCCGCCTTTCATTTTCAAGGAACTCTCCAGCGTATCCGGATTTCCGACGGCAGATATCACATAGGGGGGCGTCAGTCTTTTATTTTTATTTATAAGTATGGCGGGACCAATGCAGCGCACCTCAGTGGTAGCCAGCAGCCTCTGGCCGTTTATGGAAATTGCCTCGGCCCCGGCTGCCTTAAGCTCGTTTAAAACCCTCAGTAAGTCTTCATCGTGCAAAACATAAAGGTTGGGGTTTTCGCCGGGAACAAGACTTATATTACTGTCTTTTAAAGTGACTTCCACTCCTGGGCCCTTTACGTCGGTCATTCCGGCCTCAATCATGGCCCAGTCCAGTTCTTGTTTTAATTTTGCCGCCCGCGGGTCAATGGTAATTTCATCGAGTTTTGAACGCAAATTTTCAATCTGGGATTGAACGGCGTCACGTTCTTCCTTTAGCTTGTCGACCTGTGCGGAAAGCTTTTGAGCCTTTTGTACCGGCTCGGCACTTTGAACTTCCCTGGTAATCCTGAACTGAAACGCCAGCATTAACCCCATGATCAGGCCGACCACGGCAAGCGCCCACTGGAAGCTCTTCAATTATATCGCCCCCGTATTGTTCTCATAGTAGACTACCGGTTGACCGGCGCACGACAGGTCAATATATTCAACCCCGGCATCCTGTTTACTCAATTCCAACAGGATCCCGGCCAGAACTTCGCCCTTTGTTTTTATTTTCACCGCTTGCCCTAAACGGCATTGGACACCTTCCATGGTATAAACGGTAACCCGGCCGTCTTCCCCGACATGGACCTCGGAAAGACCGGCGACAACCTCTTCAGGCAGACCGCTGATTACCGCAAGAGCATTTTCCAACCATTCCGCCCGGACCACTTGACCCGGGTCGGGGATATCATAATGCAAGCCCGTTATTACCGGTAAACCGGGAATACCGGCGCTTGCTTTCATCAAACAGACCCCTTCTTCATCTATTTCAATAAAACTGCCCCCGGCAGGCAAAAGCCCCAGGGGATTGCGTTCCTTAACCTTGATTACTACCGTTGCAGGAAGTGACCTGACCACCTGAACTTCCTTAATCATCGGTATCAGCTTGAGGTTAGAAGCCGCCGGGTCTAAGTTCAGTTTAAAAATATTTACACCGGTTTTAATCCCTGAAACAGATTTTATTTTCTCCTGGTTTAAGTACCGGTTGCCCTGGACCAAGATTTTTTTGACGTTAAAAAAAGGCGATTGCAAAAGGGCATATCCGGCTATAAGAACCAGTAAAGCAAAAAAAATGCTTTCGATCAAGTTCCATTTACTTATCTTTTTATTACCAGATAAACCTGCCAAAAAAATCACTCCGTATATTATTATACCAACCGTTTTTTACTTGTCCAAGACAAAAGTAAAAAAGAAGCAGGGGGACGATTCTCCTGCTTCACCCCTTGCTTCACTTTTTATCTTTTTTTTCAAAGGAACCCGGAAAACCGGGCCCAGGATAACCAGGGTAACCAGGCCCTGGGAAACCCGGAAAATCCGGACTGGGAACCGGACCCGGGCCTTGACCGGGACACTGTCCGGGATAGTCAGGCCAGGGATAACCTGAACCCGGACCGACAGGACCCGGATAGGCCGTTGAATTGTCACCATAAGCTATCAGGATGTCATTCCAGAATTGCGCCTCTTGTAGTTCATCCAGTGAAATATCCAAGATCATTTTTTTGGTACCTGAATTGGAAACCTGCATGGATAAGTGGCAAAGCATTAAACACTGACGTATTTCTATATCTCTTACCCTTTTCACTCGATCGAGCCAATTGCATTGCCAAGAGGTTTTCTCGACAGTTCCGGAACGTTTCCGATATGTGCCGGGCGGCAAATAATTGTAGAGTGCTTCCAGCCTTTCAATCTCTTCTTCTTGCCGTACCATGTACTCAATGGTTCCTCTCAAACATTCATTCGGTGCGCTTGCAGCCAGTTCATTATATAGAGGCACTTCCGCCTCCTCCAACCTTACAATCCGGTCAAGAAGGGCACGGGGATCATGTTTTCCGTCCATCCAGCCGTCCATCATGCCTTTGGCGGTAACGTCAGCCATTACTTTACCTCCCTCAATAATAAATAAGTCATTAGTATCATATGAAAAGCAGGAGGAAATGGTTACAAATGCCATTAATGTAATCAGCTCAATATTACATGTCCAGAAAAAATTAAAAAAAGAGCCACTAATCGTGAACTCTGATAATCCTTGCCCCCAGGGCGTTATATTTGGTTTCTAACTGCTCGTACCCGCGGTCGATATGCTCTATATTTTCCAGGACGGTTCCATCCTCGGCCGCCAGGGCCGCCATTACAAGTGCCGCCCCGGCCCTCAAATCACTGGCTTCAACGTATGCGCCGGAAATTTTGGGCACTCCTGTGATAATGGCCGACTGACCCTCCACTTTAATATCGGCCCCCATCCGTCTGAGTTCCCCTACATGCTTGAAACGATTTTCAAAAATGGTCTCGGTGACGACACTGGTACCTTCCGCCAGGCTTAAGAGGGCCATCATTTGGGGCTGCATATCACTGGGAAAGCCGGGGTACGGCATGGTTTTTATATCCACCGCCCGGACCCGCCCTGCACCCGTCAGCCTGATCCAGTCATCACCTGTAAAGACGTCTACATTTGCTTCCCGCAGCTTTGCCAGCAGCGGCTCAAGGTGCTCGGGGATGACATTTTTCACGGTTACTTCACCGCCCGTGATGGCCGCTGCCACCAGATGCGTCCCTGCTTCAATCCGATCCGGGATCACGGTGTGCACGGCAGGTCCCAAGTCTCCCGGAGTAACTCCTTCTATTTTTATGGTATCGGTTCCGGCCCCTTTTACCCCGGCTCCCATTTTATTGAGAAAGTTTTGCAGGTCCACAATCTCCGGCTCTTTTGCCGCATTCCTGATCGATGTTACACCTTCCGCCAGAACTGCCGCCATCATTATATTCTCCGTCGCTCCCACGCTGGGCAGGTCCAGGTGAATATCCGCACCGACCAATTTTTTAGCTTCGGCGGTAATATAACCAAATTTTTCATAGATGTCGGCGCCCATGGCCCGCAGTCCTTTTAAATGCAGGTTCATCGGCCGGCTCCCGATCTGGCAACCGCCGGGGTATGATATTTTAACCCTGCCGAACCTGCCCAGTAATGCTCCCAGTACTAAATTAGACGCCCGCATCCGTCGCGTCAAATATTCTGAAATTTCAGACGAATAAACCTGAGATGTGTCCACCTCTATGATCTGATTACCCCAAATTATCCTGGCCCCCAAGCTTATCAGGACGTCTTTCATTACTGAAACATCCCTCAGCCCGGGCGTACCATGAATAATGTTTTTTCCGGCGTTCAGGATGGTTGCCGCCAGAATAGGCAGCGTGGAATTTTTGGAACCGCTGACCCTGATTATTCCCTTAAGGCGGTTGCCGCCACAAATCATAAACCTTTGCATGCTGCCACCTCCGCCTAATCATCACCGATGATTTTAACTTCCGGCTTTAATCTGATCCCAAAACGGCTGAAAACCGTTTCTCCGGCCTTTTCAATGAGTGCCAGCACCTCCCGGGAAGTGGCCGAACCCAAGTTTACTATAAAATTAGCGTGCAGGGTGGAAATTTGCGCATCCCCGATCCGCAATCCCTTCAAACCGGCAGCTTCTATCAGCCGTCCTGCAGAATCACCCGGCGGATTTCTAAAAACACTTCCTGCATTAGGCCGTACCAGAGGCTGGGTCAACCTGCGCCTGCCGATATAATGCTCCATCTCTTTGCCAATCTCACTTTTGTCACGTGGAAAACAATTGAAGGAAACCTCGACTAGAATAAGCGGCTCTTCCTGCAAAACACTTGAGCGATACCCAAAATTCAACTCCTGATTTGTTTTCCGGTGATAATCCCCTTGGTAATCCAACAACAGCACATCCCGCACCAGCCTGCTTATGGAAGCACCGTTTGCGCCCGCGTTCATTGTTACCGCTCCGCCTACCGTACCGGGAATACCGGCCGTGAATTCAAACCCCCCCAGGCCTGCCTCTCTTGCTGCCGCCGCCACCTGGGCAAGTTTCGCTCCCGCTTCAGCAATAATTTCATTACCGGCGGTTAAAATGAGGTTCAGGCCGCTGCCTATTTTGACTACTATCCCCCTTATCCCGCGCTCGGAAACCAGCAGATTCGAGCCGGCACCGATAACGGTCAGGGGGATGCCATGATAATAGGCGTATGACACAACCAGCTGCAAGTCTTCACGGTCTTCCGGTTCCACAAAAATGTCCGCAGGACCCCCAATATGCCAGCTGGTATGATTTTTCATTAATTCCCCGGATAGTACCCGCCCGCGCAGAAGTTCATTCAACTCAAAATGCAAGGCCGGTTCAACCAATTTTTTGTCTCTCCTTCAGCCTTTCCACCAGTTCAACTCCTGTATTCCATATGTCACCTGCTCCCAGGGTAAGGATCATATCACCCGGTCTTGCATTGCTTAAAAGATAATCAACTATTTCCTGCCTGGTGGGAAGGTAAATTACATCCCGGCCGTCGTGTTTTTCGATCGCTGAAATAATGTTTGCGGCCGAAACTCCTTCGATGGGTTCTTCACCCGCACTGTAAATATCGCTGACAATAACCACATCGGCCTCTGAAAATGCTTCTCCAAAGCGCTCGCCCAGGATGGAAGTCCTGGAATAACGGTGGGGTTGAAAAACACTTACCACCCGCCCGTTTTTCAATTGTTTGGCGGCCTTTAGGGTAGCCTTGATTTCTGAGGGATGATGGGCATAGTCATCTATGATCCTGATTCCGTTTACTTCCCCGGTAATCTGGAACCTGCGCCCCGCCCCGGTAAAGTTTCTCAGTACCGAGGATATTCTCTTAAAGGAAATACCGATAAACCTTCCTAATGCCACTACAGCCAGGGCGTTGGAAAGATTATGCCGTCCCGGTACGGAAAGTTTAAGCCGGCCCAAAAATTTATCCCGGTAATAAACATCGCCGGCCGTTACATTATGTTTAAGCCTGATATTCTTCATGGTGTAATCGGCTTCGGGACAGTCTAAGGCGTAAGAAAGGCAGGGTTTGTTATATTCTGCCAGCAATTTTCTGATTTCCGGGTCATCAAGATTCACCACCGCCGTTCCGTCACCGGGAACCTTGGCCATGAAACGACGGAAAGCGTCCGTAATGTTTGCTACATCTTTATAATAATCCAGGTGATCGTCTTCAATATTGGTTATTACCTCTATAAACGGGTCCAACTTTAAAAAAGAACCGTCGCTTTCATCAGCCTCCGCCACCAGGTACTCTCCACTGCCGAATTTGGCATTTCCGCCTATATCTGTCAGGTCACCTCCGATAATTATAGTCGGGTCAAACCCATTTTTTTCAAGTACCAGGGCGGTCATTGATGTGGTTGTGGTTTTCCCGTGGGCGCCGGCAATAGTTATTCCCTTGCGCTTGTGCATCAACCAGGCCAGTATTTCACTCCTGTGCTTCACCGGCAGTCTCCGGTTCCTGGCTGCCACAAGCTCTACGTTGCCGGGGGGAATTGCCGTTGAAACTACTACCAGGTCGGCATTTCCCAGGTTTTCTTCCTTATGTCCGGCATAACAGGTTGCTCCAAGGGCCTCCAGTCTTTCGGTCGCGGCTGAATTTTTGAGATCCGATCCGGTTACCCGGCAGCCCATTCCCAGCATAATCACGGCAATGCCGCTCATACCCGAGCCTCCGATACCAATAAAATGAACCTGTTTTGCTTTATGCACTCAAATGTCATCTCCTTCCGACGTACCGGGGCCAACTGGTTGATCAGACCTGATGTCAGATATCAGGAAAAGTGTTTATGCTCATTATCCGGCCACCTCTGCCTAAAACAAATAAAATTTTGACGCGCTTTACACCCGATTATATAAAATATAGTATGCATATCTTTCAAAAGGTGTTACATTCTATAAATATAAAACTTGTCCATTTACTTTATTTACTAATACCCAACCAGTTCTGCCACACAATCTATTATATCTGCCAGGGCATTCCTTTTACCCATTTTTTTGCTGGCTGCAGCCATTTCAGACAACCTGTCCCGGCCGGACAACAATGCTTCCAATTCGCGGCAGAGCAATTTGCCGTTCAATTTTTGGTCCGGCACCACCATTGCCGCCCCCTCCTTTTCCAGGGCGCGGGCATTAAATTCCTGGTGGTTTTCCGAGGCATAAGGGTAGGGAACCAAAATCGCGGGAATGCCCACGGCAGTCAATTCGGCCAGTGTGGCGGCCCCGGCCCTGCTTAATACCAGGTCCGCGGCCGCCAGGACATCCTGCATATGATAGATATAAGATTTAACCGTAATATTGCCATAATTACCCATATCTATACCCCGGGCGGCACAATTTTCAACAAACTCATTATATCCCGCTTTGCCGGTAACGTGAAAGATATCAACGCGCGGGTCGCCGGCAAACTTTTTAATTACTTCAACCATGGCCATGTTAATAGTGCGCGCGCCCCTGCTCCCGCCAAAAGACAAAAGAGAAAGCCGACCGCCTTCAATACCCGACTTTCCCGGGTGGCAGCTTTTCTCTACCTGAAGAATTTCCGGCCGCACGGGCAGCCCGGTCAGCCTGACTTTTTTTCTTGGGGTAAAATAATCTACCGAGGCCGCGAAGGTTATGGTTATTCGATCCACAAACCGGGCCAGGATCCGGTTGGTAATGCCCGGTAAGGCGTTTTGTTCATGAATCAGGGTCGGGATCTTACTCAAGGCTGCCGCCAGCAATACCGGCCCGCAGACATAGCCTCCGGTCCCGATCACCGCGGCGGGACGCAGACGCCGGATGGTCCGGTAAGCCTGGCAGAACCCGTAACCTGCCTGCCACAATACCGCCAGGTTACTGAGTGACAGCTTCCTTTTTAATCCCGAGGCGACAATTCCCTTGAAGGGCAACCCCTCCCTGGGAACAATGTCGGCCTCCATCCCCCCGGCAGTGCCGATATAAAGTATTTCAGCACCCGGATATCTGGCTTTGAGCCCCCGGGCAATAGCCAAGGCAGGATAAATGTGCCCCCCGGTCCCTCCGCCTGCCACTACAAAACGCAATTACCTTATCCTCCTTGCATCCTTTTTGCTTTTTACCGGTTTTCTGAAAAACGCGAAATATTAAGTAGTATTCCCACCCCGGCCATGGTAAAAAGCATGGAGTTACCGCCAAAGCTGATAAAGGGCAGGGGTATGCCGGTTACCGGGAGCGAACCCGTTACCACACCGATATTTATGATCGCCTGGACTCCGATCCAGGCAGTAACCCCGGCGGCCAAAAGACTGGCAAAGGGATCCTGCGCCGTCACGGCTACTTTCATCCCCCGCCAGATAAAAAGAACAAAAAGCAATATTACCAGCGAGGCTCCGATAAAGCCCAGTTCCTCGCCGATAATGGCAAAAATAAAGTCGGTATGGTTTTCAGGAAGATAAAGAAATTTCTGCCTGCTCTGGCCCAGGCCCAGCCCGAAAAGACCTCCGGAACCTATGGCATAAAGTCCCTGGATGATATGAAAACCGCTGCCTTGCGGGTCGGCCCAGGGGTCAAGAAAGGCCAGAAAGCGCTTCATCCGGTACGGTTCTAAAAAGATCGCAAGCACTACCGCTGCTATACCTGCCGCCGCTATGCCGCCAAGGTGAGTCAACCTGGCACCGGCGGCAAATATCATCAAAAAAACGATCCCGGTCAGGGATATGGCAGTACCGAGGTCCGGCTGAAATAAAATCATTAATGCCGCCAGCAGCGCTACTGAAAGATGGGGTAAAACCCCCGCGGTAAATTGTTTGATCTTGTCTTTTTGTCTGGCCAGGCCGTAGGCAGTAAAAATTATAATACACAGTTTCACAAGTTCAGCGGGCGCAAAGGACAAAGGCCCCAGGTCGATCCAGCGGCGGGCCCCGTTGACTTCCTTGCCGATACCGGGAATTAAAACCAGAACCAGCATCAGGAAGGCAATAAGAAGAATCGGCCGGATGTGTTTTTTGAGCCGCCAGTAATCATAGTTTATCATAAAAAACATGGTGGCTAAACCTATCAGCGCCCATAATACCTGCCGTTTAAAAAAATAAAAACTGTCATTGTAGTTAATCAACGTGCTGTATTCACTGGCACTGAAAACCATGACCACTCCAAGGCTCAACAGGCTTAAAACAGTCAAAAAAAGGACAAAATCCGGAGACTTTTTCTTTAGCCGCACCGCCATACCGGTTCAACCCCTTTTGAAAAACTTTGAAAAACGCACTATGCGTTTTTCTTTATTTTCAATACCAATTCCTTAAATAAATTCCCGCGCTCCTCGTAACTTGGAAACATGTCCCAACTGGCACAGGCCGGGGAAAGAAGCACTATTTCACCGGGGCGGGCGTTCCGGTGCGCCAGGTATACTGCTTCGTCAAAATCACCGGCAAATAGTAGCTGCTCAACCCCCCCGGACTTGAACGAATCCGCAATTATACCGGCACATTCTCCCAGGACGATCAGCACCCTGGCCCGCTCCCTTACTTTTGCGGCGAAATCACTGAAGTCACTGCCCTTGCTTTTACCGCCGGCAATTAAAACAACCGGTTCTGTGAATGCTTCCAGAGCTTTAATTGCGGCATCCGGATTAGTCCCCTTGGAATCGTTGATATATTTCACACCGTTAATTTCGGCGATAAATTCCAGCCGGTGCGGTACTCCCTTGAATTTCTTCAAGGTTCGGGCCAGGGCGGCATTGCCGACTCCCGCCGCCTTGGCCGCAGCCACCGCCGCCAATGCGTTTTCCAGGTTATGTGCGCCGGGAATACCCAGCTCATTACAACTGCAAATTGCTTCATTGCTTCCATTAATATTAGCCATAATCATATTATCCCGGACATATACACCGCCGGCCTCAAGTATTCTGCACCGGGAAAAATAAACGGTCCCGGCGCGCGATTCGCTCCCCAGGGCGGCAGTCAGGGGATCATCATAATTGAGGACGGTAAAATCATCTTTCCCCTGATTGGCAAATATCCGGGCCTTGGCCGAGGCATAATTTTCCATGGTGCCGTGACGGTCCAGGTGATCGGGGGTAAGGTTAAGTATTACGGCCACCTTCGGCTTGAAAGCAACCGTGGTTTCCAGCTGAAAACTCGAAACCTCGGCGACAATAATATCGCCCGGACCGTAATTTTCCACTTCGGTCACCAGGGGCAGGCCGATATTACCTCCAACCAGGGTTTTAAAACCACCGTCCTTAAAAATCTCTCCCAACAGCGCGGTGGTAGTGGTTTTACCGTTCGTCCCGGTAATAGCCACAACCGGCGCCTTGGTAAAATGATAGGCCAGTTCCAGTTCCCCGATCACCGGAATGCCGCTTTCTGCAGCCTCCCGGGCCGGTTCAGTGGTCAAAGGGACCCCGGGACTCATGACCACCAGTTCGAAGCCCGCCCGGTTTACAGCCGGGTACCCGCCAAGGAAGAGGTCCACTCCCTCACTAGCCAGACGTTCCAGTTCCCTCCCCAGGTATGCCGGTTTGGCGGCATCGGTTAAGGTGACTTCGGCTTTTTTGTCCGTCAGAAAACGGGATACGGCCAGGCCGCTTTTACCGGCTCCGACAACAAGAACTTTTTTGTCTCTAAACTGCATTTTGTTATCGCCTCTCATTAGCGCTGCGTATTTTTTATTCGTATCAAGACCAATATTATTTACCCCAGACGGTACATCCCGGCCAGGCCGATGAGTACCAACGCCAGGGTTGCCACCCAAAAAGTAAGGACTACTTTGTTTTCGCTCCATCCGCAAAGTTCAAAATGATGGTGCAGGGGACTCATGCGGAAAACCCGGCGCCCCGTGGACTGAAAGGAAACCACCTGGATAATCACCGACAGGACCTCCAGGACCAAAATACCCCCGGCGATGAACAGAAAAAGTTCGCTTCCGGTAATAACGGCGGCCGCACCCAGTCCCCCCCCCAGGGCCAGGGAACCGGTATCGCCCATGAAAACCCTGGCCGGATGACGGTTGTAAAACAAGAAACCAAGGCAACCACCGGCCAGTGCCGCCATACTTACTCCCACTCCCGCCTTGCCCTCCGCTAGAGCAACCACCACCAGCCCTATGGCTACAAGCAAGCTTACCCCGGCAGCCAGACCGTCCAGCCCGTCGGTAAGATTTACCGCGTTGGCCGTACCGACAACCACCACCACAGTTAAAGCTAAAAATAGCCCCCAGCCCAGTTCCAGGTTGCTCCCCCCGGGACCGGCGAAACCGGAAAACGGCAAGGCCAAACCGGTACCGCGGTCCGTCTTAAATGCCAGCCAGCAGGCCAGTACCACGGCCAGCAGCACCTGCCCCAATAATTTTTCCCGGGCCCGCAAACCCAGTGATCTGCCGAGCACGACCTTTTTATAGTCGTCAAGAAAACCAATCAGGCCGTAACCGAAAACCATTAAAAGAACGCTAATACCTTCGGCACTGCCGTATGCCTGCCAAAAACCTCCTGACGCCGTTCCGGCCAAAATGATTATGCCACCCATGGTCGGCGTACCGGCCTTTTGCAAGTGTCGTGCCGGTCCGTCGGAACGGATATTTTGACCGAATTTTAGTCTTCTGAGGACGGGAATGGCTAAAGGGCCCAGCAATGCGGCCACAGCTGTCGCTACGGCAAAAGCCGTCCAGATAGTCTTTTCCATAAAACCTCCGGTGGTGATTTGCTCTTCTCTTCCCAAAACAACCTAACCGGTCATACCCGGAAAGTTGCTGCTTCATCCCGGTCTTTCCGGTGGAGCAGGTGCCGGACTATTTGTTCCATTTGCATGCCTCGGGAGCCCTTGACAAGCACCACATCCCCCTCCTGCAACAACTGCTCCAGGATTTCAACCGCACCGGCATTGTCTTGACACCGGAATACCCTTTGCTCCGGCATCCCGGCATCTGAAGCCCCTGCTGCTATTTCCGCGGCCAGGCTTCCCACGGTCAGAAGGAAATCTACTCCCAGGCCGGCGGCAAGCTCTCCCACTTCCCTGTGGCCCGGTTGGGCCCGCGACCCCAGTTCGAACATATTACCGAGAACCGCTACTTTACGGCGCCTGCCGGCCGTCTCGGTTAAAACCTGCAGCGCCGCCCCGGTGGAAGCAGGGCTGGCATTGTAGGCATCATTAATAACCTTGATCCCTGCGGCTTCGGTAATTTCCAGGCGCATTCCGGTTAAAGGGACCGCGGCCAGACCCCTGGTAATATCTTCAACATCAAGCCCCATCTCAAGCCCTACTCCGATAGCCGCAAGAGCGTTTAATACATTATGACGGCCCGGCACCGGCAGGTAAAACGCGCGGCTTGTACCGTCAATCACTACGCTGAAGCGACTGCCCCCGCCTTCAGGCGTAATATTTTCCGCCCTTAAATCAGCCGGCCGGGCGGTACCGAAGAATACCACCTTACCCCTGCAGCGTCCGGCCTCCCGGTGGATATAGGGACTGCCGGCATTCAAGATAGCAAACCCTTCCGGCGGAATGTGCTCCAGTATTTCACCTTTTGCAGCGGCGATATTGCTTACAGTCCCGAGCAACTCCAGGTGGGTTTCACCGATGTTGGTAATTACCGCACCGCCGGGACGGGCAATCCGGCATAATAAATCAATTTCACCGGGCCCCCGCATGGCCATTTCAACCACCGCCGCTTTGCAGTTATCGTCCATGGCTAACAAAGTCAGGGGCAGCCCTATTTCGTTATTTAAATTGCCTGGTGTTTTAAAGGTCGGCAAACCGGCTTCCAGAACGGATGCCACCAGGTCCTTGGTTGTGGTTTTACCGGTGCTCCCGGTAATTCCGATCACCGCGGCGGCGCACTTTTCCCGGTGATACGCGGCCAGCGCCTGAAGCGCCGCCAACGTACCGTCAACTTTAATGACCGGTACCCCGGGAGGGAACTCCGTCCCGCGCTCCACTACCAGACCTCCGGCCCCGGCTGCCACAGCCTGTTCCAGGAAGTTGTGAGCATCATACCTTTCACCGGATAGAGCAAAGAACAGGTCACCTTTTTTAATCATGCGGGTATCGGTAGAAACCGATTTTAAAATGCTCCGGGGATCGCCGCGGATTATTTTACCGCCGGTCACGCCGGCAATTTCCTTTAAACTTACCGGTTTCACACTACTGAAACTCCTTTTTCAGGTTATTTCCTTTATTGCCGCCGCCGCTTCCAGGCGGTCGTCAAAAGGAATCCTTTGGTTTCCAATTTCCTGGTAGTCCTCGTGCCCCTTTCCGGCTATTACTACCGTGTCGCCCGCGCGGGCAGTCTTTACCGCCAAACGTATGGCCTCACGCCGGTCCGGTTCTATGACCCAGCCGGCTTCTGGCGCCGCCGGTTCCAGGCCGGTTTTAATTTGCGCAATGATTTTTAAAGGATCTTCAGTGCGGGGGTTGTCGGACGTAACCACAATAAAGTCACTGTACCCGCCGGCTATTCCGCCCATACGGGGACGTTTGGAAGCATCCCGGTCCCCGCCGCAGCCGAATACCGTGATTAGTTTTCCTTTGGTTATCCGACGGGCGGTTTTTAAAACATTCCTTAAACCGTCCGGGGTATGGGCGTAGTCCACAATTACCGCGAAATCCTGGCCTTCATCCACCGTTTCAAAACGCCCCGGTACTCCGCGGGTATTTTCCAAAGCCCGCTTGATGATATCCGGCGCAATGCCCAGGGCCGCCGCAGTGGTGAAAGCAGCAAGCGCGTTATAAACATTAAACAAACCGGTGATTTTAAGTTCCAACCGGCAGCGGCCCCATTTTCCTTCGACGGCAAAACCAGTCCCCCGGGCATCTACCGTTATATCCACCGCCCGGGCATCTGCCGGGACTTTAATACCATAGGTATATACTTTGTTGCCGGCAACTTTCGCGAATCGCGCCGCACAAGCATCATCGGCGTTAATTACCGCAAATTTTTCTCCCGGTTTCTTTCCCGGCTCAGCCAGCCCGGTAAAAAGCTTCAACTTCGTTGCAAGATATTCCTCCATATCCCGGTGAAAATCAAGGTGATCCTGGGTAAAATTAGTGAGGACGGCGGCATCGAATTCGCACCCGTCAACCCGGTGCAAGGCCAGGGCGTGCGAGGAAACCTCCATGACACAGGTATCCGTCCCCCCGGCAACCATGCCGGAAAGTAATTTTTGGAGGTCGGTTGATTCCGGCGTGGTATGCTTTACCGGCAATATTTGGTCACCGATCCGGTTATGAACGGTCCCGATTAAACCGGTTTTCTGCCCCGCAGCCTCTAAAACCGCGGCTATCAGATTGGTGGTGGTGGTTTTGCCGTTGGTTCCGGTGACCCCGATTATTCTCATTTGGGCGGCAGGGTCGGCAAAAAAACGCGCGGAAAGAACAGCCAGCGCCTTTCTGGCATCATCCACCAGGGCCCACGGTATCCGGGCGGGCAGGTTTAATTTCCGTTCAAGCACCACCGCTGCGGCACCCATCTCCAGCGCCTGGCAGATATATTCGTGGCCATCCGCTTTAAACCCCCTGACCGCCACAAATAAATCACCCGGTTTAACCCGGCGCGAGTCGTAGGCAATCCCGCCGATTAAAACCTCCGGGTCACCACCGGCAGCACGGTATGCAACCCCTTGCAGCAATTCACCGAAAAGCAAAAGAGCAACCTCCCGTTTTTATTACTTAGTATTGCCATTAAAAACCTTTATATTCCATTATAAGAATAATCTACCTGACAATTTAAAGAGGATGGCCGCTGCAGCACCGGTCCAACCTCTTAATTACGTATGGTTACAAATAATACTAATATACTCATCTAATCATGTAGTTCCCGGTATACCGGCGGTTGAAATTCAACCGTTATGCCGGTGCCCGTCGCTACTGCAGCGCCGGGCGCTACCTTTTGCGCCACGGCCAGGCCGGAACCCACGGGATTCAACTTGAGCCCCAGCTTTTCCAAAATACTACCGGCGTCTTTCATGGTCCGGCCTTGCAAATCAGGTACTTTTACCTCTTCCGGTGCCGCCTCACCTTGCGGCTCCAGATCCAGAATTACTGTCGTTCCGTTTAAAACCTCGGCCCCGCCCTTGGGTACCTGGTCGGAAACTACGTTCCCCCGCCCCCTGGTCCGGACTCTGAAACCACCGTTTACCAGAATTCTTTGGGCATCTTCCACGGGATAATTAACTACATTGGGAACCGTAACTTCCACCCTGGGCTCTTCGTAGGTAAAAGGCAACCTGGGCTTTTCCAGGCCGGGACGCTCGGGCACTTCCAGGTAAAGCAACGTATCCCGGACCAAAGCTTTAAATGCCGGCGCCGCTACCTGGCTGCCGAAATGAACCGGCCCGGAGGGTTCGGCAACCATCACCAGTGCTGCAATCTGCGGGTCATCCGCCGGGGAAAACCCGATAAAAGAAGAAACGTACTTTCCTTCGACATATCCGCCGTCACCGACTACCTGGGCCGTCCCGGTTTTGCCCGCTGCCCCGTACCCTTCCACAAAGGCGTTTCTGCCCGTTCCTTTCTGCACCACGTTAGTCAAAAGCCGCATCAAAGTACCGGCAGTTTCAGCGGAAATCACCCGGCGCACCCGCTCCGGGTTAAATTCCTTAAGCACCTTGCCGTCTTGATCAGTGACCGCTTTAACCAGGGAGGGCTTCATCAATACCCCCCCGTTGGCCACCGCCGATGCGGCAGTGAGCAACTGGATCGGCGTGACGGCAATGGACTGTCCGATTGACATAGTGGCAATGTTGAGGTCGGTGGCATCTTTTAAGGGGATCTGAATGCCTACTTCTTCCCCGGTCAGACTTATTCCCGTCTTCCGGCCAAAGCCGAAATCATCTATGTATTGATAGAATTTATCCTTGCCCAGCCGCAGTCCCACGGTTATAAAACCGGGGTTGCAGGAATTCTGGACCACCTCTTCAAAAGTCTGGGAACCGTGCCCGCCGTCGAACCAGCAGTGAATAAACCGGTCGGCCACTTTAATATAACCGGGATCATAAAAATTGTCCCCGGTTTTGACCACACCTTCTTCCAGGGCGGCTGACGCGGTGATAATTTTAAAGGTCGAACCGGGTTCATAATTATACCATATGGCCGGGTTATGGTCCCATACCTCCCGGGGATACTCCTGCCACTTCCCGGGGTGATACGTCGGGCGGCTTCCCATGGCCAGGATTTCCCCGGTCTTGGGATTCATGACAATGATCACCGCCAGCTTGGGGCGGTGGGCAGCCACGATCTGCTCCAGTTCTCTTTCCACAAAGTACTGGATACTCTGATCAATAGTCAGGACCAGGTTATTACCGGGCACCGGCGGAATAAATTTATGTATGGCCCCCGGAACATTCCTGCCCAGGGCGTCTTTTTCAACGACAATCCGCCCCGGAACCCCTCTCAGTTCTTGCTCATAGACGCTTTCAATACCGGTAAGCCCCTGGTTGTCGACCCCTGAAAAACCCAGGACGTGGGCGGCGAGAGTATCCTGGCGGTAAAAACGCGTATTCTCTTCCACCAGTTCGACGCCGTTTATTTCCATGGCTCTCAGCCTCTGGGCCGCTTCATAATCAATGCGTCTCTTAAGCCAAACAAAACCTACCTTTTGGTTAAGTCGTTCATAAACCTCCTTTTGCTCCATTTTTAAAACTGAAGCAATCTTTTTTGAAGCTTCGAGTTTATTTTTAACCTGGGGCGGAAAGGCGTACGCAGAGTCAACACTGACACTGGTAACCAGTTCCTGGCCGTTGCGGTCATAAATATTCCCCCGCTTAGCCTCAACCGGCACATCGCTCATCCGGATCTCAAGCGCTTCCTCCCTTAATTTGTCTCCTTCAACCAGTTGAATCCAGGCCAGCCGAAATATCAGGCAGGTGAGCAACGCTGCAAAAATCAGACCCATCAAGGCTATCCGTTTGCGGATTAATATGTTTGTCGTCTGCATAGGTTACCTCCTCAGACCCGGTACTTAAACCAAGCCCAAGCCAAATCTTGTTTTCCAACCGGTTGACCAACTCGCTGAAAGTCCTGATCAGGCGGCTCCGCTCATCCCCGGCGGGAGCAACTCCTGCCGGACGCACAGGTTCCGGCCCGGATATTTCCGGAGGGCTGCCGGCAACCGCCACCATCAGGATATTGCGGTTATCGGGATTGACCATCCCGAGCTTGTTTATTGCCAGGTACTCCACCCGGCCCAAAGAAGACAGCCGGTAAATATTTTCGGACAAATGATAGTTTTCCACCCGCAGGAGGGCGAGTTCTTTTTTCAGACACTGAATTTGGTATCCCAGTGCAAACACCTGCGCATAATAATAAATCACCATAACCCCCACCACAAAGCCGGCCGCGACCAACCCGGTGAGCATCAACTTATGTTTTCCCGGCATGCCTTTGTGCCTGCGTTTTTCCGGCCGGAATACCACACCGGAATACCCGTCACGGCAGCACGTCTTTTCCTGCGCTACGATCAATATTATTCAACCCTCCTGGAAAATAGAACTCGTAAAGGTACGTTATTCCAGTCTTTCTGCTATCCGGAGCTTGGCACTCCTTGCCCTGGGATTTTCCTCGAGTTCCGTTTCGCAAGGTAATAATGGCTTGGCAGTAATCAATCTAACTTCCTTTTTTCCGCCGCAGACACAAACCGGCAGTTCCCTGGGGCAGGAACACGGCGCAGCCATCCGGCGCAACAGGTCCTTTACGACCCTATCCTCCAGGGAGTGAAAGGTAATGACGCAGATCCTGCCGCCCGGGCGCAGTACCCGTACTGCCGAGCAAATAGAGTCATTCAATATTTCAAGCTCCCGGTTTACCGCAATACGCAGGGCCTGAAAAGTGCGTTTGGCCGGGTGCGGTCCTTTACGTCTGGCCCCTGCGGGAATGGCCTTTTTTATAATTTCAACCAGCTGCCCGGTAGTTTCAATAGTCCGGCGCTCTCTTGCTTCCCCGATGAATTGCGCAATTCTGGACGCCCACCGTTCTTCCCCGTAATTTCTGATCATGGCGGCCAATTCTGCCACCGGAAGGTTATTGACTATCTCCCGGGCAGTTTTTCCGTGCTTCTGGTCCATTCTCATATCCAGCGGGGCGTCGTACTGGTAGCTGAACCCCCTGGCCGGGTTATCCAGTTGGTAGGAAGATACGCCCAGGTCAAATATAATTCCGTCCACTGACCTGATCCCCAGGCGTTTTAACACCTCCGGCAGCTGCGTAAAATTCTCCCGGACCAGTATCACCTTGTCCCTGAAAGGAGCCAGTCTTTTTCCCGCGGCGGCGATTGCCTCGCTGTCTTGATCCAGGGCCACCAACCGGCCGCCGGATCCCAGGCCTTTTAAAACGGCCTCACTGTGCCCGCCGCCACCGAGAGTGCAGTCCACATATATGCCGTCAGGCATTATTTTGAGACCGTTCAGCACTTCTTCGACCATAACCGGCCGGTGGAAAAAAACCATTTCTTTTTACCACTTTCCTTGTCTGTTTAGGTGCTTCAGTTAAACGCCCAGGTCAAGGTCGACTATTTTTTCAGCTATTTCCTCATAAGCAGAGGCAGCCCGGGCACTGTACCGCTCCCACCGGTCTTTCGACCACACCTCAACCCGCGATGAAACACCGATAATCACCGCGTCTTTTTCCAACCCGGCATACTCCCTTAAGCTACCGGGAATTAATATTCTTCCCTGTTTGTCGGCTTCACATTCAGCAGCTCCCGAGAAAAAAAAACGCACAAAGGCCCGGGCGTCAGCCCTGGTAAAGGGCAGGGACTTCAGCTTTTGTTCCAGCGCCTCCCATTCCGGGCGCGGGTAAACAAAAAGACATCCGTCAAGACCTTTCGTCACGACAAAAGAGTCCCCCAGGCCTTCGCGGAAGCGGGCAGGGATAAAGAGCCGGCCTTTCTTATCCAGGTTATGCTGGTATTCTCCCATAAACACGGCAGACAACTCCGTACCGCGAACTATTCACCACTTTCCACCACTTATCACCACTTATTCTAGATCCATAATCAAATCCCTTCTAAATTTGGTGCAAATTAAAAAAAAATTAAATACGATTTTATTTGACGACATCAAATTTTTTTGATATGTTATGGGTATGGATATGGATAGTGTTAAAATTGCCAAGGCATTGAGCGACCCGGTAAGATACAAGATTATGTTGTTGCTGTACCGCAGCGAGGAAACCTGTTGTGCCGGGAACAATGACAGCCAGGACCGTCCCGGCCTGTGCAATTGTGAATTAATGTCTATCCTCGGCATGATTCAGTCCGGGGTTTCTTATCATATGAAAGAGTTAACCGGAGCCGGATTGGTTACAGAAGAACCACGCGGTAAATGGAAGTTTTATTGTGTTAACCAAAAAACACTAAAAGCATATATTAAACAGTTATGTCGGGATTTTGACCTGGAATAAATTCCACCTGGGGAGGGCTTACTTTGGAAAACAATAACGTTAAAAACGGGTGCGGCTGTATCAATACTGATGATAACAATACCTCCTGCTGTCCCACCGGTTTCTCTTGCTGCACCCCGGAGGAACCGGCCAAACAACCGCGCCGGTTAGAGATTGAATTTTTGTACCTCGACTTAAGCCTCTGCCAACGCTGCCGGGAAACTGAAAGCACCCTGGCAGAGGCCGTTGCGGAGGTCGCCCGCGTACTTGAAGCCGCCGGCATTCAGGTAACGGTCCGCAACATCCACGTACAAACCGAAGAACAGGCCCGCGAACTGGGGCTGGTAAGTTCTCCTACCATTCGCATCAACGGCGAAGATATTCAGTTGGATGCAAGAGAAAGCCTGTGTGAGTCCTGCGGCGATCTCTGCGGTACGGATGTCGACTGCCGGGTCTGGGCGTACCAAGGGCAGGAATACACCGTTCCACCCAAAGCCATGATTATCGAGGCAATCCTTAAAGAGGTTTATGGAGGGGGCAGTAATGATAAAAAACCTTCGGCTTCCCGCCGGACCCAGGATATCCCTGATAATTTAAAGCGGTTTTTTGCCGCTAAACGAAATAAGGAAAAAAATAATGAAAAATAAATTCGCCCTGCGGGCGACTCTCATAACCTTGGTATTGAAGCTCGCTCGCTCAGAGAGCTTCAATACCAAGGTATTTTACCATAGCATCAAAAAGTATACTTTACCTATACAAAAATAAGAACGGCACGAGTCAACCCGATGGTTGACCCGTGCTCGTAATTATAAATATTTGTCAAGCCGGTTGATTTTTTTCCCTTGCGCCTCAACCGGCTTAACTTCTCCTGGATCTGGTCTTTTATTTTTGTTGATAAAAACCTTTAAATCTATAATATATTCATCAGGTATATTATCTCCCCCGGGTAATTTAACTATAACCGCCTTTTGGCCGCCTGCGGCACCGGTTTCTCCCGACACACTTAACTTCTCTTTATCGACCGGGTCTGCCCGGCCGGGCCTGGTGGAGAAAACGAGAGCCGTCAAAAACAAGGCCATTGACACCAGAGCCAGGCCGATACCTGCATAATCCATACCCAACCTCCTCCAAAAGCCCCTCTTTATTGCCTTAACCGCACCGGCTTTTATGAAGGATTCGCGAAATGCACTCCTATCCCCTTCCCAATATATAAAAAAAATTACATTAAATTACATATTAAATTCTCTGCCCATAATCCCCGGTAGTTCACCAAACGGTTAAAAACTTGAAATTTTAATAAAACTCCTTTTTCTTCCGTCAAACCGGGCAATTTCTTTATAACCCGCTCTTTCGATCAGCTTCAGCGCCTCGACGAATCCCTCCCCCACCTGTTCCGGACGGTGGGCATCCGAACCCAGGGTGACAGGAAGGCCGTGATTGAAAAAAATTTCCAGCAGTTCCGGCGCGGGATAGATTTCCTTTGCCGGGTACCTCAGACCGGCCGTATTCACCTCCACGCAGACACCGGCCTTTTTGAAAGCCCGGGCCGTAGCCTCATAAAGCGGCTTTAAAGACCGCGCCGGGCGGAAGTTAAATTTCTTAACCAAATCCGGGTGGGCCATGACATCAAACCAACCGGAAAGGGCGGCCTGCTGCAGCAAGGTAAAATACCGCTCGTAAACCCGGTCGATATTTCTTTTATGGTATTGCTCCATCTCGGCGGGATTATCGAAACCCCACCCGTCGATAAAATGAACCGCACCGGTTACATAATCAAAGGGAATGGAAGACAGGAGTGAGGAAAGTTTTTCCCCGCAAGACGGGACGTAATCGGCTTCTATGCCCAGCTTGACGCGAACCGGCGCGTTTTCCGCACAGCTGCGAATCATCTCCGCGTAACGCGGAAGCTCAGCTTCCTTCATAGCATATCCGGGAATATTTTCTCCCGGCGGCAAAAAATACAGGGGCAGGTGGTCGCTGAAACCGATTTCGTAAATTCCTTTCCGGGCGGCCTCTTCCAGGTATTCCCCGACCTTTCCTGCTGCATGCCCGCAGAGCCCGGTATGCAGGTGATAATCAACCGGAAACATACCCTGCTTACCTTTCACGGGAACGAAGCTTTTCAGATACCGCGGCCGTCAGCCGGTAAATCTTTTCCGCCGTGATATGGTCGAGTAAGCCCGCACCGCACGCCGGGGTAATCAGGCATTGTTTAAAGAGGATCTCCGCGGAAATGCCGCGCTCTTGCAACCCGGACCACTCCCCGGCCAGAATTTCCAGCAGCGAATCCTCGTCCTCCTCCATGACCCGCCCGTTTGAAGTAGGTACAATACCCCAGGCCAGGGAACCACCCCGCGCAAAAAAATCTTTTAAAGAAGAGGTGAAAGGAATAATCGAGCTAAAATAATTATAGGCGTCGAAACTGACCACTTCTAACTTCAATTCAAAAAGAATCGACCAATCTATAGCATCGCAGCAATGCGCCCCGGCCAGAGCTCCCGCTCCGCGCACGCCGGCAAAGACGGCTTCCAGGTCCTCCTTGATCATTTCCCTGGTCACGGTGACATAGCTGGAATGCCCGTAAACGCCGATCGCGGGATCGTCCACAAAAATCAGCACAGGCAGGCCGAACCTTTTCAACTCCCCCGCCTGCCAGACAGCATGCATGGCCAGAGTCTTAACGATCAAGTCCCGCAACTGGTCGTTATAATAGGCAAAGCGCCCCTGCTCGTCCTTGACCTGGAAGGCCACGGAAAGCGGCCCTACCACCTGACCCTTGACAAGCGAGGCATTTCCGGTTCCTTGTTCCAGATCTTCCATAAACGCGTAGAACCCGACCGCCGCATCCTTTGGAAAAGCAAATTCCTTCAAGGCCGCCTTATCGCCCCCCTCACAGGCCAAGTAAGTGGTATAAAAGACAGTCAAACGGTCGGCCCAGGCGGGGTTTTGTGTATCGAAATAAATTTTATCCCCGTCGTCGACCAGCAGGCCGGTTTTTACCAGCGGACGCAAGTACTGGTTGACAAAGTGTTCCTTCCTGCCCCGGGAAGGCAGCTGGGGCCAATGAGGGGCGCCGGGAAGATATTTTTTAATCAGGCGCAGGGCGTCTTGCGGAGCGGTAAAAGGCATACTGCCTATTCCCGTAGCCAGCCCTTCGGGTTTAAAACTCATCAAACCAAAACTCCTTTTCAACATTATATTCAATAACTTGCCAGGCACTTATTACAGATACCAAAAATTTTAAGCTGGTGGTCCGTTATGGTAAATTTGTGTTTTTTGCCGATGCGGCTTTCCAAATCCTCCGTCAGGTCGTCATCTACTTCGTTGATACAGCCGCATTTGGTGCAAATAAAATGGTAATGGTGATGGTTTTTCCCCACCTCCACTCCGAACTCATAACGCTTGCGCCCGTCTCCGAAGTCAATGGCGTTGATTATGTCAAGTTCCTGAAAAAGTTCCAGCGCCCTGTAGACCGTGGCCAGTCCCATATCCGGGGCTTTTTGCTTAACCAGGTTATACAGCTCTTCGGCACTCAGGTGTTTGTCGTTATTCTCGAGCAGGGCTTTCAAGATCAGTTCCCGTCGCGTTGTAAACTTAAATTCCCGCGCCCTGAGTTTTTCCTCAACACCCGACAAAACATCTTTCATCATACCACCACCACAACCATACTTTCCAGAAGCACAATAAGCACGTTATTTACCGGTAATACTTTAATTTATACCTCTCCCACCGCTTACGCCTGGCCCTGTTGCTGCGGATAACAGACTGGGTTATCAACAACCCGAACGCCAGCAGCAGCCACGGCCACCACTGAGCCAGCATACTTCTCTCCACTCTCCGCTGGGCCAGCAGATCAACCCGGCCCACTTCGCGACTGCCCAGAAAGAAAGTCATCTCACCTAATTTTTCGCCGGGAAAAACCGGTGCGGTAATATTTTCTTTTAAAGTAACCTTACGAATGATCTCATCCTGCATTTTTCCGGCAACCAAATTATATGACAGGGAACGGCCCGTCTGAACCGGTACGGTGTCTGTATCGCCGAACCTGACCGGTACGTTCGCCACAAACCTGCCGGCCTGCGTCAGGGTAACGGGAACATAGTTATCAAAGCCATAGTCCAAAAGCTGCTCCGTGTCCGTCCAGATATTAACCCCCGTGCTTTTCAACACCACCGCTATTAATTCCCTTTCCTGCCTGAAGGCTGCTGCCACCAGGCACTGCCCGGCATCGTCAGTATAACCGGTTTTTATCCCGGTGGCACCATCATACCGCCATAAAAGCCGGTTATGATTCTGGAGATAAGTTTGTGCGCCGGGAACCTCGCGCTCTATGTTCTTAACTTTAGTTGAGACTATTTCCCTGAATTTACGGTTTTGCATGGCATAGCGGGAAATAAGCGCCAGATCGTAAGCAGTGGTATAATGGTCAGGATCAGGTAAACCGTTAGGATTGCTGAAGTGGGTGTTCGAGGCCCCGATATCTTCAGCTTTATCATTCATCATACGCACAAAACCCTCTACCGAACCTCCTATATGACAGGCCACGGCAACGGCCACATCGTTGCCTGAGTTCAACATAAGCGCATACAACAGGTCTTCCAGGGAAATCCTTTCTCCTTCCTGCAACCCGAGGGCCGACCCTTCTATATTGCAGGCACATTCCGATACGGTTACCACGTCATCCGTAGCTCCCCTTTCCAGGGCGATAACGGCCGTAAGGATTTTCGTGGTACTGGCCGGGTACATTTGGCGGTGCGGGGTTTTTTCAAAAAGCATCTGCCCGGTTTTACCGTCAATAAGCACCGCAGTCTCTCCTGTAATTTCCGCCGGTGCAGCGTCTGAAAAAGACGCCGGGACCAAAGACAATATTAATATTGTTGCCAGTATTACAAGTATCACTTGGTTCTTTATCATTACTCCACCAGAAAAGAAATAATATCTTAATACTACAGCGTAATGTAAAGGTTAGCGGAGCCATGGGGACGGTTCGAGCGTCCCCGAAGCACAGCGAAGGGCCGGAGGGAAGACGATGGAACCGTCCCCATGGCGTAGCGTGGTCCCCATGGCGTAGCGTAAATCAGCCGGAACTTAAACCGCCTTCTTATCCGGCATCAGGAGTCGGAAAACAATCAGGGCCGCGGCCAGGAAAAAAACAACCACGGTTGACAATGCCAGGAGCCGCAGGAACCCCGCTGCATTGAAAGCTTCCATTAAGCGGGTCAACACCCCGCCGGCAAAAAACGCCAGACCGTACACTGAAAACCAGATCAAAAGCCCCTCCCACCAGCCGCGCTCCTTGAAAACAATCATGGTCGAGGCTATGCACGGCACCGTCAGCGTAAGAGTCACCAAGGCCACGAATTTTTGCAGCGCAAGCATAGGTACGTTCAAAATAAAGGCGGCACCGAATTCCTTTCTGATAAAGCCCATTATGAAGACGTCAGCCATCTCCGGAGGCAGGTGCAGCCAGTTTACGGTTACGGGTATCAGGAAACTCCTGATACCGTCCAGCAGTCCCGACACCTCTAAAACACTTAACAAAAGCATCCCCCCGGCAAATATGGGAAAGGCTTCCCTGACAAAATTCCAGGACTTGAACCAGGTCTTTTTTAAGACGTTCTTAGGCCTGGGCAGCCGCAGCGGAGGCAGTTCAATCAACAAAGGGGAGGTCCACCCGGGCAAAAAACGCCCCAGGAACGTCCCGGCAATCACAAGCATACTGCAGATGAACAGGAGGTACAAAAACGCGTAAGCGGGGTCCATTCCCACCAGGACCGCAGTAACAATAGCTGTTTGGGCCGAGCAGGGAATACCCAGCACCAAAAGGAAGGTGGCAATACGCCTTTCCCTTTGCGTCCCGAGCATCCTGGTGGTAATCAAGGACATCGTGACACACCCGAAGCCCAAAATTAACGGTATGATGGCTTGTCCGTTCAAACCAAACCCGATTAAAACCCGGTCGACCAGTGTGGCGATCCTGGGCAGGTATCCCGAGTCCTCCAAGACGGATACCACGAGAAATATGCCCAGCACCAGCGGCAGGAGCAGGCCGAACATGTAGGTGACGGTCAGGGTAAGCAATCCGAAACGCCCGGTCAGGATAGTCCCCGCCACCGACCTGGGTAGGATAAAAACATCGATCAGGGATCTGACCGCCGGTTCGTAATGCCCCTCCATCAGGCCCAGGGTATGATCAATCACAAATTGGGCAAAGAAAACTCCCACTATTTCATAAATACCCCACAAAACCAGAACCAGGAGTGGAAAACCGGTTGCCGGGAGCAGCATCCAGCGTCCCAACCTGGTCGCGAACGAGGTGCCCCGGCCGGTGTTGTTGATCACCCGGGCCGCGATTTGGTTCACCCTCTCCCGGCGGACCCGGTATAAAGCATCCCGCTCCGTCCCGGGCCGCATCCCGCTGCGCTTGCTGATCACGGGGTCCCCCTCCAGGATTAAGAGTGCCTCTCTTCTGCCTGCCGGAGGGTGTATTTGACTCAATTTTTCCCTGGTGAAAGACTCAACGTGACCGGGCCGGGCAAAATAAATCTTTCTTTTTAATTCCTCTATTCCCCTGCCGCTGACGGCTACCGTGGGAACAACCGGCACCCCGAGCAACTTCTCAAGCAGGTAACTCCTTACCTTCAGGCCCTCCCGGGCCGCATCGTCCACCATATTAAGGGCCACAACCATGGGCATACCCATGTCTATCAACTGCAAAGTTAAAAATAAATCCCGTTCAAGGTGTACCGCGTCCACGATATTTACCACGACATCCGCTTCCAGGATGATATCCCTGGCAATCACTTCTTCTTTATTAAGTGACGAAAAGCCGTACACCCCGGGGGTATCAATTACGACATCACTGCCGAAACGGCCGCAGGCCATGTCGAGGGTTGTCCCGGGGTAATTTGAAACGTCCACGTACAGCCTGGTAAGAGCATTAAAAAATACCGATTTACCGACATTGGGATTTCCTGCCAGGACTATCTTTTTGCCTCCTGACGGAATCCTTGCCTCTACGCTGTCATTACTCAAATGCTCACCGCCTGCAAGATATATCTAAAATTCGGGCATATCAGTACGGTTCCACAGAGATAATCCTGGCCAGACTTCTGCCGATCGCTATTTCTTGTTTGTTCCAGGACACTACTACCGGCCCGGCAGGCACTATCTGCCGGCATATAACCACCGAGCCCTCCGAAATGCCGAAACGGATGGCATGGACCCTGAACATCTCATTCGGCATCCCGGTAATCCTCACTACCTGTCCCTTGCGAACCTGATCCAGGGTCACCGCCCTACCTCCTAAGGTTTATAAACCATATCCGATCGATAAAGAGAATCATTCTCAGTATAAATTATATCGACCGGTGCAAAAAAATCAACCATAATTTTTTTTGAAACGGATATACTATAAAAATACCTACCGCAGACTCTTTCACCAATGGTCAGGCAAAAACGCTGAGGTCGGCAATAAGGAGGTAAAGAAATGACGCAAATTAACCCTGAAGGAATGAAAACAGCAGCCGAGCTTACAGGCACCCAGTTTACCAATCTCCTGGAGACTGAAAAAAAGATCAACGAAACGGCCGGAAACAAGCAGGAAATTTACCTTTTAGCCGTAACCAGGGATTGAAAAAGGGGGAGGGCCCCCTACCCCTTCTTATTTTTTGGCCATAACTTCCGGCTTACCGTATCCCAAAAGTCGTCGTCTTCAAATCCCAGCCGCCAGATGGCGATACCCGCGACATTATAACTGTTTACCAGGTCCAGCTTGGCTGACAGGCTGGATTTATCTTCGTACCATACCTCGTGCCTGGTACCTTTTTCGTCGTAATAAATCAAATAAGGTGCTGCATACCGGTCATCCCACCCGGCGCCCCCGTGTTCGGCGGCAAGTACTTCCGCCCGGTCCCAGCGCACGGTACCGGCTCCGTCCGGTGTCCAGTCGTAACCGTATGCCGCCACGCCGACTAATATTTTGGATTTCGGGATGTTGTTCACGGCATAATCCAGCACCTGCCTCATCCAGGGCAAAGAGGCAATCGGACCCGGTGCACCATCGGACCAGTGCTCATCATAAGTCATCAGAGTAACCAGGTCGGCAGTTTGACCGATAAAGCGATAATCATAAGCACCGCTCCACGGACTGGCGGGGTTGTCCCAAGTTTTTGCGGGAATGGAGACAGTTAACAGGTACCCGTAAGGTTTAAACAGCTCTTGCAACCGGGTCAAAAAAACGTTGTAGTACAACCTGTCACCGGGGGGCACAAATTCCAAATCAAGGTTCACCCCGTCAAACCCGTTTTTTTTAATCAACGAAAGAATGTTGCGGGCAAAATTTTCTCTGTTGGGCTCTTTTGAAAGAACCTCATGGACACTGCCCCGGTCTATTTTACCGTCATGAAAATTATGCACGAGCATCAAGGTGGTTTTAATATTTCTTCTTGCAGCAAGATTCATGGCGTCCCTTATTGGTTGACCGGTTATATTGCCCCGGCCGTCGGTCAGGTAATTAAAAAAAGCAGTAATATCAACCAGGCCGTGATTGCGGGCCAGCGAATGATACGAAAGCTTGTCCCCCGGGTAATCTTCGGTATAATAACCTAAAACCGTTTTTTCTAATTTGTTTGCTGAATATGGGCTTCCGTTCTGACTTGAATCGGCCTTAATGCCGAAACAAAGACAGCCGGCGAGAAGCAACATGAGCATAAAAAGGCCGCCCGGTTTATAGTGCTTCATTTTCTCCCCCGTATTTTGTCTTAAATGCAAGTGAAATTAATACATTATAATAACAGTCTTTCCTTTACTTTAAAAGCATTGTTTGTTGCCAGCACTGGTCATATCTAGCTATAATCGTGTATAATAACATTGAAAATCAAAGGGGAGCAGGTTCCGAGCCGTTGCACGAATTAAAAGCAATTTTTTCTTCAAAGAAAGCACTGGGACTCTTACTGTTGCTTTTTTTAGTAGAGTTTACCAGAGGCGCATTTTATCTTACCTTTCTTCCGCTGTACGCGGTTAATTATTTGGACCTATCAGTTGCTGCCGCGGGCTTGACCGTATCAGCACACTACCTGGTAGAAACATTTTTCAAGGGTGCGGCAGGCTGGCAACTGGACCACCGCGGGTATCCGATCCTGATCTCCGGGCTGGTACTGGGCCTGGCGGCACTGCTGTTAATGAAATTCTACCCGGCACCTTACTTATTGCTTGCCGGTTCAGCTCTTTTCGGGCTCGGGGCCTCACCGGTCTGGCTGGCAGTAATCAGCGGGGTGGCACCCATCCGGTCAAAAGACCGCGCGGCCCGCATGGGTATTGTTTTTGCCGTCTGGCTGGCCGGCGGAGGCGGGGGACCGGTAGTGATAAACTTTTTTATCGCCCGGGATTACAGCCTGGCCTTCCGGTTGTTGATTACCCTGTGGAGCGCCGCCCTGCTGCTAACCACCATGCTTCTGCCTCTTACGGGTAAAGCAGGTAAAATCACGGGTTTTTCTTTTAAAGAGGAAATCTTCCGGATCACCCGTAACCAGGCGGTAAAAAAGATCCTCTTACCGGGCATGTTCCTTCAGACTTTGACCGGCGGGATCTTACTGCCACTGTTGCCCGTTTACGTGCAAAACATGATCGGGCTCAGTCCAAACCAGTACGCGGCGCTCCTGGTTTCCGGCGGTGCGGCGGCAACCGTTTCCCTGCTGCCCATGGGCCGCCTGGCTGACCGTTGCAACCTTAAAATCCTGCTGGGTACCGGTTTTGCAATGACCGCCCTGTCGCTGGCCCTTTTTCCCATCGCCTGCGACACCTTAAGCGCCTGCCTGCTGGCCGCATTCGTGGGTTTTTCCTACGCTATAGTCCTTCCCTCCTGGAATAACCTGCTGGCCAAGGTAATTTCACCCGACAGGCAGGCTACCGGGTGGGGTGTTTTTGCCACCATTGAGGGGATGGGTGTCGCCGCAGGGCCGGTCCTGGGAGGAGTAACGGCCAAATTTTTCGGTATTTACGCCGCAATCGCACTCAGCGCCACCGTACTGGCGGGAATGTCCTGCTTTTATTTTATATATCCTCTGGAGAAGCTTTTCAGTAAATAAAACCGTAAGCTGAAAACATAAATTATCTTTTTATCTTTAACCCGGGGTGAAATTAAATTTGGTAATTTCCTTTTTTCAATTATCATTCCTTATTTTTTTGGCTTACGGCATCGTGCCGACAGTTCTACTCCGCCTGGGACGTTTAGGTGCCGTAACCCGGGCTCCCGCGGGTTACCGTAGGGTGGCCATAACTTTTGACGACGGACCGGACCCCCGTTATACGCCGCAAATCCTGGACATCCTGGAACGTTACCGGGTAAAAGCATGTTTTTTTGTCATCGGTTCCAAGGCCAAGGCTTACCCGGAACTTATTAAAAAAATCGCCTTGGCGGGCCATGAAATCGGTAACCATGGTTTTAACCACAAGGCCGCCTGGCTGCTTGGCCCCGGAGGTACCACCAGAGAAATAACCGCAACGGAACAAACCATAGAAACGCTAACCGGTCAAAAAATTCGTTTTTGCCGTCCGGCATGGGGTCTGTTTAATCTTTTTTCCATCTGCCACTGCCGGCTGAAAGGACATAAATTTGTACTCTGGACTTACATGAGCTGGGACTGGACTAAAAGAGCCACCCCGGAAAGTATCGTCCGTATGGTCCTGGGCAGGGTCAAGGACGGCTCAATTCTGATCTTTCACGACAGTGACTCCACCCTCTGCTCCGCAAAGGGGGGACCCGCCCGGGTAGTGGCGGCACTACCAGTTATTCTTGAGGAACTGAGCCGAAAAGGGCTGCGGGTAGTGCCTCTGGAAGAAATAATAATGACTGCCAAAACACGCCGGACCAGGTTGAAAAAACGCGCGCGCGGGCTTTGGAGTTTTATGGAAAAATTCATTCGTAAACTGGCAGGAATTAAAGATCTCGAAGAGGGCCATACCTCGGTCTGGAGAACCGCACTGCGCCGCTACCGCGGCAAAGACTGGAACCTGCCGGACGGTTCCGTTCTGCGTCGCGGCGACCGTTACCTGGAACTGCACCTTAACAACGAACGACTTTTGAGCCTGGCAGATGAAAATACCACCAGGGAACGCATGGCAATAATCGCTCTGCGGGAAGCACGAAAGGATTTGCCGGCTCTGGCCCGGCTGTTAAACAGTGAGAAAAAATATCACAGCGTCAAGGCACTGATCGGAATCACTCTTCTGCACCGCGGCACCAGGCGTCTCGGCTTCACAGCATACGACCTGAAACCCGGCCTTTTTTCAAAGATCACCTGCCGGTACGAAAGATTTCTCCTGGCCCTTTTCCATCCCGGAGGCTTTAAAAGCTTAAGACATTACCGGGAAGAACTCGCGCCAAAATACGTGGTCATGACCCGGCAGGAGCTTATGCACCGCTGTTCTACCGTCCGGGAATTCAGTACGAAAAGTAAGCAATTTTGTTAACGGGGGGCTGGAATTTGGTTAGAAATAAACTGGCTGCCGGGCTTAAAAAAATATACCCGGCCGGTCGTATCCTTACAGGAACCCTGGAAAAAAAGATGTACAGCTACGATAGTTCTTTTTACGCCCGTTTTCGTGATTTTATCCCCGATGCGGTAGTGCTGCCCCGCTCGACAGCGGAAGTGTCCGCAACGATGAAGCTGGCATCGGAGCACGGCATCCCGGTCGTCCCCAGGGGGGCGGGCAGCGGGGAAACCTGCGGCTGCCTGGCCGTGAGAGGCGGGATCGTGCTGGACTTCTCTTCCTGGGATGACGTCGAAGAAGTGGACCCGGAAAACATGCAGGTCTTCGCCCGGCCGGGAGTGGTTCACTACCAGTTGAACGAGCACCTGGCGGACTTCGGTCTCTTTTTCCCGCCGGACCCCGGCAGTACCCGCATGTGCACAATCGGCGGGATGGTTGCCAATAACTCCAGCGGGCTGCGGGCCGTTAAGTATGGTACCACCGAACAATATGTTCTCGGGCTGGAAGTAGTGCTCCCCGACGGCAGAATCATTGAGACCGGCGGCGTTAACTGCCGGGCGTTGAAAAATGTCTCCGGCTTAAACTTGACCAAGCTGTTTGTCGGTTCGGAAGGCATTCTCGGGGTAATCACCATGGTGCGGTTAAGGGTTTGGCCCCGCCCGAAAGCCCGCGGCCTGGCCATGGCCGTTTTTACCGACCTGGAAGCAGCCCCGGCGGCCGTACTTGACGTTTACCAGTCCGGTATCCTGCCTTCCGGGATTGAAATTCTCGACTCATCCGCCATTCATGCCGTCAACTTGTACAACCCGGCGATTAATCTCCCCGAAGCTGAAGCGATACTGATCTTCGAAGTGGACGGCAACCCGGCCGGGGTTACGTGGGAGGGGGAAAAAATTGTTGAAATTACAAAAAAAAGGGCTTCCCGCGTGGAGTGGTCCACCGAACCAGGACGCATGGCCGAACTCTGGCGGGGACGGAGCGTGGTAGCCGTGGCCGCAGCCAGGCTCCGCCCGGACGGCAGCAGAATCTTTGCGGGTGAAGATATCAGCGTTCCCCTCAGCAAGGTGACTGAAGCCCTGCGGAGGATCAAAGAGCTGGGCCGGCAGCACGAAATCACGGTGGTGAATTACGGCCATATCGGCGACGGAAACATCCACACGGCCCCGGTAATCAACCTGGACAATCCGGAAGAAGTGGCCCGGGCGAACGCGCTTGTCGACGCCATACACCGCCTGGCCATCGAACTCGGCGGTTCCACAACCGGCGAGCACGGTGTGGGGGCGGTCAGAAACCAGTACGCAGCGGACGAACACGGCAGGGCGGCTGATATAATGAAACAGATCAAAGAAACCCTGGACCCGGAAAATATTATGAACCCGGGCAAATTATTGCCCCCCGGGGAGGCCGGGAAAAGTGTCTGAAGAACTTGCCGGTTTAAAAGAACATTATATGCGCTGCGTACGTTGCGGTCAGTGCCGGTCGGTCTGCCCCGTCTTCAGGGAAATCCGTAATGAAACCGTCTCTCCGCGGGGTAAAATTTTCCTGGCCCACTTGCTTTCCAGCGGTGAAGCCAAGGTAAATAATGAGGCCGCCTCCTTGCTTTCCCAATGCCTGCTCTGCCGGGCCTGCTCGGTGGAATGTCCTTCAGCCATACCGGTACACGAGATCGTGACGGCAGCCCGTTCCCTGGCAGCCAAAAAATTGCCTTCCCCACTCAAAAGCCTGTTGCACAGGAAAATCTGGTCCTCCCCCGCCCGGCTGAACTTTTCCGTCTCCCTGTTCCGGCACTGCCAGGGGCTTTTAAAACCCGCCGCCACCTTGAACCTGCTGCCCCCCGCGCTTTCCCTGCCCGGCAGACTGCCCCGCCGCCCGGCCCGTCCGTCCATTCCCGGGCAAACTCCCGCTTCGGGCAAGGCTAAAATGCGGGTGGGTTACTTCCTCGGCTGCTCCACCAACTACCTGTTTCCCGGTATTGCAAGAAGTACCGTGGCCGTCCTCGCGCGACTGGGTTGCGAAGTCGTTCTGCCGCAAGAACTGAAGTGCTGCGGCCTCCCGCAACTGGCTGCCGGTGAAGACAAAACCGCCGCACACATGGCCTCCGCCAACCTTGAAGCCTTCCGCCGCCTTAACGTGAAGGTCGTGGTCTCCGACTGCGCCTCCTGCACCGCAACCCTTAAAGAAAGCTTCCCGCAAAACGGCAGCAACGGTATCAAGGTGTTGGATTTATCCGAATTACTTGCCGTCCTGACGGAAGGTAATGAACTTAAATTTAAAACTATTAACAGGGTAGTTACCTACCACGACCCCTGTCACCTGGCAAATGCCCAGTCCATAACCGCCGCCCCCAGAAACTTACTGCGGCGTATCTGCACTGAATTCAGGGAAATGCCCGGCGCCGCCGAATGCTGCGGCGGGGGCGGTTCTTTTGTCCTGCACCATTACGGTACCGGCATGGCAATCCTCAATAAAAAAATTTTAAACCTAAAAAAGACCGGGGCGGAAACGGTCGCCACTTCGTGCCCCAACTGCATCATGCAACTGCGCCACGGGCTTTTAAAACACGGTTCCGGTACGGAAGTTGTCTCCGTGGTCCAACTGCTGGCCGAAAGCCTGGAAATTACCTTTTAAGAAGAACTAATTTACCCTTTAAGGCAACTCAACAAACCTTGTTGTTGAAGGTAGCGAGCGAGCTTCAACAACAAGGTGTTTTTATAATAATATTGCAGTTACTTATCAACCGTTAGTATAAAATATAATTACCCCAGACAAAAAAAAGGCCCCTTTTAAAACGGGGCATAAGACAAAGGATTTGGGTTTTTCACAACCATTTTGTGGTTGCGAGAGGGAATATAACTCTACCATGTGCAGAGCTATATTTTAAAATTTTGGAAAAATTCCTTGATTAAATTAAACTAGCACACATAATAGATATTTAGCAATATTCATACCACTTAATTATTAAGAAATTTGATCTAAAATAGAACTAATTTGTCGAAAAGGGTAGTATGACCTGTACTATTTTGAGAATATAGTACCATTTCGGGACGTCTTTCCGCAAGTAAAACTTTCAATTAAATTTCATACCGTTTTCTATCTGATATTCTTCGGCTTCTCGGCAACCACGATATTAACCGCGACAACCTGGCGGTCGCGCACAATCAAAGCTTTTACCTTATCTCCAATCTTAACCGAATTGATAACCTCTACCAGTTCGTCGGCATCTTTGATTTCTTTCCCGTTAAACTCAACGATCACGTCCCATTGTTCCAGGCCGGCCTTTTCCGCGGGCCCGTCCGGCACTACTCCGACCACCAAGGCTCCTTCGGCCTTATACAGGCCAAGATAGTGGGCAATATTTTCGTCTATAGAACGAATTTGCACCCCAATCCACGGGCGGACGTTGTTAACGTTGTTTTTCAGGTCCTCAAGCACCCGTTTTACCGTGCTGGTGGGTATGGCAAAACCAATCCCCTGGGCCTGGGCGTTAATGGCAGTATTGATGCCGACCACCTCGCCCATCAGGTTTAAAAGCGGCCCGCCGCTGTTGCCCGGGTTAATGGAAGCATCGGTCTGAAGCAGGTTTTCGTACTGACGGTCCTGGACATTAATGGGCCGTCCCTTGGCGCTGATCACGCCGGTTGTCACCGTGTGGTCCAGCCCGTAAGGGTTGCCTATGGCAATTACCCAGTTGCCCACCCTGATCTGGTCGGAATCTCCAAGCTCAAGAAAAGGAAGTTCTTTTTCTACGTCTACCTTTAACAGGGCCAGGTCCAGATCGTAATCCGCACCCACAACCGTTGCTTTCAGTTCTTGATCAAAACCAATGATAGTTACGGTTATTTCGTCAGCCTGGTCAATAACGTGCTCATTAGTGAGAATGTAACCGTCCTTGGAAATGATAAAGCCCGAACCCAGCCCTTCTTCCTGCTGCTGTTGCTTCGGAACGAACGGAGTTCCGAAAAATTGACGGAAAAACGGGTCGTTAAAAAAAGGGTCGGTATTGCCGGAAGAACTCACCGTGGTAGATATTTTCACCACGGCAGGACTGGCCTTGGCCACCACGTCGGCAATAGTCCCGGAGCCTACGCCGGAGAGCAATTCCGCATTAGCCAGGCCTCCGCTGCCGGAATTATCTTTCTGGGGAAACATGTCCTTAACTAAGTAACAACCCCCGGTAAACATGATCCCAGCCATAAATGCCGCTACCACAATAAATACAAGTGTTCTCCTCCAGCTTTTAAGCAACCCCCTCACCTCCCATTTATTTGATTACCTTAATTATAAATGATAACAAAAGTGAGCTGATCACACCAGAGGAAATAAAAAAATTTCCCCGGAAGGGGAAATGCAGCGGCAGGAAGTAAGTAAACCGTTTTCAAGCAGGAATTTTAAATATTATGATGAAATAGGTTTTATAAAACCTTGCGGAATAAGGCGGGAGCAATATGATTAGTGTAGATCTGGCCAAAAAATTGGCCAAGCACCTACCCTGGGAGCCAAAAGTCGGCGACCTGACGATAATTATCGGTGAAACGGGAGCAGAAGAAATAATTGAACCGATAATTCCCAGTCATGAGAGAGACAGGAAGCTGGTTCTTTCCCTCCGCGAAGTGGGCGATCTGGTCTGGCTTCCCCATCTGACCAGACTGCTTTACGAGCTTAAAGTCAGAACGGAAAGCGACTTCTCTCTTACTTACCACAAGCAAAAAGACAAGTGGTGCTTTGCCGGCGAAAATATCAAATTCTGGGAGGAAAGCCCGGAAGATGCCGCCGCCCGGGCCCTGCTCAAAGTATTTGAGGACGGTGAAAGGTTATCCGCGGGAACGGGCGGCAGGTTGTTGACAGCCGGGTATTGAAATGCTAAAATATTTTTGCGTTAATATCTAAATAAAATGCCCGAGTGGCGGAACTGGCAGACGCACAGGACTTAAAATCCTGGGGTGAGCAATCACCGTACCGGTTCGATTCCGGTCTCGGGCACCAGTAAATTGAAGGTTTCTTATAGATCCTGGCCGACAACAAGCGGCCGGGATTTTTTGTGCCCATTTGGTGACTATAAATTATACCGGGAGTTTATAACAAAGCTGCAGACATAATTGAGGAGATGATTTTTGATTTTAGAACCGGAGAGCAGGAAAACCTTGCTCCGTGACGAAAAGACTCATAAAAGCAAATGATTTTTAGTAAGACTTCAGGGGTGTTTGCTTTTGACTTCGTCGGGTAGGGCGGTACTCGTTGCAACCATAATTTTAGTATCAATTATCCTGGGGGGAAGCTTTTTATTTATGGCCCTTGAAGGCATAAGCTTCCTGGATGCGGTTTGGCTGACCGTAATAACCATTACTACTGTAGGTTTCGGTGATATTGTTCCCAAAACCCAGGTTGGCCGCGCAATTGCCCTGTTCCTGGTAGTCGGTGGAGTTTGGCTTTTTACCTACGTGCTGAGTAATATTTTTTCGGCTTTAATAGAAGGACATTTGATAGATTTATGGGGGAAAAGAAGGATGATGAAAAAGATCGCGGCCATGAAAAAACACGTTGTTGTCTGCGGCATCGGCAGGGTCGGGCAGGAAGTGGTTACGGAATTAAAGAACCACCGGACGCCGTTCATAGTAATTGATAAAAACGAGCAAAGACTGAAGGAATTACGTGAAGCGGGGGTATTGTTTATCGCGGGAGACGCCACGGACGATAAAACTTTGCTCCTGGCCCGGATCGAATATGCCGGGGGCATTATCATTACCCTTCCCGACGATGCCGCGAACCTGTTTATTACCATATCCGCGAAGGACTTGAACCCCGGAATCAGGGTTATCACCAGGGCCAACAGCCCGGAAAACGTTGATAAAATCAAGCGGGCAGGTGCAGATTCCGTAATTTGTCCTTCTTTGATGGCCGGCAACCGGATGGCTTTGTCCGCCGTAAAGCCGGCCAGCGTTGCTTACGTGCAGACCCTGGTGGAAACAGATCAAACCAATCTGGAAATGGAAGAGTTGATTATCAGTGATAACTCGCAACTTGTCAACCTGGCCCTGAAAGACTCCAATATCAGAGAAAAATTTTCCGCCCTGGTGCTGGCGATCAAAAGAGACGACCGCACTATAATAAACCCCGGTCCCGATGAAGTGCTTTTGCCGGGCGATATTATGATTTTGTGCGGTCCTGCAGAAAGTTTGATCGATTTGGAAAAACTCGCTGCAGGTTAACTTAGTAACCACACAACCTCAGGTTTTCATACTTCACCCTTCCCACCGCGCCGGGTATCCCCTTACATCCACGTGTAAAAAGCCCGGTTCCGGGTAAACGCCGATCCCGTCAAAGCCGGCTTTTTCAGCCATTTCAGCCAACTTGACGGGGTCGGCCCCCTCAACCTGAATGTCGGCTGCCATACCGAAAACATGGTACGACCTCTCCGCCCCGCCCACCGCCTTATTGTGGCCAGCGCAGCGGTAGCCGGAGTTGATGAAAACCGGCGCCCCGATCAGGTGCCGCAGGGCCTCCAGTTTGCGCACCAACTCCGGGTGCACCAGTACCATGCCGCAGCAGCGGCAGGCAAACTCCCGCGCCTTAAAATACTCGCTCAACCCGCGCCTTTCATCCACAGAAACCACACCGAGCATCAACCTACCCTCCTGTAATTGATAATCTCATTTATTTCCTCTACCATCATCCCGCCCTGGCGGGCGACCACGACAGTCAGCACCGTGATGCTTTTCTGCAGTTCCCTGATAATGGGCTCCAGTCTTATCAAGAGGTAACCGGCTACCACCATGGGAAAACCGTAGTTCGACACCAGTTTGAAAATTTCATCCATGCTCAACCCCTCCTTCATACCTTTAGCTCAAGGTTGCAATAAAGGGGGACCCCAAATCCCCCTTTATTAACTGTTTAACGAGTGATTTCTCTCTTTACGCCGGTGGGTCATAGAGATCAGTAATGGTTCTGTCGGTAACCGTAGCGTCGTACTTGGCGACCAAGTCCCCGCCGGAACTGGTAAAGATATTCCGGGTGATCACCAGGTCCATCGCCGCCTCTATTTCAGCCGCCGTAACGTCATCCCGGGGATTGTCGAGACTGATGGTGACGGTTCTTCCGGCCTGGTTCCTGAACCTGATCCTGAGAGTCTGATCCGTAACAGCCAATTTTATTCCTCCTTTCTAAATAATTTGTTTTCCGTGCCGGGCCCGGTTACTGCTACTTTAAACCTGTACCAGTTCGGCATCGTCTACCCTGCTGATGCTGTTCAGCGGGTATTCCTGCAGGGCAGCCAAAGCGGTTGCCACGTCGAAAAGATCCTGGTCCGACGCTGCAGGCTTGACGTTCCTGATACTTCTGTTCCGGTAAACCGGGTTGCCGCCGGTATCCACTCCGGTGCGCAGCTCCAGCCTGAGCACCGAGTTGCCGGGAACTTTGTTTACCGCCATAATATATCCCTCCCTTCCTGCTTTTTTTGGTTTACCGGACGGGACCGACCGGTAAGAAGGCCCCGCCCGGATAAAAATAAAGTGACCGGCAGAATATTTACCGGTCAGTTATAGTATATTGGTTACCGATAGCCTTGTCAAGTATTTATATAAAAAAATTTCGCTATAATTATATTTAGCGTGAGAGGAAATAATGTTTCTATAGAGAATTGGAACTTAAGACCTCTGCAGTGCAAAGGCTCAAAACTAATGTAACCGGAAGGAGAAATGATTTATGAGCAAAACCCTGATTATGCCCTGCCTGGATATGAAGGACGGGAGAGTGGTGAAAGGGATTCATTTTGTAAACCTTAGGGATGCGGGCGATCCGGTGGAATGCGCCAGGGCTTATTGTGCCTCCGGAGCCGACGAGCTCGCTTTTTTAGATATTACCGCCACCATTGAAAAAAGGAAAACCACCCTGGAGGCGGTGCGGCGGGTGGCCCAAATAACCACGGTACCTTTTACGGTGGGCGGTGGCATTACTTCTGTAGCAGATGCCGAAGCAGTTTTGGAAGCGGGAGCGGACCGGATTTCCATAAGCAGCGCGGCCTTCCGGGACCCCGGTTTAATCGACCGGGCCGCCTCTAAATTCGGCTCCTCCAAACTGGTGGTAGCCGTTGACGTTGATCGTAATCCGGCCCTCCCTTCCGGATACGAAGTTTACCTTGACGGGGGGAATACCCCCACCGGCAAGGATGCCGTCGTCTGGGCCAAAGAGGCCGAAGCCAGGGGGGCGGGGTTTATCTTGCCCACCAGCAAAGCCTGCGACGGAGCCAAAACCGGCTATGATATTCCGCTGATCCGCGGGATCAAAGCAGTAGTCCGGGTACCCGTCATCGCCTCCGGCGGGGCCGGTAAAAAGGAACATTTCCTGGAAGCGGCAAAGGACGGTAATGCCGACATACTGCTCGCGGCATCCGTCTTTCACTTCGGCGAGATCAATATTTTAGAACTCAAAAAATATCTTAACGCCAACGGGGTGGAAACCAAATAACACCGTTAACCCAATACCGGTAATTCCGTTACCCAACCGGCTTGGCAATACCGCACCGGGCATAATTCCACAGAATTGTGTCACGTTTCTGTATTTTATCTATAAAATTAAGCAATAGACAGTAATTATGCCCTTTATCCAGAATAGACAACTTATTTACATTTTATATTATTTTTAAACAGTTTCCACCTACAACTTATTACTCTATAATAAGTTGTAGGTGGAATACTTTGAGTAAATTTAAAGGAGGATGAGGATGTTTAATTTAGGCAAACGGATAGTACAAATTTTGGTGTTTATAAGTCTTATATCGTTAATTGTCACTGGGTGCGGCAATCAAGGAAAGCAAGCAAACGAAAATAATCAAAGCGCGGAAAAACCGACCCTGGTATTTGCCGACGCCGGGTGGGACAGCATCCGTTTTCATAACGACGTTGCCGGGTTTATCATCGAAAACGGCTACGGGTATCAAACCGATGTTATCCCGGGTTCTACGCCCACCACGTTTGCCGGGTTCAGAGAAGGGGACATAGATATTTACACGGAAGTATGGACACAAAACATCATCGACCTTTATGATGAAGCCATTGAAAAAGGAGACATCATTGAGGTTTCCGTAAACTTCGACGACAATAAGCAGGGGTTGTACGTGCCCACCTTTGTCATAGAAGGCGACCCCGACCGGGGAATTGAACCCATGGCTCCGGATTTAAAAACCGTCAAGGATCTGCCCCGGTATTGGGAGCTGTTTAAAGACCCCGAAGACCCGGGCAAAGGACGTATTTACGGCGCCATACCGGGCTGGAAGGTCGACGAAATTTTATATACCAAATATCAAAACTACGGTTTGGACCAGACCTTCAATTACTTCCGGCCGGGTTCCGATACCGCGCTGACGGCCGGGATTGCCAAGGCCGTTGTGGAAGGAACGCCATGGGTCGGTTATTACTGGGAACCGACCTGGATTACCGGTAAATATGATCTCACCCTGTTGGGCGACGAGGAATATTCCGACGAAAAATGGAACGACGGGTATGCATGCGAGTGGCCGAGCGTGGATGTTACCGTTGCCGTTCACAAAGATATGCCGGAAAAGGCCCCGGGGGTAGTGGAATTTTTAAAACACTACCAAACCAGCAGCCAGCTCACTTCTGAAGCCCTGGCCTACATGCAGGACAATGAAGTGGGCACCAAGGAAGCCGCCAAGTGGTTTTTAAAAGAGCATGAAGAGCTCTGGACGGCATGGGTGCCTGCAGAAATCGCCCAAAAAGTTAAAGCGGCGCTGGAATAAAAATTAAAAATAGGAAGCACACAAGGAAAGTTGGTTTCTTGGTTGAGCCAACTTTCCCTGCGTCTGACTTATTTATGTAAAGCGGGGTGAAACGGGTTGCAGTCACTCACTGTTTCCCGGTAATTTATGTATGACTTTCCGGAAATTTGGCGCCTTGAACTGGGCGTTTATATTGATATTTTTATTGATTGGCTTAAAACCAACTACGGTACCTTCTTTGACGTCATAAACGACGTTATTTTATGGTCCATGGTCTATGTTGAAAAATTTTTGCAGTGGCTGCCCTGGTGGTTTGTGGTGGCAATTGTTTTTATTTTGGGATGGCGGTTAAAAAATTTGTTTTCAGGTTTGGTTTTTGCGCTTTTAATTTTTATCGTGGGCACCTTCGGGCTGTGGGATTTGATGATGTCCACCCTGACCATTGTGTTGGCCTCGGTGATTATCTCGCTGTTAATCGGCATTCCGATCGGCATTTTCATGACTAACAGTTCCCATTTGGACGCTATAATCAAGCCTATTTTAGACGGCATGCAAACCATGCCCAGTTTTGTCTACCTGATACCGGCCGTAATCTTATTCGCTCTGGGGAAAGTCCCGGCGGTGTTTGCCACCACCATCTACGCGCTCCCGCCGGTGATCAGGCTGACGAACCTGGGCATTCGCCAGGTACCCAAGGAAATGGTTGAAGCCGCCGAATCTTTCGGCTCATCCCGCTGGCAGTTACTTACGAAGGTGCAGTTGCCCCAAGCGCTGCCCACCATTATGGCCGGTATCAACCAAACCACCATGATGGCCCTGGCCATGGTGGTTATTTCTTCCATGATCGGTGCCAAGGGACTGGGCATGGAAGTGTTGATTGCCATTAACCGGCTGGATATTGCCCGCGGATTTGAATCCGGGCTGAGTATCGTATTCCTGGCGATCATTATCGATAGAATTTCCCAATACATCGCTAACCGGTTCGAAACATCATAACCAGTATTTAAATACTGGAAAGTAGGAGTCGAGATGACGGTAAAAGTCAAGGTGGAACACGTAACCAAAATATTTGGTCCCTACCCCAAAGCTATACTGGAAAAAGTCAAAAGCGGCGGATCCAAGAACGAAATTCTGGCCCACACCGGTCACACTATCGGTGTGTATGACGCATCCTTTGAAGTACACGCCGGTGAAACTTTTGTGATCATGGGGTTATCCGGAAGCGGCAAGTCCACGCTGATTCGTTGTTTAAACTTGTTGAACCGCCCCACAGACGGCAATATCTATATCGACGATGAAAACATCGTTAATTACACCAAAAAAGAACTGCTGGCCTTAAGGAAAAAAAAGCTGGCCATGGTTTTTCAACACTTCGGGCTTTTGCCCCACCGCAACGTGCTCAGAAACGTCGAATACGGCCTGGAAGTACGAGGCATCTCCAAAGAAGAAAGAACGAAAACCGCCAAAACGGTCCTTGCCGGCGTCGGGCTCGAAGGCTGGGAAGACAAAAAAATCAGTGAGCTGAGCGGAGGAATGCAGCAGCGGGTCGGTTTGGCCAGGGCGCTGGCCAATGATCCGGATATTCTGTTGATGGACGAGCCTTTCAGCGCCCTGGACCCGTTAATTCGCCGCGAAATGCAGTATGAACTTCTGGACATCCAGGCAAAACTGAAAAAAACCATTATCTTTATTACCCACGACGTTAACGAGGCTTTTAAAATCGGAGACCGGGTAGCGGTAATGAAAGACGGGAAAATTGAACAAATAGGCACCCCGAAGGAACTGATTACCAACCCGCAAACCCAGTACATTGAGGAATTTATTAAGGACATAGACCGGTCCAAGGTAATGCAGGCCAGAAACGTCATGTTTAAAACCTCGGCCCTGGTGTATCTTAAAGACGGCCCCAGGGTGGCGCTGAAGGCCATGGAATCAAACGGCATCTCCAGTGTGTTTGTCGTCAGCAGCGAAAGAAAGCTGAAGGGAATTGTCACCATTGAAGATACCATCAGGGCCATAAAAGAAGACCAACCATTGGAAGATATTTTGAAAAATGATTTTTATACTACCGGTCCGGACACATACATTCAGGAATTGATCCCTATGGCCACGGACACCAAATACCCGATCGCGGTAACCGATGAAAACGACAAGTTGCTGGGAATAATAGTGCGCGTTTCCGTCCTTTCCGGTTTAGTATAGTTATTTCATACCGGTTTAATTAATGATTAACCGTATGAAGGAATTTCAGTTCCTCGAGGCGAAGTTAATAAAAGATTTTCATTACTGGAGGGTTCATTATTTTTGGGTTTGGTTTTAAAAATAAAACGGTCAAAGAGCTTCGGAAAAACCAGGGGTTAACCGCTAAAGAGCTGGCTCGGCACTTAAAGTTGGAAACTATCACGGTTATGAATGTTGACGACCGGAAGGTCAAAGATCTACCCGAGCCGCTAAGGTCAAAAATGATTCCCGTTTTAAAAGGAGATTATTTGGATAAAATCCCCTGGCTGTAAAAATATTTAAAATATAAATTTTAGAAACAACCGGGAAACAAATCCCGGTTGTTTCTTATTTTCGGCAATAAAGTTACCCAACGTGGGAATAATAAGCAAACCGGAACTGTTGCCGGAGTAAAAGGAGGAGCCATAAGTTATGAGAGTTCTGTTGTTACAACCGCGGCCCAAGACTGGCATCGGTTACAGAAGCCTGATCGCCATGGAACCGTTAGGGCTGGAAATTGTAGGCGCCGCCCTTAAGGACCACACCGTGTTCCTTTTGGACCTGATTTCAAACGGCAACATCACTTCCACCGTCCAGGAATTCCGGCCTGAAGCGACCGGCATCAGTTGCTCATTTACCACTGATGTCTACCGGGCACTGAGAACAGCCGAGGAAATAAAAAAAGCCGGCCGGGATATATTTGTTTTCATCGGCGGCCACCATGCTTCTTTAAGCCCCGACGACTTTCACCACCAGGCGGTAGATGCAGTGGTGGTCGGAGAAGGCGAAACAACGGTACCCGACCTGGTTGCCGCCATTGAAGGAAAACAGGACCTGAAAAAAGTAGCCGGCCTGTACCTGAATACGGAGGAAGGACAAATCTTTACCGGGGACCGCCCGCTCCTTTCAAAGCTTGATCAAGTTCCCCCGGCAGACCGGAAACTTGCCGGTAAATATCAAAACCGCTATTTTATGGGTTTACGCCGGCCCATTTTTACCATTGAGACCTCAAGAGGCTGCCCGCATCACTGCAATTTTTGCAGCATCTGGCGTTTTTACCGGGGTAAAGTGCGCAGCATGAGCCCGGAACGGGTGGTAGAAGAAGTAAAACGCCTGCCTGCAGGTGACATATTATTTACCGACGATAATTTTTTGGCCGACGTGCACCGGGCCGAAAAAATAGCCGCCCTGCTTAAGGAAAGCCGTCTGCCAAAACGCAAATACATTATTCAGGCCAGAAGCGACACCATCGTAAAACACCCTGACGTCATCCGGCAGTGGAAGAATATCGGCCTGGATCAAATCTTTATTGGTTTTGAAAAAATTGACCAGACGGGAATGGAAATGGTCAATAAGCAAAACAGCGTGGAAAACAACGAAAAAGCCCTCAATTTGCTTCAATCAATAGGCATCGGTGTCTACGCGTCTTTTATCGTTGACCCTGATTTTAACCGAATTGATTTCAAAAAACTTATTCGTTACATCAGAAAATTCAAAATAGAACAACCTCAATTCAGTATTCTCACCCCGCTGCCGGGAACCGAACTATACCAACAATTGAAAAAACGTTTAACCACCACCAATTACGAGTTGTTTGATTTGTTTCATGCAGTGCTGCCGACCCAAATCCCGCTTAAAGATTTTTACAAAGAATTTACCGGACTGTACCGGAAATCTTATTTGCGCCGGGAGCACACCATAAATACGATAAAATGGTTTCTGAAAAAATCCCTGTCCGGCCAGTTATCCTTAGAGCACCTGCGCCATCTGGCTTCAGGGGCGAAGGTAACCACTAATTACCTGTCCTACCTTGAACCTGCCGGCCGGAAAAATCCATAAAACACGCATGTAAGGAAAGCGGCCGGCCGGCCGCTTTCCTTACATGCGTTTAACATTATCCTGAAACTTTTCCGCACCCTCTTTGGCGACATAAGTTTTGTAGCAAGTTTCCATACAGTCCCCTAAAATTTTAAATTTATTTCATTGACTGATTGTATTTTGACCCCCGGCGTTTTATAATGAACCTACTAAATACATATTTAATATGACATATAATAGCCGGGCAACATAATTAGAGTAACACATTCATTAAACCGAAAAAAAAAATAAATAATCTCTAGAATATAAAGGGAAATGAAACATAGTATAGAATAAATTAGTAAAAGGTTTTATAGGAGGTAAATCATGGGCAAGAATATTACCCTAACTGTAATCAAAGCAGACATTGGCGGATTTGTAGGACATTCCAGCGTGCACCCGGAAACAATGGAAACAGCCAGGGGTATTTTAGCCGGCAGCCCCCTGTTGACAGACTTTCACGTTACTCACGTCGGTGACGATATCAACTTGATCATGACCCATGAGTGCGGCAAAGATAACGGCGAGATACACCAGCTGGCCTGGGACACATTTTTATCCTGTACCAGCGTGGCAAAAAAACTTAAATTATACGGTGCCGGCCAGGACCTGCTGGGAGATGCTTTCTCCGGAAACATCAAGGGACTGGGACCTGGCGTGGCAGAATTGGAATTCGAAGAAAGGGGCAGCGAACCGGTAATCGTTTTTATGGCTGATAAAACTGAACCGGGCGCCTGGAATTTCCCCCTTTACAAGATATTTGCCGATCCCTTCAACACCATCGGATTGGTGATCGACCCTAAAATGCACTCAGGTTTCTTATTTGAAATCCGGGACCTGATTGAAAATAAAAAGGTTGTCTTTTCCTGCCCCGAAGAACTATATGACCTGCTGGTCTTTATCGGCGCCCCGGGACGTTACTGCGTTAAATCAATCTTTCACAAGGAAACCAAGGAAATTGCCGCCACTTCAAGTACGCAACGCTTGAATCTTATGGCCGGGCGGTACGTGGGCAAAGATGATCCCGTACTGCTCGTGCGCTGCCAGAGCGGTTTTCCGGCCGTGGGCGAGGCACTGGAGCCCTTCGCCAACCCCCACCTGGTATCCGGCTGGATGCGCGGTTCACACAGCGGCCCGCTGATGCCGGTATCCGTCGAGCAATCCAACCCGACCCGCTTTGACGGGCCACCCAGGGTTGTCGCCCTGGGCTTCCAGTTAAGCGGAGGAAAACTGCAAGGTCCGCAGGACTTCTTCGCTGACCCGTCTTACGACCTGGCCAGAAAAAAGGCCAATGAAATCGCCAACTACTTGCGTAGCATGGGGCCTTTTGAGCCGCACCGGCTGCATCTCGACGAGATGGAGTATACCACCATGCCCGATGTCAGCGCGCGCCTCAAGGACCGGTTCGAAAAACTGCGCGGCAGCAGTTGATTGATTCACTAACCAACCAGCAGTTTATCGGTATTACTAATCCCCCGGGAGTTTTGTTCCGGGGGATTTTATAGTGCCTTATCTTATTTTTTTCTTTCCAATTCTTTATATAACCCGCGTTCGACAGTACCCGAATACATAAAAGCCGCAACAAGACATACCGCAAGGGCTGGCGGCTAGGTAAAAAATGGCACGTGTAACTATGTGTGATCACTGCCTTTTAGACTGATCTCCAGTATTTTCGGGGGTTGCGGGATTTTTAAAGCTCTAAACAATTGCTTTAAAAATGGCGTTGTTAAGAAAAAAGCGGAACCCAAGCAATTTGCTCATAAACTGCCCTTGCGCTTACCGCCCGAAAATTGGTACGGTTGGTCTTTTTCCTGCTAAAGACTAACCAACTCTACCAACCGAAAGGGGGTAACCAAAAAAATTATTGATGAAGCTTAGAAACGTCTCTTCTTACCCATTTATTATCATATCAGTTATTATTTAGTTGCCAATCTGGATGGGTTTGGTTAAGTAATGCCTTTTTTAGGCAAACACCCCCTTAGCAGCAGCGAGTTTCTTTAAAAAGTTCCCAGTTACTTACTTGACATCACACCACTGCCTAACAAAGGTAAAAACTGCTTTCCACGCTAGGTAGGCCATTTAAAAGCAATCCCTTCTTGCTTCGCGAAAGCAACCACCAATGATACCCGTTCGCCTGGATGTTTATCTTCGGGAACATCCTTGGTGTTTTGGATCGGGCCGGACAGCCCGCTTACTTCGTGTTTAGCCTTCCAGCCTCCCTTTCTCGTCTTTTCCTCAAGCAGCACAGCATTCACTATTTCATTCGCCTTCGGCAAAGCTGCTGTTTTTAAGGAATGATCCTCTATTCCTTCACTAGCGGGCCGCGGCGGGTCAGGAGGCCAACCCGGTGCTTCTTCCCTAATAATATTATGCGGTGTAGGAAGCACCGGCCTGTCTCTAAATTTCCCCAACGGCATGTAATCTGTGTTCTTAAGCTGGAGACGGTCCTCCCATGTCAGAAGCCGATACAGCGCATCAAGCCGCGCGATCTTGCGCAAGCCCTCATTTTCGTCAATAAGCGTCTCCCTGCTGCTTCTGGCGTGGGCGAGCATCGCTTCCGCAAAGGCCTTCTCGAAAGAAACGCCATCGTCTTCTTTAACGCCATCGTCTTCCCAGCAGGCATAGCGCTCTTCCCGATCGATGAGAAAAAGTTCCGACTCAATCCGCACAGACCCCAAGCCAAGCGGCTTGCCCATTCCCAGTTTGTGTTCACATTCTGGCGGCAGCCGCAATGCAGAAAGCAAGGCGCCTAATTCAATAGCAGACAGGTTTTCAAAGCGGAGGCGGCCGCTGAAGGTAACGCCGCTTTTAACCGAGCGGATTATTGTGTGTTGACTGTCTTCAGGTTTTCCAGACTGAAGGTCCTTTTGTAAATCAGGGTAATTATTAGGTTCCTTTACTATTTCAAGTTTTTTGCTTTCTTCCCAGCGGTGCCAGTAGAGTTTATGCCCGCGGACAGTCGTATAATCGCCCTGCAAGTAAGTAGTCAATTGTTTTTGGCCTTTTGTCCCGTCCTGCGTCAAATAATGCTGGAAACAAGTAGCTTTAGGTGAAGAAAGGATGCGCGGCACAATGATCTCTTCGAACCAATCCGGTCCACCGCTACACGCCTCAGCATCCTCGAAAAAAACCCTCCCTTTGATTGCTTCTGCTTGCTGCTCTTTGTTTCTCTCTTGCCTGACCATCCCGAACATAGCCTCTGCCAGGTCCAGGCCAGCGTTCTTAATCTCCTGGGGAAGCAAATCCAAAGGGCTTAAGTCATAGGGAAAGCGGAACATCTGCGCCCTGCCGAAGAAAACAAGCTCGCCAGGGCTATTTTCTGTAGCTTCACTGGTCAGAAAGAAAACCGGTTCGCCATGGCGCAGGCAGCCGTGAGCCTTACGGCAATCTTTGTCTGGCTTGTCCTTCGGAAAGGCCTTTTCTTGCCACTGGGTAATTTGATCGTCGTCGTGAAAACGTTCCCATTTTTCACTGGTAATAAGAATTTTCTGGTCTAGCTTCCTTCCAATAAATACAAAATCGTACTTCTTTCTTGGAGCACTGCCGGTAAGAACCAGGATGCCTTCTTCCCAACCGGCCTTGGTCTGCTGGTCAAGAGATATTTCGGCTACATTCTTATTCTTCTGGGGGGCCCGTTTAAACCAACACCGTTTTTGCTGGCCATTCCAGTTAGGAAAATATTTCGGATCAGGTCGAACCGGAACATCAAGTTTCAATTTATTCAACAAATTCCGGTGTACCCGCAGGACTTCCTCCGCGGGAACTATGAAGTATTCATCACCCTCTTTTTCAATATAACCCCCGTCAGGTTTGTGGCTTCCGCGGATCATTCTCGTGCGGTAAGCTCCACCGATGCGGTCATCGGCAACAGTACGGAAAAAAGGTCTTTCATTGGTTACCGGCGCAATCTTAGCAAAGGAAAGAATTTCCACCAGCGTCCGGACCATCCCCCGCAGGCTGGAACCCGGTATCAGCGGCTTGCCTCGCGGTGTGGTAAAAAAATCCGGCCGCAGGCGGGCATCGCGCCTATCCCATTTCCCATTTTTGCGGGTTACCGGCCCGCGGATAAACAGTGGAGTCAATGTTTTAATTGTCAATTCAATCCACCCGTTATATGTTCCAGGCACAAATTGATCGTGCATTCCCCACAGCTTATTTTTTTCACCCTCAATCTCAAAGCCATCAGCCACAGTATAAACACTATTCGGCAGCGGCACAAAGTTATAGGGAGCAAAGGCGGTCCTATCTTCAGTTTCTGGATTAACATGCCGGGGCATAATCACACCTCCTTGAAAACATCCACCAGGCGGGTTGCGGTTACACGGACTACGCCGCTCACCGTGTCCTGCTGGAAATAATGACGCATTTTTAAGCGCAGCGGCCAGCGGCCGCCCCGGAAATTGTTTTCTTTACATTCCAGTGGGACAGCTTGCTCAGCCCCGGCAGCGGTCCCCACGCGGCTAAAACCTTCCCGCGGCTCCTCAACAAGCCTGTCCCCCAGCAAAATTCGGGTTTCTGTATGCGGCCGCACGGGCGAATCATCGTTTTCATCGTAATCATCGATAAGCCGGCGCCCGGATAATTCCGCACCGTTTCTCCAAATCATTATTTCATCTTTAGAACCGAACAACCGTATTTCAAGGAGATTATCTCCAGAAACCGGCGGGCAAAGGTCCGAGAATACTGCGGATGAAAGCAGCCAGCTTTTGCGCTCCTCATCGAAACGGCCCCAGGTAACCCCGTCGTAACAATGAGCCAACAGCCAGGCATAAGCGTCAGCCTTAATGCCGTCTTTTAAGCCGCCTTCAAATCGCTCATTGCCGGTCACCCAGTCCAGAATTCTACGGCAGTCATTGCTGTCCAACAATTCGATTTTACATCCCTCAGGCAGGTTCATACCACACCTCCTCATGAAACTCAGTGATCTTTTTCGAAAAGAGCTCCTGAGCCTCACTGGAAATTTCGAGTCCAGAACCAATCACAGCTTTCTTCCCATCCTCAAAGCAAACAGAGGCAGTTCCTTTCACCGCCCCGCGCCCTACTGCCGCCGCGCCGCCGACATAAAGATCGCCGGAAAGCAAATCCTTAAGCAACAGCAGCAAGAAGCCGGTTTCTCCGGGTTTTGGTTCCCGCAACTCGAAGCGCACTTTTGCTTTTCCATAATAATCAGGCTCCTCGTCAAAAAGCGCCCCTTTCACTACTCCCTGAGTAAAGCGGTCAAGGCGAATGCGCGAGGGGCGCATGCGCGTCCCTTCCATGATCGCGCTTTCAGAAATGCGCAGGCGAGAGGCAAAATGCTTAATCTCCGATTCATCCCCATCTGCCAAGTCTTCTCCAGGTTCTGCTTCCGGGGGTGACCCAAAAAGACCGTTCATCCATGCCTCCGCATCATTTTTACCACGGCGGACGATGCGGGCGATTTTCAGCGCCCGGTTGCGGAGCACCCCGGCCAAACTTGTTCCCGGAAGCACAGAACACCCACCGGAAACAAGGTGTACGCTATCGGGGGCATCGGGTGTTCTTGCCGGACTACGCACCAGCATACCAGCAAGGAAGCAAAGATCAGCATCCACCAACAGGCGGTTTCTTTTGTCTTCTATTTCTATCCATCCAATCGACTGAGAAGCATCCTGACAAGCCTCTTTTGGCAGATCGTAGCTGCTTGAATCACCGGCAATAGGGCGCAAGGGGTCGGAAGTGAGCCAGTTCAGCCAACCGTCTGGCATCGTTAAATCATAACGCACAGCGCGCCAGTTACGAGCGATAACAAATCCCAACCCCCTGGAGCGCCTTGCACCGAGGGAAATATCACCTTCTGTCAAGCCCTCCAACACCTTGACGAGAAGGCTAAGCAACCGAGACTCCGCTTCCGGTTTGCCAACAATCACCTCCAGGCGCAAGGGGAAAACTGTACCGGTAGGTATTAACTCCAGGTCGAATTTTTTGTGAGGCTTGGCAGTTCCAGTTTTCGGCTCCAAGGCTACACCATCACGGATTTCCTCTGTCATCCCCTCAGGCAGCTTGCCAAAAGAATCGAAAACTATAAGCGGGCTTTGCGTCCCTTGTTCATCGCTACGGGATGCACCGAATAAAAAGGAAACATCTTCATGCTCTTCCTTATAGTAACCGCCGAGCACATCAGATAAATAACTCCGCAGGGCGCCAGCCAGAGAAGTTCCGGGGAGAAGCGGGCAACCTTCTTTGGGGTCACGCAAAATCTCCATGTCCACACTGCCGTCCCCCGTTCCTCCGAAATGGGTAGCCGTTTTGAGCACCATATCAGCGGTAATAACCCAACGAGCAGCCATAGGCCGGATACCGCCTGCGATCTTCTCTTTCGAAAACCCATTCATTGTAATCACCTTCCTTTGTTGCTCAGGGCCATCTCTGCCAGCACGGCATCAACCAAACGAACTGAAAGCTCCTGGGATTTCTTTTCTAAAAAAGTCCATGCCGCTTCTTGCGAGCCCACATAATAGCGCTGGGTAATTACCTTTGCTTGCAACCAGTCAAGCACATATTCTTTTTTGACTACTTCTCTTAACCATGTTGCCAGGCTCATTCTGTTTCCGTTTATTTCAACACGGCAGCGGTCCAAACGGTCCATAGCCGGCTTTTGCAAGCCTTTGTCAGGCCCCTCCAGCCAAACCGTAAGAGTCTCTACCGCCGCTTGAGGTGCCTGGCGCAAAACCGCCCGCAGGCGGCCAATGAGGCTGTTGCTTGGCAAGAAAGCAGCAAAGGCGGCAATGTCAGCAGCAACTTCCTTAATTTTTCTTTTAATTTGATCATCCACCATACGCTCTTCAATAAAGGCAACTATTTGTGGAGGATCGCCATTTATTTCAGGGCTTGATGAAGACTCATTCAGCCGGTAACAATAAACTTGCTTCAGTGGGGTGTCAAGGAAAAGAAGGCGACCGTAGCCCTCCTCTTTGCGCTCTCCTAAACCCTCGTTTTCGATACGGCACAAGTCAGCGAAAGAAATGGCCTGTTTTGCCTCAAGCACGAAGACCGAACCCGCTGTCACAGCCAAAACCTGAGGAGTTTCCAGCCGCCACTTGCGGTTAAAGCTGCCATATGTTTCAAAGGCCCACCTTTTACGCACCAATTTCACCTGATTGCCCAGGGCCTTGACGATGAGCTCCTCCATAGCAGCGGGATCGACCTGTCCCGTTTCCGGGTGGCGGGCTATGCAGGCCGATGTCAAGAGCAGCCGAAACTGCTCACCAGGTTTGAGATCGCCTGTCACCGGTCTGAAACCTTCCGAACCTGCTCCTTCAACTTCGCGCTCCCTGCTCTTTTCCCGTTCAATCCTTGCCATGCCGCCGTATCCCGCCCGCCTGGAGCGCCCAACAAGAATAGAATCCCCCAACAGCTCCTCAATCCGAGCTCCTATTTGACTGCATTCTTCCTTCGAATCAGCGCAAATCTGAAGGAGGCCTTCGAATGACTGTCCGGCATCAAGAGACTCAAAAACGAAGAGTGAGCCGTGGCTTTTACCATCCTTATCTTTCCAGGCACGGCCCTTTATACGGTCACGCTGGTGGTGAAAACGGGCGCTTATCTCCGGTTGAATCAAAGCAAGTCTCGCCGAACCGATGGTGATAAAAGACTCCGCAAGCGCCGCCAACTGCTCTTCAGGCCAGGCTTCAGCCAAATCCCGTTCTGGTGAAGGGTGGCCCTCATAGGCAGCAAGGTCCAGAGCAGCAACAGTTTTCGAACTATCTTCTTTATCCTTCTCTCTGCGCAGAGAAACCGGAACCGGAAGAGCGCGCACACCTTCGCAGAGCGGATAGGCATTTAAATAGCGCACTTTACCTCCCAAAACCAGCTCAATAAACTCCCGCTTTTTGGCAGCATCAGAACCTGGATCACCCAACTTGCCGGCCACAGCGCCACGAATTGCAGCTCCTGAAATGTAAGGCAACGTCCTTGAGCTGTTCGGGTCACCCCCCAAGGCTGTAATGATTGCGGGGGAATCCAACGTCAAGGTATAAGGCAGATATTGATAAAAGCTCATGCTGCTCCTCCTTTCGCCACCCTTAAGGTTTCATCCAAATCGCCCTCAAAAGTTAGGAAAATATGGCCCCTTCCGCGGCTGCGACCCAGCCCCGCATGCCTGGTTGCCAGAAGAGACATAGCCAAACAACGCAGGTCGTCTTCCCCCACCTGTTCCTGCAACCAAAGCAGAGGGGCATATAGCTTCAAGCCGCGGAGCACCACCCGCAGCGAGCGCAGCGTCGTCTCGGCTGGAGCGCCAGTGCTCCGGTCCTCTGAAGTCTGCCACCTGATGTCGGTCAAGGCCCCTAGCACCGCTTCCGGAGTAATGGGATGCCGGTCCCTTCTTGCCGCTGATTCAACCCACCTGCGGGTAACATCATCAACCACGGCATCACCGATTCGCAGGATAGACTTTTCCTCCAGATCGGCCTCCGGGCCAAAAACGCGCTCTCCTGCTTCCTTTAGCTCTGGAAAGCAATGACGCATGGAGAGCCAGGAATCACGCAGCAGCCCGCGCAAAGTCTTCCCGCCTACAAATGGCAATCCCAGTTCATCGTGCTCCACTTCCACATCGACCACACCGGCTGTGCCTTCGCCTCGGCTGAAGCAGGTATCGGAAAGAAGCTCTACCTGGATATATCGAACTTTTTTCATGTTCTCCCCTCCACGTTATTTTGGCCGTCAGGCAGCGAATCCGGAATAAGATACAAGTCAAGCAATTCTACTGCATCCAAAAGCGGCGTCCGGTTCTTAGCAAAAAATCCGTCTTCCTCGATAGGCTTTGGCAAATCTAGTTGTGGCGGCGCTGCTATCTTCCAGGATCTAAGCGCCGCGCTGACACCCTCCGGGCCTTCACGGATAATTTCGGCCAAGGCCTTTACTTTGTTTCGGGTTTGATACCAATGACTGCCCCGCAAGCCTCGTTCCGGATCTTCCAAAAGCGTCCCTGACAACCAGCGCCAGCTTTCCTCATCGCCAGCATCGCTGCCTAACCGATATGGCCGGCAGGTCAACAAACAATCTTTCATCTGATACTGACTGCGGACCTTATCCAGAACTTCACCATAGCGGCTCGTTCCAATATGCCAGTCCAGAGCACAGCCATCCTCACCTTTCATCTTCAACATCTGCTTAGCTGAAAAGCAGAGGTTTTCTGCCAACGCATAGGAGCGGATAAAAGGCGTATGCGCAGGGACTATAGCCACCCCAGCGCAAGCGCAGATATTCCCAAGATGAGGAATGTCGCTTTTTTCAAATTGTGAAACAGCTACTTCTGCCAGGTCTAAAGCAATGCGGCCATCGCAAACAAAGGTCAAATCATCACCGCCGAGCAGAATAGGGCGTAAGGGAAGCAGCCATTCTTCGTTCTTTTTGGAAAGTTCAAAGCTCAGCCTGGCTGGTGTACCGGTCATCTTCATTAATTCCCGGCCATTATTAAGGTCTTTCCTTATCGCTCGATAAACGCGGTCCACCACGCTCTGAAAGACCTCATTGCCCAATTTATCAATAGCCTGGGACCATTCCCGGTATTCACTGCGGACAACTTCATCTTCCGCTCCGCTTTCTGCTTTTTCATCTAACCAGCCCTTGATTTTCTTGCCGACTCCATTTCCATCTACATGCACTACCCCGATTAAACTCGTGTTCCCATAAGTCCGCCCCAGTTTATCCAGTTCCAGGGGGAAAGCAACACCGGGGCATTGCCTCAAAAAAACCGCCCACCTTTTTTTAGCTTCCTCGACTTTTTGCCGGCGGCTCAACACCTCTCTTGAAAGAGGAATAGTCGGTTCTTTTTCTTCAAAACCAACGGCGGGCAATCCGCTTTCCCGGCAGGCAGCAGTTACTGATAGGCCTAAAAGCGGTGAAGCGGGAACACGCTCAACCTTCACCCTCGCCAACTCAACCTGTATTTCCTGAAAGGCCTGAACCAGACCGCCACTATCGTAAGCTTTGTGCGCCACAACAACTTCCAGGCCTGGAGCCTCATCATACAAGCGGCGGGTGTAGCGAGCAGCAAAATGAAAAGCTTCTCCCCAAGATTTAAACTCCATGATGGCATTGCCTCCACCTGCCATAAGCAAGCTTTCTTGGGAAACAAGGTCCTTTAGTGCTCCATCGCCTGATGTGCTCCAATGCACCAGCCATGAACCCGCTACCACATCCCGCAAGCGGTTCGAAGCAAAGATGAAGGGCTGCACCTTTAACACGTCAATAGCCGTTAAAACAGGCATATGATCCTCCTCCTATGACTCAAGCCATTTTTTTAGCGATTCCGTACCTGCTCCCCCGGCGACCCCCGCCCATTCCCGCAGGTCATCATATCCGAAAACCTCTGGTGTGTTGGGAGCATCCCAAATATCTTCAACATCATGACGGAGTTGGTCTACATACGGACCCTTAGCATCACTACCGTTAAGTAAACAGACAACAGCAGACCGGGCCAAGTCTCCTCCCAGCTGCCGGGCGCGCATAGATACCTCAAACAGCTTGCCTTTACAATCAGCGAGTTTGGTGAATTGAGTGCAGGAAATCACATAAAGACGGTGGCCGCGGACAACGGCCACATCTATTTGGAAATTGCGGCCGTTTTCACGCACGCAGTCTATACCGACAGCTACTTTGCTTGCATTCCCGGCAAGAATGTCGCGCACCAACTGCCCTGTCCATGCCTCAAGCCAAAGACCACCAGATGGGCGCTGGCTAATGTCTTTAAAAACAGATGCGGCAATCCTTTTTGCCTCCTCGACGCTTGGCCTCTTTTTCTCATCAGGTTTCTTTTCAATTCCGTGCAGGCTAAGAATATCGTCGATTGTCAATTCGAACTTTTGTTTTGATAAATCAATTTCAAAACCGTCATCAAAACGCAAAACGCTATTGCGCTCATCCAGGTATGAGACCTGCCGGTCACTTCCGCCTCCGTCTTTAAAGGCCATCCGGGCGTGAGCCGCCATGACTTTAGTGCCGCCGGTGTAATTGAGGTGAGCGCCTTGCGGAATAGAAGAAAACGCTTTTTTTATCTCTCTCGCATTAGTCGCGTCAGCAATACACTTTCTTTCAATATTTGTTTCAGGTAATTTTGCTTTGATCCCGTTCCTCAAAAAGGGCTCTATTGGTTCAGTTTCAGGGCTATAAAAAAGCTGGATGGATTTCGGCTTAAGAATGAGCGCAGCAAGATAATTAGGCAGGGGGTTGGAACCTACAAGAAGAAGCAGGTGGTCGCATACTTTTTGCCTTTCGAGCATTTACCACACACCTTTCTCATTTTTTGTTATCTCTTGTCTTTTGTTATCTCTTGTCAACAATCCTTCCTCTTCTTGGTTTTATTCGCCATTTTTAGTCAATTTCCTGCCTTATGTTGACAAAATTGGATGATGAAACACAGTGGGGGCCTTAAAAAATAAACCGTCCCGCGGACCCACAATCATGATTTTCTCGATGAGGCAGATAAAATGTAACCGATCACGTAATTTGACGGCATAAAAACCACTGAAATTATCGTGACAATTATAACGTCAACCAACCTGCATATTCCGGTGAAACCGG
>DFAQ01000042.1 GCA_002365865.1 Pelotomaculum sp. UBA3102
TATTTCGCCCGCTTATGTCCGGTTTCATTTAACGGGCTTTTTATAAAAGCAATCTCCCATAGCTTTCGTGACGGTGCCGGCAGGGTCTGAAGTCCTTAAGTCATCAAGTTGGATGGCGTCATGAACGGCGTCTTGGCCTTCCTTTTTGGAACGGACGGCGATTTCCTTTTTCCCCCGGTTGGCGCCGGCTTCGCCAGCTACCAATCTTTTGAAGTTTTCCGCAGTGCTTGCACTTAAGACTTCCCCCAGGAGTTCGGCAAAGTCGGAACCCTTTGCCACGCCGATTTTGTTCCAGTCCACTTAGCATCGCACGACTTGTTTTTTTCACGTGGGGGAGCACAAGCAGGAATAATTTTGCAAACAGCGAAGACTAATTACTGAAGACAATGAGGAAGTAACAGCTATTGAAAAAGGAATGATCTTGTGAAGTGGAAAGTAAAAGATCCGGTCAGCGGTTTAACCCACTTAGTAGGTGCATTACTGTCGGTGGCGGCACTGGTGGTGCTTGTTTGTGTGGCTGCCCGCGAAGGAACACCCTGGCATGTGGTGTCCTTTGCCGTTTTCGGTGCCAGTCTGATTTTACTGTATACCGCCAGTACACTTTATCACCTGGTACCTCTAAGGGAAAGGGCTACCCGGGCGTTAAGAAGGGTGGATCACATGATGATCTACGTGCTGATTGCCGGGACCTATACACCTATTAGCTTGGTGGCGCTCCGCGGGGCTTGGGGGTGGAGCCTGCTGGGCAGTATTTGGGGTATGGCTGTGCTTGGGGTGATAATGAAAATTTTCTGGTTAAACGCACCCCGCTGGCTTTCCACCCTGATCTATATAGTGATGGGCTGGTTGATCGTGATTGCATTCCCGCCGCTGCTACGGTCAGTCTCCCTAAGTGGAATAGGCTGGTTGGTGGCAGGGGGAATCTTGTACACTGCCGGTGCAGTAATCTACGGAATCAAAAAGCCTAATATAGTTAAAGGTTTTGGTTTTCACGAGATATTCCATTTGTTTGTAATGGCCGGCAGCTACGGCCATTTTTGGCTGATGTATCGTTATATTTTACATGTTTAATTCCTTAAAACTACTTGCAGAATAAATATCTTTCCAGCCCCTTGATCCAGCCCGTCCAGCGCTCCTCGCTGTCTGCGCGCGCGTCTACGGCCGAGCTGAAAACGTCTGCTTCCATGTCAATCATGTCCAGGTGGTGCAGGATGGCGGCCTCCAGAAACTTCGGCCGTTTGGGAGACTGCCACTCATACCGCCCGTGGTGGCTCACGATCATGTGCAGCAGCTTGAACCGTAAATCTTCAGGAAAGCCGGTCAACTGGTTGAGGTATTTTTCCAAGATCTGCACCCCCAGGATAATGTGTCCCAACAGGCGGCCCTGATCGGTAAAGTTTATATCGGTACTTAACCGGTATTCCTCTACTTTACCTATATCGTGCAGGAGCGCGCCGGCAACCAGTAAGTCCCGGTCTAATTCAGGGTAAGCCGTGGTCAACTGCGCAGCAGCCGTTGCAACCCCCAGGCTGTGTTCCAGCAACCCGCCGATGGCGGCGTGGTGGTTGCGCCGCGCGGCCGGGGCGGTGACAAAGGCGGGGAAAAATGCTTTATCTGCTGTTATGAGCGAAAACAGCGCCTTTAAGTGTTTGTTTTCCATGGTATCGAACAGTGATGCGAGCTGTGCCCGGGCTGTTTCCGGGTCCAGCTTGCTGGAGGGAATAAAGCGGCTGAGATCTATGTTTTCCTCCCGGTGGACAGCCATGGCGGATATTTGGATCTGCTTATGACCTTTGTACTCGGTGACCAGTCCCTGGACCCGGACGATATCTCCCACCCGGCAACTGCCGTAAATCTCGCCGGCCGATTCCCAGGACCGGCCCTGCACTTGGCCGGTTCTGTCCCCGAGCACTGCGGCCAGGTAGTTCCCCGAGCCGTCGCGCAGGGGGATCAGTTTGGACGATCTCAACACGTAAATTCCGTCGACTGTTTGCCCGAGTTGCAGGTGCTCCACTAAGGCTTCTTTCATAAGTTCTTTCATAAGGTTCCTCCTGATTATTTTGCGCTGCGCTATTTGTTAATTAGAATATAAGTCAACTGGGTTTTGACTTTATTAAAGCGCTTTACGGTAATAAACTACACCGCCGCAATCCTCCCCAACCACTTTACCCCCGGCTTGAAGGTAATCAAGGTGGGCAAAAACTTCTGAAATACCCAAGAAGCACTGAAAACCTTTTACCTCCGGATAAACTTCCCGCATAATCCGGTAAGCGTTTAAACTGTTGTCATCCAGGATGGAAAGAACTGCTTCCAACCGCTGACGATGATGTTCTTGAGCTTTGAACGCTGCTTCCCTGCTGTTATTTATGATTTCCCTATGCCCCGGCAAAATCAGCCTTATGTCCATCCCTTCCATTTTTTTAAGGCTTTCGAGATGCTGTCTCAAAGAGGGGATCCTTTTCTTGAAATCCGCTGGATCGGCTTCCATAATCGGGTTGGGGGTGATGTTTTTAAGTATGAAATCCCCTGGCAGAAAAACTTTATCTTTCGGCTCGTAAAGACAAATGTGGCCGCCCGAGTGCCCCGGCATGTGCAGAACTTGGAGCGAGCCTCCCTTAAAATCAAGCTCCTCTCCACCTAATAACACTTCAACCCCGGATTTGGGAAGTATAGGATACGCCAAGGGATCTTTATCACTTATAATTTCTTGGATTACACTTTCCGGCATACCGGCTTCCCGTAAAAAAGGCAACCGTTCCTGGAATTTATCATATCCTTCTTGCAGTTTTCGTATTTCCAGCTTATGAATATAAACCGATGCTCCCGCCTGTTCTCTAACCCACCTTGCCAGCCCGCTGTGATCAGGGTGGCAGTGAGTGAGTACTACCCTCCTGATATCCTTTATGGACACACCTAAAGCAGAAAGGCCATCCGCCAGGCTCTTTTTAGCCGCCGTCGATTCCGGTCCCGGATCAACCAAGGTATAGGGGTGATTTTTTATAAGGTAGGAATTAACCGGTCCGACTTGATAAGGCGTAGGTAAGGAAATTCCGTATATTTCCAGCATAATATGCCTCCTCGAAAGGTTGTATAGTAGAATAATTCAAATCCGGTCTGTTCATAAAATAAATTTACTTTGACCTGTTAATCATATTACTATATGATATAATCCAACCCAATTATTTTTAACTGTACTACTATGGAATATATTATGATACAATAGTGAGTACATAAAGTCATTATACTCTGTATTGTAAATTCAAAAATTAATATTGTAAATCAAAAACTTCTCAGCCTTGGTTATTTTACGACCAACAAAAGAGATTTAACTCAGAGTCGGGAGTGAGTTTAATGATTGAAGAGATCCTGCCTGATTTTTACAAGATAGAAGTCCCCCTGCCCAGGAGTCCCCTGAAGGTCTTAAATTCCTTTCTTATAAAAGGACAGGGGCGTAATCTGCTCATTGATACCGGATTTAATATGGAAGAATCTGAAACAGCATTGCTTGGGAGCCTAAAAACATTAGGGGTTGATTTAGCGCAAACAGATATTTTTCTTACTCATCTGCATCCTGACCACAGCGGCCTTATTTCGGCCGTAGCTACCGAAAGTTCGGTGATATACTGCGGTGAACTTGACGCCTATATCCTAAACACCACCCATACCGTATCCTATTGGTCGGAACTGAAAATATTATTCGGTTTGCATGGATTTCCGCAACCAGATATTGATGAAGTAATTAGCAAACATCCCGGTTGTAACTATAACCCGGATCAGGAGCATGTTTTCAGCTTTGTCAAGGATGGCTACATTCTGGATATTGGCGGCTACCGCTTTCATTGTGTGGAAACCCCCGGACATACCCCGGGGCATGTATGTCTTTATGATCCTAATCATAAGGTTTTAATATCCGGTGACCACATTCTGGATGACATCAGCTCTAATATCAGTGAGTTAGGAATTACAGACCCCCTGGGCAATTATTTGAGGAGCCTCGAAAAGATTGACCGGCTGGACATCCGTCTGGCACTGCCGGGCCACCGGCGGATTATGGTCGACGTCCATAAAAGAATCGGCGAATTGAAAAAACATCATAACGACAGGCTTGACGAAGTTTTATGCATTTTAAAGAACGGACCGAAAAACGCCTACCAAGTCGCCGCCCTGATGACGTGGGATTTCGCCGGTTCCTGGGAACAGTTTCCTCTGTCCCAGAAATGGTTTGCCGCAGGGGAGGCTATTGCTCACCTGCTTTGTTTATATAACAAAAATCAGCTCCGGATTATTGAAGTTGACGGAAAACTTGCTTTTGCGCTTATTGCTTGAGGGGCGGGGGAAAGGGGGACAAGTTACCTGTCCCCCTTTCCCCCGCTGGTTCCTCCCGATTTCATTCATCATTTGACTTACATATTCATCATTTATCTGATATAATTTTTTCTTGGATAACTCTTAGATAAGATAGAAAGAGATGATTTATTTTATATTGTGTATTGCAGGAGGATGGATATGCCGAAACGAACCGATATTAATAAAATCCTGATCATTGGTTCCGGCCCGATTGTGATTGGACAGGCTTGTGAATTTGATTATTCCGGGACGCAAGCCTGCAAAGCGCTGCGAAAATTGGGATACCGGACTGTTCTGGTCAATTCCAATCCGGCCACAATTATGACTGATCCCGGGATCGCTGATGTCATCTATATAGAACCGCTGAATCTAAAAAGCCTGTCCGCCATTATCGCTAAAGAACGGCCTGACGCGCTGCTGCCTAATTTAGGGGGCCAGTCAGGTTTGAACTTAAGCTCGGAACTGTACCGGACCGGTATTTTGGAAAAGTACGGCGTCAAAATGATCGGGGTGCAGGTGGATGCGATTGAACGTGGTGAAGACCGGATCGCCTTCAAAGAAACGATGAACCGGCTGGGCATCGAAATGCCCCGCAGCCAACCGGCCTACAGTGTTGAGGAAGCCGAAAACATCGCCCGGGAACTCGGATACCCCGTGGTGATCCGTCCCGCATACACCATGGGAGGCACGGGTGGTGGCCTGGTTTATAATGTTGAAGAGTTAAGAACGGTCGCCGGTCGTGGAATCGCCGCCAGTCTGGTGGGACAGGTCCTGGTCGAGGAATCGGTCCTGGGCTGGGAGGAGCTGGAACTGGAAGTCGTCCGGGACGCTAAAAATCAGATTATTACCGCTTGCTTTATTGAAAACATTGACGCCATGGGGGTTCATACCGGTGATTCCTTCTGCGCGGCCCCGATGCTGACCATTAGCCCCGAGCTTCAACAACGGCTGCAAAAATACTCCTATGCCGTTGTGGAGGCCATAGAAGTTATTGGCGGGACTAATATTCAATTCGCCCACGATCCCAAAACCGGCCGGGTGGTGATCATTGAAATTAATCCCCGCACCTCCCGTTCCTCCGCTTTAGCCTCAAAAGCTACCGGCTTTCCCATCGCTTTGATATCTACCATGCTGGCAGCAGGTCTGACCCTGGACGAAATTCCCTACTGGCGGGACGGTACTCTGGATAAATATACCCCTTCCGGTGATTATGTGGTCATAAAATTTGCCCGCTGGGCCTTTGAAAAGTTTTCCGGCGCTGACGACCGCCTGGGGACCCAGATGCGCGCTGTCGGCGAAGTTATGAGCATCGGCAAAAACTATAAAGAAGCCTTTCAAAAAGCCATCCGCTCCCTGGAAATTAATCGTTACGGCTTGGGTTTTGCGAAGGATTTTAACCGGCGTTCCCTGGAAGAATTATTATCGTTGCTGGCAGAGCCGTCAAGTGAACGCCAGTTCATCATGTATGAGGCATTACGCAAGGGCGCGGATGTTGAGCAGCTTTACCGGTTGACCCATATCAAACCTTGGTTTATTCAACAAATGAAAGAACTGGTCCGGCTGGAAGAAGAGCTCCTGAAGTATAAACATAAACCGGGACAATTGCCGGACGAACTACTGGTCCAAGCTAAAAAGGACGGTTTTGCCGACCGTTACCTGGCGCTGCTCTTAAACCTGACGGAAGAAGAAATCCGCCGGCGCCGGACGGCTTTGGGGACCGTAGAAGGATGGGAAGCTGTCCCGGTAAGCGGGGTTGAAAATGTATCCTATTATTTCTCCACCTACAACGCTCCTGATCAGACTGCATCGAGCGACCGGCGGAAAGTGATGATTCTGGGCGGAGGTCCGAACCGGATCGGTCAGGGAATTGAGTTTGACTACTGTTGTGTGCATGCAGCCTTTGCCCTGCGCGATCTGGGCTATGAGACAGTTATTGTCAACTGCAATCCTGAAACGGTTTCCACCGACTATGACACATCGGATAAGCTGTACTTTGAGCCGTTGACAGTGGAAGAGGTGCTGAGCATATATGAAAAGGAAAAACCGCTGGGGGTAATCGTTCAATTCGGCGGGCAGACTCCTCTAAATATCGCTGCTGAACTGGCTAAAGCCGGGGTGAAAATTTTCGGCACTTCCCCGGATACTATCGACTTGGCTGAAGACCGCGACCGGTTCCGCCGGATCATGAAGAAACTTGATATCCCCATGCCGGAATCCGGTATGGCGGTGAATATTGAGGAAGCCCTGGCCATTGCCGGCCGGATTGGCTATCCCTTGATGGTCCGGCCTTCGTATGTTTTGGGCGGCCGCGGGATGGAAATTGTTTACGATGAAGAAGAACTTTATCAGTACTTGGCTGCTGCAGCGGGCGTTACACCGGAAAGGCCGATCCTGATCGACAAATTCCTGAAGAACGCTATTGAAGCGGAAGCGGATGCAATTGCCGATGGAACCGACGCTTTTGTACCGGCGGTAATGGAACATATTGAACTGGCCGGCATCCACTCCGGAGACTCAGCCTGTGTGATTCCGCCGGTCAGTATTCCGCCCCGGCATATTGAAACCATTGAGGAATACACTAAGAAGATTGCCAAAGAGCTCAACGTGGTCGGCCTGATGAATATGCAGTACGCCATAGCCGGTGACCGGGTTTATGTTCTGGAAGCCAATCCGAGAGCTTCACGGACCGTTCCCCTGGTCTCAAAAGTCTGTAATGTTTCGATGGTCCGGATTGCTACGGAAATCATGTTGTCGGCCGAAACCGGCACTAAATCCTCTGTCGGCAGCCTAGTCTCAAAAAGAATCCCTCATTCCGGGGTAAAAGAGGCGGTCTTCCCGTTTAATATGTTCCAGGAAGTCGACCCGGTGCTGGGACCGGAAATGCGTTCCACCGGTGAAGTATTGGGTATTGCCGAATCATTCGGCCTGGCATTTTATAAAGCTCAAGAAGCCACCCAGGTTTCCCTCCCCGTATCCGGAACCGTTTTGATCAGTGTGACCGATCAGGATAAACCGGCGGTACTGGAAACGGCCAGGGAATTTATTAAAATGGGCTTTAATATCAAAGCGACGCAAGGAACCCACAATTTCCTGAGGGAAAACGGGATCAGGTCCGAAGAGATTAAAAAAATATTTCAAGGCCGCCCCAATATAGTCGACGGCATCACCAATAAGGAGATTAACCTGGTGATCAACACCCCGTCCGGAAAACGCAGCCAATATGATGACTCCTATATCCGCAAGACAGCGATTAAACATAAAGTGCCGTATATCACCACCCCGGCGGCAGCCTTGGCCAGTGCCAAAGGGATCGCGGCGTATAGAGAAAATAATTTTCAGGAGGCCGAGATAAAATCTTTGCAGGAATATCATGCGGATATTAAGTGAAGAACTGAGAGAAATAAGAGAAGGGATTCCGTAAAGTTAAACCCGCTTTTGAAGCGGGTTTTTTCATTGGCGGCCAGTGGAAAATTTTAGTTATTTATAAGAGATGAGGTGTTGTTTTCAAGCCAGCGTGCCAATTCATCTTTTGACAGCTTGCCTGATGATAGGGCGATCATAATTTTGTAAGTTTCCTTTTCAGAAGCGATAATTTCATAACCGTTTCTTTGCAGGAAAATATCCATGGCAACAAGTGCAATTCGCTTATTTCCATCTACAAAAGGATGATTGTTGCACAAGTGATAGCCGTATGCGGCGGCCATTTTCATTAGCGTGTTATGTAGGAACTTACCGTCAAAAGTGGCTTTAGGCTGCCCTAAAGCCGAATCAAGTAATTTTTCATCTCGAATACCGTGAAAGCCACCATAAGTTAGGATTAACCGCTCATGAAACAATAGAATAATTTTTTTCGGAATAAAGACAACCTTTTTCATTTTGCCAGGCTCTTGAGAGTATTCTTAAATTTATTATTAGTATTATCAAAGCCGGATGTCCATATATCAAAATCAGGATCATAAGGAGTTAGGGTAAAGCCGTCTTTAGTTTCAACAACATGTAGTTCATTGCCTTCAGCAAGATTATATTTTTCCATGAGTTCTTTTGGGATAGTAAAACCAAAGCTGTTACCGATTTTTCTCAATCGAACGGTTTTCATGATCACCACCTCTTTATTATTATAACATTTGTATTACATAATATTCAAGAGAAGACTATTCCTTAAAGAAGTTAAAGCAGTTGTATCGGTTAAACCCCCTATTATTAG
>DFAQ01000029.1 GCA_002365865.1 Pelotomaculum sp. UBA3102
GCTTCGCGTCGAGTGAACTAAAGACTCGTTTCGGGCGATATTGAACCGCCTTCAACTCACATCCTGTTACCAATCCCTCCCAAAAGGTGTCAGGTACCTTTTGGGAGGGATTTACAGCAGAGATAGGCTCCAGATAGCGAGGCGTGTCCCCTGACCGATGCATCCTCACTTCGCCTGGTTCACCTACGACGCTCTCGCAATATCGCTCGCTACCTTCAACACCAAGGTCTAACAAGTCGTGTCGCCCGAAGGGCGAATTTGTTCAGAAAAGTGGTGAGTTGTTGTTTGCCTGAGATAACGGCCAGGGACTTGGCCCTGAAGATATTGAAAACAGTGGAGGAGGACGGCGCTTATGCCAACCTGGCTTTGAACCGGGTGCTGGAAAAATACCGGCCGGGTAAGCTGGACCGGGCTTTTGCCACGGAACTCGCTTACGGCACGCTGCGTTCTTTAAATACCCTGGATTGGGTCCTGTCCCGGTTTACGAAACAACCACTCAGCGCCCAGACCGCGACAGTACGGAATATACTCAGGCTGGGTGTTTACCAGTTGATGTTTATGGACCGGGTGCCTCCGTCCGCAGCCTGTAACGAAGGAGCCAAAATGGCACGGAAATACGGACATGCGGGGGCGGTGAAATTTGTCAACGGGGTTCTGAGAAACGTTTCCCGGCGGCTGGGAGAAATAAAATTCCCCGGTTTTGAAGAAGATGCCGTAGCACATATTTCCTTGCTTTATTCCCACCCGGCCTGGATGGTGGAACGCTGGATAAAGGAATTCGGCCCGGAAGAAACCATGCTTTTGTGCCGTGCTGATAATGAGCCGGCTCCTAATACGGTTCGTACCAATACCTTGAAAATTACCAGGGCCGGCCTGGCGGAAGAGCTGACCAAAAAAGGACTGGAAGTTACCGCAACCAGGTATGCCCCGGAAGGATTAAATATTGAAGGTTTTTTGTCCCTGGGTTCCCTGGAGGCTTTCAAGAGGGGCCTGTTCCAGGTACAGGACGAGAGTTCTATGCTTGCCGCCAGGGCATTAATGCCGGCACCCGGCTCGTTCGTTATAGATGCCTGCAGTGCGCCGGGAGGTAAAACCACGCACCTGGCTCAACTAATGAAGAATAAGGGCCGGCTCCTGGCAATAGAAATTCACCCGCATAAAATACCGCTGATCAAGGAGAACTATTCCCGTTTGGGGATAACTGTCATTGAAGCGGCAGCAAAAGACGCCCGGGAACTACCGGAAGCATATTATCAGAAGGCTGATTTTGTCCTGTTGGACGCGCCCTGCTCCGGTCTCGGTGTTTTGAGAAGACGGCCTGATGCCCGCTGGCGCAAGGATCCGTCTGGGATTAAGGATCTGGTAAAGCTGCAGTCGGAAATCATGGCAGGGGTTTCCCGGTGCGTGAAAAAAGGCGGCGTGATGGTCTACAGTACTTGTACCATTACCCATGAGGAGAATTTGGGACAGGTGGCAAGGTTTCTGTCCCGTCACCCGGAATTTGAGCTGGAGGATTTGAACCCTTTGCTCCCGGCCGGTCCGGACTTTGAAGGGACGTTGAAACGGGGCTGGTTACGCATATTACCTTACCGGAACGGAATGGACGGGTTTTTTATTGCCCGCATGAGAAAAAAAGGTCCTGGGTAAGAATATTATTGAGTTGGTACGAAGGGGTTCCGAATCATGAAGCAAAAGATAAATTTAAAAGATCTGGTCTTGCCTGAGTTGGAGGAATTCATGGTCAACCTGGGCGGGGAGAAATACCGCGCCCGGCAGGTGGCGGGCTGGATATTTAAAAAGGGAGTTGCTTCTTTTCAAGAGATGACCGACATTCCCCTGGATTTAAGGAAACGCCTGGCTTTTTCCGCTGTTATCGACAGCCCGAAGATGCTTTTGAAAAAAGCTTCTCAAAGAGGGGATACGGTTAAATATCTTTTTGGTCTCCACGACGGCCAGGCGGTAGAAAGTGTTTTCATGAAGCACAACTACGGCAATTCCGCCTGTGTTTCCACCCAGGCCGGCTGCCGGATGGGCTGCCGCTTGTGTGCCTCCGGGCTGGAAGGGCTGGTGCGGAACCTAAGTGCGGGAGAAATTTACGGCCAGGTGCTTGGTATGCAGCATGATACCGGCGAGCGGGTAAGCCACGTAGTCGTTATGGGTTCTGGTGAGCCTTTGGACAACTACGGGGCGACCTTGGCCTTTATCAAAAACATTACCGCTCCTTACGGTTTAAATATCAGCTGCCGCCGGATTACCGTCTCTACCTGCGGCCTGGTTCCGGGAATCAGGAAACTAGCCGGGGAAAAACTTCCCCTGACCCTGGCAGTATCTTTACATGCTGCCGATGACCGTTTGAGGGATACCCTGGTGCCGGTAAACAAAAAATATCCCTTGGCAAAATTAATGGCGGCCTGCCGGGTTTATGTAAAAGCAACCGGCCGGAGGCTTACCTTTGAATACGCTCTTTTAGCAGGGGTAAACGACGGGATACAACAAGCGGAGGACCTGGCCCGGCTTTTGTCGGGCCTGCTGTGCCACGTCAACCTGATACCGGCCAATCCGGTACCCGAAAGGGGGGTGGAGCCCCCATCCGGGAGGGTGGTGGAGCTTTTTAAAAAGCATGTCGAGAAATACGGTATAGCTACCACTGTTAGGCGGGAATTTGGTGCGGATATCAGTGCGGCCTGCGGTCAGTTGAGGCAGAATGGGTAACGATATAAAAAATTATGCAGCTGTATTTCGGTGCAAACGGGGTGAAATAGCATGGGTTTGTTTTCCGGACTGGAAGGAAGCCTGGAAAAATATATCGAAGCTTTTTTTAAAGACAAGTCCGGCGTGCGGGTCCAACCTGTGGAAATAGCCAAAAAAATTGCCCGGGAGATGAGGGACAGCAGGAGGGTAAGTATCAGCAAGGTCTACGTTCCCAACCAATATACCGTCCACCTCCATCCTTCCGGATGGGAAATCATCTCCAATTTCTCGTCTCTGCTTGCGAAAGAACTGCAGGAATATGCCCGGCAGAAGGCGGAAGAAAAAAAATACACCCTGGCGGGACCCCCGCTGGTTAAATTTATTCCGGATGAAGAACTCGCGGCCGGCAGTATAAAGGTGGAGTCCGTCTTTAGTGAAGTAAATGCCGGGGAAGAAAGCTCGTTTGCCAAAGAAGACGTTATTGAATCCACTCAACGTTTTACTCCGGTTAAAGGCGCTGCCGGAACCGGTACCGGAGTGATCTTCGGGCGTCTTCAAGTAAGCGACGGGCCTGATAAAGGCAAAACTTTTGACCTGAAAGCAGTTTCAATAGTCATCGGGCGGCGGGAGGACTGCGACATAGTGTTTCAAGATATGAGTGTTTCCCGCAGGCATGCCCGCCTGGAACTGCACCGTAACCGGTATACCGTTTTCGATCTCGGAAGTACGAACGGAACCATGGTTAATGGTGCCAGAATCAGTAAAAAGATACTGGAACCGGGAGATACGCTGGTCCTGGGAGCGACAATTTGTACTTTTAAGGTGGATTAAACATGGTTACCGTTTTGTTTTTTCTTTTGCGGTATGTTTTTTTACTGGTTCTGTGTATTTTTATTTTCAGGCTGGTTAAATGGATGGTTGGCGACCTCCGGGAGGTTCGGGAGCGTCACCCCGTTGCGACCGGGTCTGCCCGGCCGGTGCCGGAAGAACGCGAATTACCCGCTAAAACAGCGGGGGGCCGGTTGGTGGTCATGGAAAGCGGGTCTTCCGAATCAGAACCCGGAGATTTTTACCTAATAGGCGCAGGAGTTTCCATCGGCAGGGGTGACAGTAATGACGTAGTGATTGCCGACTCATTCGCTTCTGCCAAACATGCCGGGATATATTTAAAAGACGGGCAGTACTGGCTGGAGGACTTTAATAGTGTCAACGGTACTTTTTTAAACCAGGTCCGGGTCGAACAGCCTACCGTGCTGTCAAGCGGAGACAAAATCGGCGTGGGGAGAATAATATTTCAGTTTGTGAGGTGGGGGCATGAGGTGGGCTCAAATTACTGATCACGGAATGGTGCGGGCCGTGAATGAAGACAGCCTGTGCGTAGCGCCGACGATCGGTCTTTTTGCCGTTGCTGACGGGATGGGCGGCCACCGGGCCGGTGAGATCGCCAGCAGTATGACCTTGAAACTGCTGGAGGAAAATCTTGGGCAGAGATTGAAAACAGGTGAAAATCCGGCTGAGGCACTAGTTAATTCAGTGAAACAAACCAACCGGGCGGTTTATGAAATGGCCGGACAGAACCCGGAATGGACCGGTATGGGGACAACGGTAACCGCCTGTCTGTGGCAGGGTGACCGGCTTTTTTTGGCCCAGGTCGGTGACAGTCGGGCATACTTGCTCCGGGGCGGCGATATTATCCAGCTTACCGAGGATCACTCCCTCGTACAGGAACTGTTGAAAAGCGGCGGCATTACCGAAGAACAGGCAATTTCACACCCGCAGCGCAACGTTCTGACCAGGGCTGTCGGCACCGGACCTTTTTTGACCGTAGACCTTTACCGGGTCGACGTAGTTCCGGGCGACCTGCTGTTGCTTTGCACCGACGGCTTAACCGAACACTTGGGAGCTGATGATATTTTATTTACCGTACTGAATTCACCAGATCTTGACACGGCATTGCAAAATTTATTAAAAAAATCCCTTCAATCGGGCGGCTCTGATAATATTACCGCTGTTTTGGTAGCATTTTAAGATTAATGGTTGTTGCACCGTATTTTAGGGAGGCAATTATGTATTCAGGTAATTGCAGGCGGAAGGCCGGGCCGGGTGTCGCACCCTTAACCGGCGCAGACCGATTACCGGAACGGAAACTTCTTTTTTGGGCCGGGATTTACGCGGCAGCGGGAATGCTGGCGCTATATCCCGCCATGCCTTTTAAAACCGGTTTTACTGCTGTTATTGCCGGTTTGGTGACGACCATTGCCTTTTTCCTGGTAAACTTGTACTGGAGTTATTGCGGGTACCGGGGGGACTTATTTTTACTTCCCATAACCGCAGTACTTTCAACCACGGGACTGGTTTTCCTGTTCCGCCTGGAGCCGGCTTACGGCATACGGCAGTTTGTCTGGCTTTTAGCCGGCCTGGCCGTATTGGTCCTGGTTTCCCGCCTGATGATTGACTTTCGTTTTCTGAGTGATTATAAGTACATCTACGCCCTGGCCGGTATTGTTGCGCTGTTGCTCCCCATTTTTTTCGGTAAAGAGCAGGGCGGGGCAAAAAGTTGGCTGGACTTCGGCCTTTTCCAGTTACAGCCTGCGGAATTTGTCAAGATTCTGGTGGTATTGTTTCTGGCCGGTTTTCTTACCGAAAATAAGGCGGTTCTGACTGCCGGTACCAGAAGCATCGGGTGGCTTACGCTGCCGGGCCTGCGTGAATGGGGTCCGCTGGCGGCGATGTGGGGTGTGTCCCTGTTGCTGCTGATTTTTCAAAGAGATCTTGGAACTGCGCTGATTTATTTCAGTACCTTTTTGGCCATGGTGTACACGGCTACCAACCGGATATTTTACGTTTTTACCGGCCTGGGGCTTTTTGTAGCCGGTGCTGCGGCCTGTTTTCACTTTTTCGGGCATGTGAGAACCAGGGTTGAAATCTGGCTTAACCCGTGGCCGTATATAGAAACATCCGGGTACCAGGTGCTCCAGTCCCTTTTTGCCATCGGTTCGGGTGGATTAACCGGTGCCGGCCTTGGGGGAGGATATCCCGGATTTCTTCCCGCCGTCCATACTGATCTCATCTTTTCCGCTATTTGTGAAGAAATGGGCTTGCTGGGCGGTACGGGGGTAATCATATTGTTTATGATTTTTGTTTACCGCGGTATAAAAATAGCTTTAAGCAGCAGGGACGAGTTTGCCGCGCTGGCGGCATCAGGTTTTTCCGCCCTTTTGGGGCTGCAGGCGTTTATTATTATTGCCGGAGTGACGAAACTCCTGCCCCTGACGGGGATTACCCTTCCTTTCGTCAGTTACGGCGGCAGTTCGCTGGTGGCGAATTTTATCCTGCTGGGGTTGTTGCTAAACATCTCCCACGAGGCACGTGAGTTTCATGAAACCTAACATTTTAAAACTGGGATACTTGCTGCTGGGCTTATTCGTAGCCCTGGTAATCTACCTGTCATATCTTCAGGTGATCAGGGGCCCGGCTCTGGCGGCAAATCCGTATAACCGCCGTCTTCAGGAATACGAGAGCGGGATTAAACGGGGAACTATTTATGATACCAGGGGAACCGTCCTGGCCGGAACCGGATTTTTCCGGGGTGAAGGCAGGCGGGTTTATCCCGCGGGGCCGGCAGCGGCCCACCTGGTTGGTTATATCTCCGGCCGGTACGGGAGGACGGGTATTGAATCGGCGTATGACCGTCACCTCCTGGGAATGGAAGGAATCGACCGGGTCAGGAACCTGGTTAACCGGCTGCTGGGGAGGGACCGGGCGGGAGGCCACCTGGTCCTTACCGTTGACGCGGTACTGCAAAAATTAGCTGCGGACCTGCTGGGGGGCCGGCGGGGAGCGGTGGTTATGCTGGATACCGGGTCCGGCGCCGTGCGGGTGATGGCTTCCAGCCCCGGTTTTGACCCCAATTATGTGGATCAGACCTGGTCCCGCCTGGTGCAGGACCCAAACTCGCCTTTGATTAACCGCGCCACCCAGGGCGCATACCCACCCGGTTCAACCATAAAAGTGGTGGTCGCTGCCGGGGCGCTCGGCGCGAATCCCGGTTTGGAGCGGGAAATATTTAATTGCCGGGGCTCCCTGGTGGTGGATGGTTACAGGCTTACTGATTCGGCCGCGCACGGGAATATTGATTTAAGAAAAGCCCTGGCGGTATCCTGCAATACCGTATTTGCCCGTTTGGGTCTGGATCTGAAACCGGATGGATTTCACCGGGTTATTGAGTCCTTCGGGCTGAAACAGGACCCCGGTGTCGGCATACCGGTGCGGCCGGGAACCATGGTTTCCCCTGCGGCAATGACCCCGGCGGAACTGGCCGCAAGCGCCATAGGCCAGGGCGAGATGCTGGTAACGCCGCTGCACATGGCCCTGGTTGCGGCGGGTATCGCCAACCGGGGGGTAATCAGGCATCCTTTTGTGGTGGAAAAATTTAAAGATTCACAGGGACAGACGGTGCGTCAAGCTGTTTATCGCCCCTGGCTTACTGCCGCCACACCGGAAATTGCCGGTGTGCTCAGGGAAAGTATGGTGGATGCGGTTCAGTACGGTACGGCCGGAGCAGCCGGGATACCGGAAATGCAGGTAGCCGGTAAGACCGGTTCCGCGCAAAACCCGCACGGTCAAACTCACGCCTGGTTTATTGGTTTCGCTCCCGCGGAAAGACCTAGGCTGGCGGTGGCAGTGGTTTTAGAAAATGCCGGTTCGGGGGGAGCCGTGGCTGCTCCCATAGCGGGCAAGCTTCTGTCAGCCGCAGTAAACAGGGGCTATTAGAAAACTTTTAAATTGAAATTTACACCGGGTTTCGTTTATTATAAATTAGAGGTGAAAGTCTTTGATTGGTAAACTGCTGGGGAACCGGTATGAAATCCTGGAACCACTCGGCGGCGGGGGTATGGCCATAATTTACAAGGGGCGGGACAATTATCTGAACCGCATTGTGACCATTAAAATTCTCCGTCCCGAGTTTACCTGTGATGAAGACTTCGTGAAGCGGTTTCACAGGGAAGCCCAGGCCGTGGCCAGTCTCTCGCACCCGAATATAGTCAGTATTTATGATGTGGGTAAGGAAGAAAAGGTTCATTACCTGGTCATGGAATACGTAAAAGGAGACAACTTAAAAAACCTGATCCGGAAGGATGGGGTTTTGACTCCGGAACGGGCGGTTGAAATCGCGCGGCAGGTGAGCGAAGCCCTCCAGCATGCCCATGAAAATAATATTGTGCACCGGGACGTTAAACCGCAGAATATACTCATTACCAGGGAAGGACGGGTCAAGCTTACTGATTTCGGCATCGCCAGGGAGGCTACAACTGCCACCCTGACCCAAACCGACGCCGTTGTGGGCTCGGTTCACTACCTGTCCCCGGAACAGGCGCGGGGTGAAACCGCAGGCCCGCAGTCCGACATATATTCCCTCGGTACGGTGCTATACGAAATGGTTACGGGAGTACTTCCTTTCCAGGGAGACACTCCCATCGGAGTGGCTTTAAAACATATCCGGGAAGACCCCCCCAGGCCTTCCAAGCTGAACCCGGCTGTTAAACGCGGCCTTGAAAATATTATCACCCGGGCCATGTCCAAGCTCCCTGCGGACCGTTACAAGTCGGCGCAATTAATGGCAACCGAACTGGAAGCGTTGTCATTACCGGGCAAGGTGCCCGGGGACCGGAAAGAAATTGTTGCGGCTGACAAATTTGCGACCACGGTAATTCCGGTTGTTGGTTCCGGTGAAGAAGGTTTGCAGCATCAGGAAGAAATAAACACCGGGAAATACCGTTACGTTTGGCTATGGGTATCCCTGTTGGTTTTGGGCCTGATGGCTGCCGGTATCGTTGCTTTTTATTTATATGTTAATGTACCGGAAATTAAACTGCCGTCCGTTGAAGGAAAGACTTTGGCGGAAGCACGGGATGTTTTACAGGGGTTAGGCCTGGAAAACATCCAGGTTTCCAAAAATTCACATCCAACCGTACCGGCGGACAGAATTATCTCCCAGGACCCCCCGCCCGATACCAGGATCAAGGTCACCCGTAACGTGGTGCTTTCCGTCAGCCAGGGGCCTGAATACCGGACGGTACCGCATGTGATCGGTCTTACCCTAAGTGCGGCAAGGATTGAGATTAATAAAAATGAATTAAACGTTGCCGGTATCGATAAACAATATAACCATGATTATCCGGAGGAAGTAGTATTTAACCAGGATCCGGGAGGGGATTTTAAACTTCCCAAGGGATCCGGGGTAGTGTTATACGTGAGTAAAGGCCCTCAGCCGGTAATCCGGCAGGTTCCGGATCTTACCGGATTTACGCTGGATGAAGCCGGGAAGGAACTGGATAAATTAAATTTGATTCTGGATGATGAAAATGCAGGCGGTGCTGCCAGCACAAGTTATTTTTCCGGGCAGGTAATCGCCCAAAATCCGGCGGGAGGCGCGGAGGTAGAGGAAGGTACCGCGGTGCAGGTGACTGTAAGCAGCGGCCCCGGTCCGTCAAGGCGCCTGGCCAGGGTAAAGGTCGATATTCCTGATGACCGAAGGAAACACGAGTTGAGTATCGTGGTACAGGATGCCAAGGGGAGCAATGAGGTTTATTTCGGCACTCATGCACCGGGTAAAAAGGTGATTAAAGAAGTACCCTATTACGGTAGCGCGTATGTGAAGGTATATATAGATAAAGAATTGGTTGGTGAGCAGTCTTTTGAATAGCAAGGAGAACCTGGTTGAAGGTGTTGTGGTCAGGGCGTACGGCGGTTACTACTATGTCCGGGAAGGCCTGCGGGAATGGGTATGCTCACTCAGGGGGCGTTTTCGCTATGAAAAGCAGCAGGTGTTGGTAGGCGACCGGGTCCGTTTGAAACCCGTGCGCGAGCGGACCGGGGTGATTGAAAAAATTCTGCCCCGGCGCACGGTATTGGTTCGCCCGCCGGTGGCTAACGTGGACCAGGTAGCGGCAGTATTTGCCGTAAAAGACCCCGAACCTAATCCGGCTCTTTTGGACCGGTTTTTAATAAGCGCCATGATGAATAATATCGATATTTTGATTTGTTTTAATAAAGTGGACCTGTCCGGAGATTTCACAGCAAACCCGCTTATCTCACGTTACCTTAAAAACTACCGGGCAGTATTGACTAGCGCCATGACCGGCAAGGGATTGGACCGGTTAAAGGAAATGCTGCAGGACCGGATAACGGTTTTTGCCGGTCCTTCCGGGGTAGGTAAATCGACAATATTAAATGAATTAATGCCCGGTCTTAAGCTGAAAACAGGTGCTATCAGTGTCAAACTCAGGAGAGGCAAACATACTACCCGCCACGTTGAATTGATTAGTCTACCGGAAGGGGGACTGGTGGCCGATACCCCCGGTTTTTCCAGTCTTGACCTGCCGGACCTGGAGCCGCAGGAACTGGCCGGTTACTTTCCGGAAATGGAAATGTATTACGGAAGCTGCCGGTTTATCGGCTGTCTGCATAACAAGGAACCGGGTTGTGCCGTAAAGGATGCGGTGAAATCCGGCAAGATCGAGGAAACGCGCTACCGGCAATACCTGGAATTTATGCAAGAATTAATGGATCGGAGGAGGTATTGATTTATTTGGTAAAGCTGGCCCCGTCTATTTTGTCCGCCAATTTTGCCGCGCTGCTGGAAGATGTTTTGGAAGTCGAGAAGGCCGGTGCGGAATACCTGCACGTTGATGTCATGGACGGTCATTTCGTACCCAACCTCACCATCGGTCCCCCGGTGGTGAGGGCTTTAAGACCCGCCAGCAGCATGTGTTTCGATGTCCACCTGATGATTGAGCATCCTGAATTTTATGTGGAGCAGTTTATAAGCGCGGGAGCCGACCTGATTACGGTGCACGCTGAGTCTTCCGGACACCTGCACCGCACGCTTTCCCTGATCAGGGAGAAAGGCGCGCTGGCCGGAGTAGCCTTGAACCCGGCCACTTCACACGTGGTTATTGAATATATCTTGCCGCTGGTTGACCTGGTGCTGCTGATGACCGTTAACCCCGGATTCGGCGGTCAAAAATTTATTCCGGGGATGCTGCCGAAAATCAAGGCGGTCAGAAAAATGCTGGATGATAGCGGATCGGGTGCAGAATTGCAGGTGGACGGCGGTATTAACCTTGATACGGCACGGGCCGTGACCGAAGCCGGAGCAACCATCCTGGTGGCCGGATCAGCCGTATTCGGTGGAGGTGATATCGCATCGGCGGTACAGAAACTGAAGCATGCCGCTGCAGGTGGTTGGGCAAGGTAACGGTACGGAAAAAAATATTAAAGAAAAGGTGCGTTATTAAACATGGAAGGCAGCAGTCAGACACCTATGCATTTTCCCCGCTATATTACTATTGCCATGGATATCGGCGAAAGAATGGTACGCGGGGAATTTAGGGAAGGGCAAAAAATCTCGGGTCGCTCCACCCTGGCGGGGCTTTACAACGTATCACCGGAAACCGTCAGGCGCGCCCTGACCCTTTTACAGGAGGCGGGGATGGTCAAGGTGGTTCCCGGTGCTGGTGTGTTTGTCCATTCGGTTGATGCGGCGCGGGAATACCTGGCGGAATCCGGACAGTATAAAGTGATCAAGGAGATGCAGGAACGCCTGTCTAATTTGGTGGTACAAAGGAATAAGCTAAATGCCGACATTGAACACCTGACTACGGAATTATTAGATTATGTATTGAGTGTTCTGTCTACCAAACACAGGATTTGAAAGTTTATTTTTAAATTTCGAGAGATTTAAGTGGTTGACATAATACCGCGTTTGGCAATATAATGATTTACAATAGTTATCTAAATAATACTATAGGAAACCTTCAGGGACTGGTGAAATTCCGTACCGGCGGTATGGCTGAATGCCGAGCCCGCGAACCCTTAAAAGGGTTGATCCGGTGAAAGTCCGGGGCCGACAGTAAAAGTCTGGATGGAAGAAGGTGGTTCATTGCCTTTAAATAGGTTTATCGGTATTTTATTTTACAGAACCAACCCTGGGGTTTTAAAACCGGGGTTTTTTATTTGAAGTTTTTTAAACCGACAGGCGGGATGTCTATGGACAGGCACTACATGCAATTGGCTTTAAATCTGGCCGGAAAGTCACGGGGACGTACCAGTCCCAACCCTATGGTCGGAGCCGTGATCGTAAAAGCAGGAAAAGTTGTCGGCAGTGGTTATCACCGGCGCGCGGGAACGCCCCACGCCGAGGTCAATGCCCTCAATGAAGCAGGCGCTGAAGCCAGGGGGGCGACCCTGTATGTCACACTTGAGCCCTGTTGTCATTACGGACGCACCGGTCCTTGTACGGAAGCCGTTATAAAGGCCGGTATTACCAGGGTGGTTGTGGCCATGATGGATCCCAACCCGCAGGTGGCTGGGAAAGGGATTGAAAAGATTAAAGCTGCCGGAATAGAAGTAGATGTGGGGGTAATGGAGGATGAGGCCGGAAAATTAAATGAAGTATTTATCAAGTATATCGTTACCGGGAAACCGTTTATAACCGCAAAGGCGGCTGTGAGCCTGGACGGAAAAATTGCCGCCCGTACCGGCAGGTCAAAATGGATCACCTCCCCGGAGGCACGCAAACACGGCCACAAACTGAGAGATTGGCACGATGCCGTAATGGTTGGTATCGGAACGGTGCTGGCCGACGACCCCCGCCTCACTACCCGGCTGAACGGTGCCGGCGGACGCGATCCGGCACGGGTGATACTGGACAGCCGGGCGCGTATTCCGTTAAATGCCCGGGTGTTGACCCGGAATTCAAAGGCAGCCGCCATTGTAGCCGTTACGGCGAACGCTCCCCCCGCAAAACTGGAAGCTTTGCGGGAAACCGGGGCGGAGGTATTGGTGGTTAATGACGGTCCGCAGGTAGACCTGGTTAAACTGGTGAAGTTATTAGGGAAAAAAGAAATTACCTCCGTTTTGATTGAGGGAGGTTCCGCGGTTCACGCAGCAGCTTTTAATGCGGGGCTCGTAGATAAGGTAGCCTGGTTTATCGCTCCTAAAATTATCGGCGGGTGGGAAGCGCCCGGGCCGGTTGGCGGACCGGGGGTTGAAGATCCCTCTGAGGCGGTTGAATTGGATGAATTGAAAGTAATTAACCTGGGACCGGATCTGCTTGTGGAAGGATACGTTAAGAATACTTTACAATCGGGGTGGTAAATTGTTTACCGGCATTATTGAAGAACTTGGGGTGTTACGTTCCGTACGCCGGGGAACCAGTTCGGCCCGGCTGGTAATAGAGGCAAAAAAAATCCTGGAGGATATCCGGACAGGTGACAGTATTGCTGTAAACGGAGTCTGCCTGACAGCGGTACACTTCAACTCCGGTGAGTTTACCGCGGACGTCATGGCTGAAACACTGTCCAAGACCAATCTCGGCACCTTGAATGCGGGAGACCGGGTAAACCTCGAACGGGCCCTGCGCCTTGGAGACAGGCTGGGAGGCCATCTGGTAAGCGGTCATATAGACGGAACCGGATCTATTACCCGGCTGAAGAAACACGATATAGCCATTCTGGTCACGATAGGGGCGCCGGTTGAAGTAATGCGCTACATTATTAAAAAGGGTTCGGTGGCCGTCGACGGAATCAGCCTTACGGTAGTTGACTTTAACCGGGACGGTTTCCAGGTATCACTGGTACCGCATACCGCCGGTCTTACGTCCCTGGGCTTTAAAAAAACCGGGGATACCGTAAATCTGGAAGCAGACGTGATCGGTAAATATATTGAAAAAATGATGGATTTCCGCGAATATGAAAAAAGGGAATCAAAAATAAATTTTGGGTTTCTGGCCGAACACGGCTTTATATAATGTTGCTGAAAAATAATGCTAAAAATGAGGAGGCGGCGGCAGTGAAATTTAATACTATTGAGGAAGCGGTTGAGGATATCAGGCAGGGTAAAATTATTATTGTTGTGGATGACGAAGACCGTGAAAATGAAGGTGACCTGATTATGGCGGCCGAGAAGGTAACCCCGGAGGCGATTAATTTTATGGCCACTTACGGTCGCGGGCTGATTTGTCTTCCGATGGAGGGTAAGAGGCTTGATGAGCTGGAATTGCCCGCCATGGTTACCAATAACTCAGACCCGCATGCGACCGCTTTTACAGTTTCCATTGACGCTAAAGACTGTACTACCGGCATTTCCGCCTATGAACGGGCTATGACGGTAAAGAAAGTACTGGACCCTGAAGCTGTTCCGGAAGACTTACGCCGTCCGGGTCATATTTT
>DFAQ01000069.1 GCA_002365865.1 Pelotomaculum sp. UBA3102
GTTAAAAAAAAGATTGATTGGACGAACGCAAGATTTTTAAACTTTTTCATGCGTCAGCTCTGCTCTATTTTAAAATTTATTGACAAAGAAAAATATATATGCTATCATTTAAAAATGTCATTGTGCTACAATGTCTTTTTTCCGTTTTTATGCCTAGAAATATATGTATTTATATACCGCTTCCAGGAAATAATATTTTAGATAGTCAGAATTTTTTTTAAAGCGAGGATTGTAAAAGAACAAACCTTGCGCTTTTTATTTTCTATTTTTATTGTTTTGGTTCAGGTATTATATGCAGGGGGTGGATGTGCCGTGGTTTATCCTGAAAAGGTTGGAACCAGGCTTCGCTACAACTTCGGCAATTTGAGGGAAGTTTTGGAGCTGCCCAATCTCATCGAAGTACAGAGCAATTCTTACAGCTGGTTTTTGCAGGAGGGTCTGAAGGAGGTTTTTCATGATATTTCCCCGATTCAAGACTTCACCGGCAACCTTGTTTTGGAGTTCTTGGATTACAGTCTCGGAGACAACAAGTATTCCGTGGAAGAGTGTAAAGAGAGGGATGTTACTTACGCTGCGCCCCTGCGGGTAAAAGTTCGTTTAATTAACAAAGAAACCGGTGAGGTCAAGGAGCAGGAAGTATTTATGGGGGATTTACCCCTGATGACCGACAAGGGTACCTTTATTATCAACGGTGCCGAAAGGGTCATCGTAAGCCAGTTAGTACGTTCCCCGGGGGTTTATTTTGCCGGGAACGTTGACGAACCCAGCGGTAAAAAACTTTATACCGCCACAATTATTCCCAACCGCGGCGCATGGTTGGAATTCGAAACCGACGTTAACGATCATGTGTTTGTCAGGATCGACCGCACCAGGAAAATACCGGTGACCGTTCTGGTACGTGCCCTGGGGTACGGTTCAAAGGCGTCGGTGGCCGGGCTGTTCAACGATAATAAATATATCCTGGAGACTTTAAACCGGGATAATACGGATAGTGAGGAAGAAGCGCTGGTTGAAATTTACAAGCGCCTGCGCCCCGGTGAACCTCCCACGGTTGAAAGCGCCCGTTCCCTGCTGAATTCGCTTTTTTTTGATGCCAAACGTTATGACCTGGCCAATGTGGGCCGGTATAAAATTGAGAAAAAATTAAAACACGGTATCCTGCGCCGCCGGGACCTCGCAGAAGACAACCAGGATCAAAACGGGAATGATGCGGCAGGCGACCAGGAAGTAAAGCGTGATTATATCAGGGAATTGACCAAGCAAGACATTATCGAAACCATCAGGTACCTGCTCGGGTTGATGGACGGCGAGGGAAATGTGGACGATATAGACCACCTCGGCAACCGCAGGTTGCGCTCGGTAGGCGAACTTTTGCAGAACCAGTTTCGGATCGGGTTGTCGCGGATGGAGCGGGTAGTGCGGGAAAGAATGACCATCCAGGACGTGGACGTGATTACGCCGCAAGTCCTGATTAATATTCGTCCGGTAGTGGCTTCGATCAAGGAATTTTTCGGTTCCAGCCAGTTGTCTCAGTTTATGGACCAGACCAACCCGCTGGCGGAGCTGACTCACAAAAGGCGCCTGTCGGCACTGGGACCGGGCGGGCTTTCCCGGGAAAGGGCGGGTTTCGAGGTGCGGGACGTGCACAATTCTCACTACGGCAGAATGTGTCCCATTGAGACGCCTGAAGGTCCCAACATCGGACTGATCGGTTCTTTGAGTACTTACGCCCAAATCAGTCCTTTCGGATTTATTGAGACGCCGTACCGCAAAGTAGACAAGGAACATAAAAGGGTTACCGATGAAATACATTTTCTCACCGCGGATGAGGAAGACGGCAAAGTTATCGCCCAGGCCAACGCTCCCCTGGACGAAAACAGTTGCTTTATGGGCAGCCGGATTAACGCCAGGGCGCCCGAAATTGTGGTGGTGCCGCCGGAGCGGGTTGATTACATGGACGTTTCCCCGAAACAGGTTTTCAGCATTGCCACCGCTTTGATCCCGTTCCTGGAGCACGATGACGCCAACCGGGCCCTGATGGGGGCCAACATGCAGCGCCAGGCCGTGCCCCTGCTGAAAGTCCAGGCGCCCCTGGTCGGGACCGGGATCGAATTAAAGGCCGCCTGTGATTCCGGGGCGGTGGTGCTGGCAAAGAACCCGGGTACAGTAGCCAGAGTAACGGCGAACAATATTGAAGTCAGAACGGACGACGGAGATATTGACCGATACAAGTTGTTAAAATTTTCCCGCTCCAACCAGGGCACCTGCATTAACCAGAAACCCCTGGTACGGAAGGGCGACCGGGTGGAGGCCGGGCAGGTTATTGCCGACGGTCCCGCCACGGATTGCGGTGAGCTGGCTCTGGGGCGGAATATCCTGGCGGCTTTTATGCCCTGGGAAGGTTATAACTATGAAGACGCCATTCTGATAAGCGAAAAGGCGGTTAAAGAAGATTTTTACACTTCGGTTCATATAGAGGAATACGAGTGCGATGCCCGGGATACCAAGCTGGGACCCGAGGAAATAACCAGGGATATTCCCAATGTGGGCGAGGATATTTTAAAAGATCTCGACGACCGGGGGATCATCCGGACGGGTGCCGAGGTGTGGCCTGGGGATATCCTGGTGGGAAAAGTTACGCCCAAGGGAGAAACCGAGTTAACCGCTGAAGAACGTCTTTTAAGGGCCATATTCGGCGAAAAAGCCCGTGAGGTCCGGGATACCTCCCTGCGGGTTCCCCACGGTGAATCCGGGAAGGTAGTGGACGTCAAAATTTTTTCCCGGGACAACGGTGATGAGCTTCCCCCCGGTGTAAACCACCTGGTGCGCGTGTATATCGCGCAAAAACGAAAAATATCCGAAGGGGATAAAATGGCCGGGCGGCACGGCAACAAGGGGGTCATCGCCCGGATCCTGCCGGAGGAAGACATGCCTTTCCTGCCCGACGGCACACCGGTCGAAATAGTGTTGAACCCCCTGGGGGTTCCGTCCCGTATGAATATCGGACAGGTTTTGGAAGCGCACCTGGGATGGGCGTCCAAGATCCTGGGTATACACGTGTCCACCCCCGTTTTTAACGGGGCCTCGGAAGCAGATATATTTAAAACTTTAAAAAAAGCCGTTTTGCTGGAAACCGGTCTCAAGGCGGCGATAGAAAAGACAAACCTGTCCGAAGAAGATGTTATTGAACCGATTAACGCCATGGAAAAAAACGACCGGTTGCGAGAGCAAAATATTGAAAGCCTGGAAAAAGCAGGGTCGTCGGAAGCAAGTATCCTTACCGCCATAAAGGAGACGGGTCTTTCGGAAAGTACGGTTGCCGCACTGGAATCAGCGGGTATGTCTAAAAAGGACCTGCTGAACGCGTTGAAAAAACTTCTTTATGCTATGAACGGTAAAATGATGCTTTTTGACGGGCGTACCGGTGAGCCTTTCGACAATCCGGTTACGGTGGGGTATGTCTACATGTTGAAACTGGCGCACCTGGTTGATGACAAGATCCATGCCCGTTCTACGGGGCCTTATTCCCTGGTGACGCAGCAGCCGCTGGGCGGCAAGGCCCAGTTCGGCGGGCAGCGTTTCGGAGAGATGGAGGTCTGGGCACTGGAGGCCTACGGTTCGGCCTACACCCTCCAGGAAATTCTCACCGTGAAATCGGATGACGTGGTGGGGCGGGTTAAAACTTACGAAGCCATAGTTAAGGGGGAAAATGTCCCCGAACCCGGCGTTCCGGAATCGTTTAAGGTTTTGATTAAAGAACTGCAAAGCCTGGGACTTGATATCAAGGTCCTGGCAGAGGACGACCAGGCAATAGAAATAAAAGAAGTTGAAGAGGATATCGCTGAAACTGCTAAGGAGTTGGGTATTGACCTGCATCAACCCGTGGCGGAGAGCGAAGAAGATTTCGATGGTGATACTCAAGAAAATATTGATCTTGCTGAAGATAAGGTTGAAGATCTTGCTGAAGATGAGATTGAAGATCTTGATGAGGATATGGTTGAAGATGACGACGGGGACATCCTTAAAGAAGATGAAAGTACCGGGGATGATGACTTCAAGGAACAACTGGGGTCGGGCTAGATAACTTTAACTATTTGAGGAGGGGTCCTTTTGCTGGACTTAAACAACTTTGACAGCATCCGTATAGGTCTGGCTTCTCAGGAACAGATCCGCGCCTGGTCCAGCGGTGAAGTTAAAAAACCTGAGACCATTAATTACCGGACCTTAAAGCCTGAGCGGGACGGTTTGTTCTGTGAACGGATTTTCGGTCCCACCAGGGATTGGGAATGCCATTGCGGGAAATACAAGCGTGTGCGTTATAAGGGGGTAAAATGTGACCGGTGCGGCGTAGAGGTGACACGTTCCAAGGTGCGCCGGGAACGGCTCGGCCACATCGAACTTGCGGCCCCGGTTTCTCATATTTGGTATTTTAAAGGTATTCCCAGCCGCATGGGACTTCTTCTGGATATGTCCCCCAGAGCGCTGGAAAAAGTATTGTACTTTGTTTCATATATCGTAACTGAACCCGGTGAAACCGGGTTGGTTAAAAAACAGCTGCTTACCGAAACGGAATACCGCGAACACCGGGAAAAGCACGGCCCGGATTTTAAAGCGGGCATGGGAGCAGAGGCAATTAAAAAATTGCTGGAAGAAATCAACCTGGAAGAGCTGGCCGTGGAACTGCGCCAGGAATTGAAGGAGGCAACCGGCCAGCGGAAAATTAGGGCCATCCGCCGCCTGGAAGTGGTGGAAGCTTTCCGGAAGTCGCGCAACCGGCCGGAATGGATGATCCTGGACATAATACCGGTTATTCCGCCGGAATTACGCCCGATGGTCCAGCTTGACGGCGGGCGTTTTGCCACGTCGGATTTAAATGACCTCTACCGCCGGGTGATTAACCGCAACAACCGCTTGAAGAGGTTATTGGATCTCGGAGCTCCGGACATCATCGTCCGCAACGAAAAAAGAATGCTCCAGGAAGCAGTTGACGCGTTAATCGACAACGGGCGCAGGGGCAGGCCGGTCACAGGTCCCGGCAACCGGCCGCTGAAATCTTTGAGCGATATGCTCAAGGGCAAACAAGGCCGTTTCCGCCAGAATCTCCTGGGGAAGAGGGTCGATTATTCCGGTCGCTCAGTGATCGTGGTGGGACCGGAACTGAACATTTACCAGTGCGGACTGCCCAAGGAAATGGCGCTGGAGCTTTTTAAACCTTTTGTGATGAAGCGGCTGGTTAACGACGGTTACGCCCACAACATCAAGAGTGCCAAGCGGATGGTGGAGCGGGTACGCCCGGAGGTTTGGGATGTTTTAGAGGATGTCATCGGTGAGCATCCCGTGTTGCTGAACCGTGCTCCCACCCTGCACCGCCTGGGTATTCAGGCCTTTGAACCGGTACTGGTGGAGGGCCGCGCGATCCAAATTCATCCCATGGTTTGTGCCGCGTATAACGCCGACTTTGACGGGGACCAGATGGCGGTGCACGTGCCTCTTTCCGCCGAAGCACAGGCCGAAGCCAGGCTTTTAATGCTTTCCGCCAATAATATTTTAAATCCCAAGGACGGGCGGCCCGTGGCCGTACCTACCCAGGACATGGTTTTGGGCATTTACTACCTGACCATGGAAAAGGAAGACGCCTTTGGGGCGGGAAAGGTTTTTAAAGACACGGAAGAAAGCGTGATGGCTTATTATAATAAGGATGTTTCCCTGCATGCCAGGGTGACGGTGCGTTTACCGGGACTGGGCCGGGTAGAGACCACCGTGGGCAGGATCATATTTAATGAAGCGGTTCCCAGCGAACTCGGGTTTTTTAATAAAGTAGCGGATAAAAAAGAATTAAGCGCACTGGTGGAATACTGTTACCGCGAACTGGGATTTTCCCACACGGCCAAGTTTTTGGACGGTGTCAAGAAGCTGGGCTTTGACTTCGCTACCAAGGCCGGGATTACCATCGGGATTCAGGATATAAAAATTCCCGGGCAGAAAAAGGAAATTTTGAAAGAAGCCGAACAGCAGGTGGAAAAGGTGGAGCAGCAGTACCGCCGCGGCCTGATCACCGAAGGGGAACAGTACTGGAAGGTGATCGGGATTTGGAATGAAGCAACTAAAAACGTAACCGACGCGCTGGTCGAGTCCCTGGATAAATTTAATCCGGTCTATATGATGGCTAATTCCGGCGCCCGCGGCAACATCCAGCAGATCCGCCAGCTTGCCGGTATGCGGGGGCTGATGGCCGACCCGTCCGGGCGCATTATTCACCTGCCGATTAAGGCCAACTTCCGGGAAGGGTTGACGGTGCTGGAATATTTTATTTCCACCCACGGTGCCCGGAAGGGATTGGCCGACACCGCGCTCCGGACGGCCGACTCCGGTTACCTTACGCGCCGGCTGGTTGACGTGGCCCAGGATGTCATCGTCAGGGAAGAAGACTGCGGTTCCGAACAGGGGATTGAGGTTTCGGATATCATGAACGGCAGTGAAACGATCGAAAAAATCGGCAACCGCATCGTCGGGCGGATTGTCCTGGAAGATGTGTACCACCCGGAAACCGGCGCCATTATTGTATCTAAAGGCGCTGAAATTTCCGAAGAGCAAGCAAATGAAATCGAAAGCGCGGGGATCAAGAAGGTTAAAATCCGGTCGGTTTTAACCTGTAAAACCCGATACGGCGTCTGCATTAAGTGCTACGGGCGCAACCTGGCTACTGGCCGCCAGGTGGACATCGGCGAGGCCGTGGGCATTATTGCCGCTCAAAGCATCGGCGAACCCGGTACCCAGTTGACCATGCGCACTTTTCACACCGGCGGCGTGGCCGGAGAAGACATCACCCAGGGCCTGCCGCGGGTGGAAGAACTTTTTGAGGCACGCAAGCCCAAGGGGCAGGCGGTCATCAGTGAGGTTGACGGTGTGGTGCAGGTGCGCGAGGTAAAAGGACGCCGGGAAATCGAAGTTAAGACCGAAGAAGGAGAAAAGGTCGGTTACCAGGTTTCTTACGATTCCCGTATGAAAGTCAAGGACGGTGACTACGTCTATGCCGGGGACGAACTGACCGAGGGTTCCGTTAACCCGCATGATTTGCTTAAAATCAAGGGCGTGCCGGGAGTACAAGTATACTTGCTCCAGGAAGTGCAGCGCGTTTACCGGCTGCAGGGAGTGGACATCAACGACAAACACATTGAAGTGATGATTCGCCAGATGCTGAAAAAGGTTAAAATAGAAGATCCCGGCGATACCGGATTGCTGCCGGGGGGCTTGATCGACGTGTTTAAATTCGAAGACGAAAACAGGCGGGTAACCGAAGCGGTTGAGGGCGGCGAACCGGCAACTGCCAGACCGGTGTTGCTGGGTATTACGAAGGCTTCCCTGGCCACCGACTCATTCCTTTCCGCGGCCTCCTTCCAGGAGACCACCCGGGTACTGACCGAAGCCGCCATCAAGGGTAAAATGGACCCGTTGCTGGGACTGAAGGAAAACGTAATTATCGGTAAACTGGTGCCGGCCGGCACGGGAATGTCACGCTACCGCAATATCAGTGTCAGTGTGGTTGAAGCTCAAGAAACAGCGGAAGAAGAACCGGAACTGCCCGGAACGGATTTACCGTACCGTGAAGAGGCAATGGAAAAAGAGACGGTGGTTTAGGGGTTCAGATAAAATATTGACAAGGCCCATTTGCGGTGATAATATGTAAAAGTGTCTGGTTTTCGGGAGGTCGGACTGTATGGCGTATAAACGGTTGCTGGAAGTGAAGAAAAAGACCGTGGGCACCAAGCAGACCTTGAAAGCCATCGAGCGGGGAGAGTCAAAAACAGTATATGTAGCGGAAGATGCGGAACGTCGCGTAGTCGAACCCATAATTCAGATGTGCGAGAAAAAAGGTATTCCGGTGGTCCGGGTTGCATCTATGCGGGAACTCGGCAGGGCCTGCGGTATCAAAGTCGGCTGTGCTTCAGCGGCGGTAATCGAAGAGTAAACAGGAACGAAATAAACATTGCTTATTAGCCCAGGAAGGAGGTGGATTCGATATGCCAACCATCCATCAGTTGATCCGCAAGGGCAGGGAGGAAATGACCAAAAAGTCTACTGCCCCGGCGTTGAAAGAATGCCCGCAAAAGCGGGGGGTGTGTATCAGGGTTTACACGACGACACCCAAAAAGCCGAATTCCGCCCTGCGTAAAGTAGCCAGGGTCAGGTTGACCAACGGTATCGAGGTAACCTCCTATATTCCCGGTATCGGACACAACCTGCAAGAGCACTCGGTGGTCCTGGTGCGCGGCGGCCGGGTAAAAGACCTGCCGGGCGTCAGATATCATATCGTGCGCGGCGCCCTGGACACCGCCGGTGTGGAGGACAGAAACCGGGGGCGTTCCAAGTACGGCGCAAGGCGGCCTAAAAAATAGTTTTTTGATCAAACGATATTACTTCGCGGCAAAGGGGGGAAAAGAATGCCCAGAAGAGGGGGAATCCCTAAGCGTGAAAATTTCCCGGACCCCGTTTATGGAAGCAAAATATTGACCAAGCTGGTCAACCAGATGATGCTGGACGGTAAAAAGAGCGTAGCTGAAACTATCGTGTACGGCGCGATGGATATTATAAAAGAAAAAACCGGTAAAGACCCGCAGGAAGTGTTTGAGGCGGCGATGAAGAACATCATGCCCGTGCTGGAAGTTAAGGCCCGCCGGGTGGGCGGCGCCAACTACCAGGTTCCGGTGGAAGTGCGTCATGACCGCAGGCAAACCTTGGCCATCCGCTGGCTGACGAATTTTTCAAGAAACCGTGCGGGTAAAAGCATGAAGGAAAAGCTGGCTGCTGAAATCATGGATGCCGCGGCCGGTACCGGTGGTTCTGTGAAGAAGAGGGAAGATACTCATAAAATGGCGGAAGCGAACAAAGCATTTGCGCATTACAGGTGGTAAAGGAGTGATCTCTGCATGTCGCGTCAGTTTTCGCTGCATAAAACTCGAAACATAGGAATAATGGCTCATATTGACGCCGGCAAGACTACCACCACCGAACGGATACTGTTTTATACCGGTAGGGTGCATAAGATTGGGGAGGTTCACGACGGCGCGGCCACCATGGATTGGATGGTGCAGGAGCAGGAGCGGGGGATAACCATTACCTCCGCTGCTACTAGTTGTTTCTGGCGTGATTACCGGATTAACATCATCGACACGCCAGGCCACGTGGACTTTACTGTAGAAGTTGAACGCTCCCTGCGCGTGCTTGACGGCGCGGTGGCAGTTTTTTGTTCGGTGGGGGGCGTTGAACCTCAGTCTGAAACAGTATGGCGGCAGGCGGACCGGTACGGGGTCCCGCGGGTTGCCTACATAAACAAGATGGACCGGGTAGGAGCCGACTTCTACCGGGGATTGAAAATGATCCGGGAGCGTCTGGGAGCCAACCCCGTTGCCGTACAAATGCCCGTGGGGGTGGAAGAAGATTTTCGCGGCGTAATCGACCTGGTGCGAAACAAGGTCATCACCTATGTTGATGACCTGGGCACCCGCAGTGAAGAAACCGACATTCCTCCCGGGCTGGCTGAAGAAGCAGCCGCGCTGAGGGAGCGTTTGATCGAAGCGGTTGCCGAACATGATGAGGCGTTGATGATCAAGTACCTCGAAAATGAGGAAATTACCGCCGAGGATATCAGACAGGGGTTACGTAAAGCGACCCTGGCAGTAAAGGTAATCCCGGTTTTGTGCGGTTCATCCTTTAAGAATAAGGGGGTGCAGCTGCTGCTGGATGCTATTGTGGATTATCTGCCTGCTCCCGTCGAAGTGCCTCCGATACGGGGTGTCAACCCTGAAACCGGAGCTGAAGAAATCAGGGAGGCCGGGGATGATGAGCCGTTTTCAGCCCTGGCCTTTAAGATTATGGCCGACCCTTATGTCGGAAAACTTACCTTTTTCAGAGTATACTCCGGGCGGTTGAAAACCGGGTCCTATGTTTTTAACCCGTCTAAGAACCGCCGGGAAAGAGTCGGACGCATTCTGAGGATGCATGCCAACCGCCGCGAGGACATCAAAGAAGTTTTTACCGGGGACATCGTAGCCGCGGTAGGTCTTAAGACCACTGCTACCGGTGATACGTTGTGTGACGGGGACCGGCCCGTTATTCTTGAGTCCATGGAATTCCCGGAGCCGGTGATCCAGGTGGCCATCGAGCCCAAAACCAAGGCCGACCAGGAGAAAATGGCGGTCGCCCTGCAGCGGCTGGCCGAGGAAGACCCCACTTTCCGGATCGACACCGATCCCGATACCGGGCAGACCTTGATCTCCGGTATGGGCGAGCTGCATCTGGAAGTAATCATAGACCGGATGCTGCGTGAGTTCAAAGTGGAAGCCAACGTCGGCAGGCCCCAGGTGGCTTATAAAGAAACCATCAGTAAAAAGGTCCGGGCCGAGGGCAAGTTTATTCGCCAGAGCGGCGGGCGCGGCCAGTACGGTCACGTGGTGGTGGAAATCGAGCCCCAGGAACGCGGGACCGGCTACCGGTTTGAAAACAGAATTGTCGGCGGGGTTATCCCTAGAGAATTCATACCGGCGGTTGACGCCGGGGTAAAAGAGGCCATGGAGAACGGCATTTTGGCCGGTTACCCGGTAGTGGACGTGGGCGTCACCCTTGTAGACGGCTCTTACCACGAGGTGGATTCATCCGAAATGGCCTTTAAAATTGCCGGTTCCATAGGTTTTAAACACGGGGCCGCCAAAGCCGGGCCGGTATTACTGGAACCCGTAATGGAAGTTGAAGTTGTGGTTGGTGAGGAGTACATGGGTGATGTCATTGGGGACCTGAATGCCCGGCGCGGCCGGATCGAGGAAATGGAACCCCGCGGTGCCGTCCAGGCGATTCACGCTCTGGTTCCCCTGGTGGAGATGTTCGGTTATGCCACCGAACTGCGTTCACGCACCCAGGGCCGCGGCAATTACACCATGCAGTTTTCCCATTACGCGGAAATGCCCGGGAATATCGTTGAAGGGATCATTGCGAGGCGCACCGGCGGCTAGCTAGATGAGTAAAATCGTTAGATATCAGGCATGCTAATGCAGGCCAAGGAATTTTTTTGAAATAAATATTGAAAATAATTACAAGGAGGAAGAACCAATGGCAAAGCAAAAATTTGAGCGGACCAAACCCCACGTCAACATCGGCACCATCGGGCACGTGGACCACGGTAAGACCACCCTCACCGCGGCGATCACCCTGATTTTGTCCAAGACGGGCAAGTCGACGTATAAGAAATTTGAAGAAATCGACAACGCGCCCGAAGAACGCGAACGCGGCATCACCATCAACACCGCGCACGTGGAATACGAAACCGACAACAGACACTACGCGCACGTAGACTGTCCCGGGCACGCCGACTACGTCAAAAACATGATCACCGGGGCCGCCCAGATGGACGGATCGATCCTGGTAGTATCGGCAGCCGACGGACCCATGCCGCAGACCCGGGAACACATACTCCTGGCGCGGCAAGTAGGTGTACCCTACATCGTAGTATACCTCAACAAAGCCGACATGGTAGACGACCCCGAACTGCTGGAACTAGTCGACATGGAAGTACGCGAACTACTGTCCGCCTACGAATTTCCCGGCGACGAAATACCGATCATCACCGGGTCGGCCCTGAAAGCCATGGAATGCGGGTGCGGCCAGCGCGAATGCGAACACTGCAAAACCATACTGGAACTGATGGACGCCGTAGACGAATACGTACCCACGCCCCAGCGCGCAGTTAACAAACCGTTCCTGATGCCCGTAGAAGACGTATTCTCCATCACCGGGCGGGGCACCGTGGCGACCGGCCGGGTAGAGCGCGGCACCATCAAGACCGGAGAAGAAGTAGAAATCGTGGGCCTGAACGACAAGCCCCGCAAAACCGTAGTCACGGGCGTAGAAATGTTCCGGAAAATACTTGACAGCGGCGAAGCCGGAGACAACATCGGGTGCCTGTTACGCGGCGTAGAACGCAAAGAAATCGAACGGGGCCAGGTACTGGCCAAGCCGGGAAGCATCAAGCCGCACAAGAACTTTTCCGCTGAAGTATACGTACTGACCAAAGAAGAAGGCGGGAGGCACACCCCGTTTTTCAACGGCTACCGGCCCCAGTTTTACTTTCGTACCACCGACGTGACCGGTATCACCAAACTGCCTGAGGGAGTAGAAATGGTAATGCCCGGGGACAACATCAAGATCGACATAAACCTGATCACCCCCATCGCCATAGAAGAGGGCCTGCGTTTTGCCATCAGGGAAGGCGGGCGCACCGTGGGCGCCGGCGTCGTAACGGGAATCAATGA
>DFAQ01000036.1:0-3763 GCA_002365865.1 Pelotomaculum sp. UBA3102
GCTTACGATTGATTCCTTTGAGGAAATTCCGCAAGCGGAACTGGAGCAAATTTTTAGTGAGGACTCGCCGATTGCCGCTGAAACTGCGGCTCGCTATGGCCTGAACTGGGCTAACGTAGAAGCACTCAGGGATAATTTGGATTCAGAAGAAATAGAAAAACTGGAAGACATCCTTATTACTATTGGGAACATGGAAGAGCCGGATACGGGCGGTGGCGGTGGCGGTACAACCACGCCGACAACCGGTACTATCGAGGATGCTGAGCAGGCTGCGGATGAAGCCGAACAAACAGTAAGCGACCCGGATGCAACGGACGATCAGGTGGCTGACTCTGTCGACATTGCTGCAGAAAGCTTGGGGGCAGTAACGGTTGAAACTTCGGAACAGGCTGAAAAGCTTGCCGATGTTACTGCCAGGGTAGCAGATGTTCTGGAACAGGCTGTTGCCCGGGTACAGGATTCCCAGGCTGCCGCAAAGCTGGGGGAAACCGCGGCCAAGGTGATCGACTCCGCGGCCAAAGCCGTGGACGAACTGGCACCTTCAAGTAAGAAGACGGTAGAGGATACCGCAGCCAAGGCTCTTGACGCCACTGCCAAAGCCATGGAAAAAATGGATGCCGCCGGTGCTGCGGGAGTTGCGGATAAAATAGTCCAATCAGCCGCCTCTTTGGCGAAAAAGCTGGACCAGGGCGCGGCAAAGAAAATTGCCGATAAGACCTTGAAAGTAGTGGAGAAAGCAGTTGAAAAAGCCGGCACGGACAAGGTAAGTGAAAGTGAAATTGAGCTAACAGATGAAAAAGCAAGTGTTCAGGCCGATTTGACCCGGATACAGGAAAAGACCCGCGCTGCGGTCCAGGCGGCTGAATCAATGGCGCAAAAATTGGCGGAAAACGGTTTGGAGGTCAAAAAGAAAATAGAAACCAAGGTGGCCATTGAGGTTCCCGCAACCGGTAAAGAGCAGGTGGAAACCAAGTTGCCGCCGGGTACCCTGGAAAGTCTCAAGGAAAGCGGCGTAGATAAACTCGAAGTTAAAACCGAAGTTGCTTCCATCAGCATTACCCCGGAAACATTTGGTGCGGAGACCGCCGGTAAAGACATCGTTCTTTCCGCTAAAAAAGTGAAAACTGAGGAAATCCCGGCGGAGGTCAGAAAGAACATCCCGGAAAACAGCGCCGTGGTTGATTTAAATATCAGCGCCGGGGGAACCAAAGTCAGTAAATTTGAAAAACCGGTTGAAGTCAGCATTCCTTATAGCCTGCAGGAAGGTGAAAACCCGAACGAGGTAACAGTATTCCTGCTCCAAGATGACGGAACGATACAACCCGTAGGCGGCAAATATGACCCGGCCAGCGGTAAAGTAGTATTTAAGACCAAACACTTCAACAAGTATTTTGCCAAGGTGGCGAGAAAGTCCTTCACTGACCTGGCGCAGTGCGAGTGGGCCAGAGACAGCATTGAAATAATGGCCGGCAAAGGCATCATCGCCGGCAGGACCGCCGCGGAATTTGATCCCGGCGCCGACATCACCAGGGCGGAATTTTCGGCACTGGTGGTGAGAATGCTGGGATTGAGCGCGGGCGATGAGAGCCTGCCTTTCAAGGATGTACCTGAAGCTGCCTGGTACCGGCAGGTGGTGGCGGCTGCATACGAGAACAACCTCATTTACGGTAAGGCAGCGGATATATTTGAGCCCAACGGTAAAATTACCAGGCAGGAAATGGCCGTCATTATTTCCCGGGTCATGACCGGTGAAGGGTATGAATCGGGCAGCACCGGAGACCTGGTAGGATTTAACGACCAGAGCCAAATTGCCGGGTGGGCGGAAAACGGCTGCGGCCTCGCTTCCAGGGAAGGCATAATTGTCGGCATGAGCGACGGCAGGTTTGCTCCCGGTGAAAAAGCCACGCGGGCCCAGGCGGCGGTAATGCTCTACCGGCTGCTGGAAAAACTATAGATCGATAATATTGCCTTATTGACAAAGCTGCCCTCCTGACCAGGGCAGCTTTGTTTTGCAGGAGGAAAATAAAGAAGCACGTCGAAATTTAATAAATAGCTTGCGAGTCGTTATCGGGAGTAACGACTCTTTTAATGTTTATGGTAATTATATACAAAAGGGGTCAGGCACCTTTTGGTAAATGGTGGGAGTGGGGACGGGGGATATGTCGACCGGGAAATTCATTTTTAAGGCAACGCTCACGATTGCTTTCTTCAGCCTGCTGTCAAGGTTTCTGGGGCTGGTACGTGATATAGTGATTGCCCGCCAGTTTGGCGCGTCCGTGCATACGGACGCGTACCTGGTGGCCTTTACGGCACCGAATTTGCTTTTCGCCGTGATCAGCGGGGCGCTGGTGGCGGTAGTGGTTCCGGTATTTACCGAATATGCCACTAAAAAAGAAAAGCAAGAGGCCTGGAAAGTATTCAATACGGTTTTTAATGTCGTAACGGTAATATTTATTATTGTTTCAGCCGCCGGCATGATTGGTTCGGTCTATGTCGTCAAGTTAATCGCCCCGGGTTTTCAGGGTGAAGCGGCCAGGCTGGCGGAGGATCTCACGCGAATAATGTTCCCCTTGCTGCTCTTTTCAGGGTGGGCCTCGCTTTTTACCGGGCTGTTGAATGCAAACAACATATTCGGTGTTCCGGCTTTTTCCGGTGTGGCTAATAATATGGTGATTATCCTTTCAGCGCTTACTTTGGGCAGTTTTTACGGGATCCACGGGCTGGCGGCGGGTACCGTAATCGCCATGGCTTTAATGGGTTTAATCCAGTTGCCCGTTCTGGTACGCGCCGGCTACCGCTACAAGCCGGTGTTTGATATCGGACACCCGGGGGTCAAAAAAGTTTTCTACCTGGCAATGCCTGCCACCCTTGGAATATCGGTGAACCAGGCCTATATTTTGATCGAAAGGATTTTTGCTTCCGGACTGCAGACGGGAAGCATTTCGGCGCTTAATTTTGCCAATAAGCTGGTTCAGTTTCCGGTAAGTCTTGTAGTGCTGGCTCTGGGCACCGCGGTGTTTCCAACCCTGTCAAAACTGGCGGCGGAGGGAAGCTTCGAAGAGTTGTCTGCTGCTTTAAACCGGTTGGTTAAAATAATGATCCTGGCCATGGTGCCCGCGGGCATCGGCCTCATGGTATTGCGTTACCCGGTAGTTAGCCTGTTGTTCCAGCACGGGGCCTTTGGCCGGCAGGCCACGGAATTGACGGCTGCCGCCCTGCTTTTTTATTCCGTGGGGTTGGTAGGGCAGGCGGCCATTATAATTCTCAGCCGGGGTTTTTACTCCGTACAAGATACCAGAACCCCCGTAAAAATCAGCTTGTTTACGGTTCTGGTCAACCTGTGCCTGAGCCTGGTTTTGATAAGGGTGCTTCAACATGCGGGCCTGGCCCTGGCAAGTTCGCTTGCTTCATTAACCGGCACGGTGTTGTTGATGATCTGCCTGGAGAAGAAAGTAGCCGCTTTAAAGTGGTCGGGGTTGGGGAAATTCATCCTGTCGGTGCTGGCCGCCTCGGGGGTTATGGCTGCGGCAAGCTACGGTGTTGATGCCGTTTTGGCCGGGCATTTCGCCCGGAGCGGTACGCTCGGCCTTGCGGTCCGGGTCGGGTCTGCGATTGCGACCGGTGTGGTAGCTTTCATAGCCGCAGCAATAGCATTAAGAATTGAAGAAATTCATTTGTTGCTGAATTATTGCCGGGATGCTTTTGGGGGCCTGCGGAATAAACTGGCAAAATTGCATGAGCATTAGCTTGATTATTAGCTTGA
>DFAQ01000036.1:4082-45402 GCA_002365865.1 Pelotomaculum sp. UBA3102
GATTATTAGCTTGATTATTAGCAAGTATTAACTTTTATTTATTCACGGTTCCGGCATCCTGCGGCCGGAACCTTTTGCCTGCGGCCGGCATAAGCTGGAGCAAGGAGGTGTAGTGCCGGAATGCAATTCAAAATTTCCGACCTGGGCTCAAGAGATATTGTCAATATGGCTGACGGCGCGAAGCTGGGTTCCGTGAAAGATGTACACGTCGATATGGAAACCGGGCAGGTGATTTCCCTGGTGCTTTCAGGCGGCAGAAGGTATTTTGGGCTCCTGGGAGCCGGTAAGGACGTGGTGGTACCCTGGGATAAAGTCAAAAAAATAGGGGTCCACACCGTGCTGGTGGAAGATACAATGTAATCATTGCCAGTTCGCTCAGTTGACATTTATTAACCGGTTTTGCTAGAATATACAAGGTAAACCTGCCTTGACCACGTGCTTACCGGTTTTGAGTGTAAACCTCTGATCCGGAGGTTTATTTTATGTTTGTAGCTTGTACTAAAATTAAGGAGGTATGTTTATGACCAGGCGGCTGTTTACTTCTGAGTCCGTAACCGAGGGACATCCTGATAAAATTGCCGACCAGATTTCTGATGCCGTGCTCGACTCGATTCTGGAAAAAGATCGCTTTGGCCGTGTGGCTTGTGAAGTCCTGGTCACCACCGGCTTGGTTCTGGTGAGTGGGGAAATTACCACCGATTGTTATGTCGATATTTCCAGGATCGCCAGGGAAACGGTCCGTGAGATTGGCTATACCAGGGCAAAATACGGTTTTGATTGTGATACCTGCGCGGTGATTACCTCCATTGACGAACAGTCTGCGGATATTGCCCAGGGGGTGGACCGGGCTCTGGAAACGCGTGAGAGTAAAACCGGCGGAGATGAACAGGAAGCGATCGGGGCCGGGGACCAGGGGATGATGTTCGGTTATGCCACTAAAGAGACACCTGAGTTAATGCCGCTGCCTGTTTCCCTGGCGCACCGGCTGGCCAGGCGCCTGACCGAAGTCCGAAAAAAAGAAAAAGTTACTTGCCTTCTTCCGGACGGCAAAACCCAGGTAACTGTTGAGTATGAAGACGGTGTTCCCGTCCGCGTGGACACGATCGTTGTTTCCACCCAGCACCACCCCGAGGTGACCCTGGAACAGGTCCGCAGTGCTGTGGTTGAACATGTAATTAAGCCGGTAGTTCCTGCGGAGCTGCTGGATGATGCCACCCGCTTTATAGTCAATCCTACCGGCCGGTTTGTAATCGGTGGTCCCCAAGGCGACACCGGGCTGACCGGGCGTAAAATAATTGTTGATACATATGGCGGTATGGCCCGCCATGGCGGTGGGGCTTTTTCCGGCAAGGATCCCACCAAGGTCGACCGGTCCGCCAGTTATGCCGTCCGCTATGTTGCTAAAAATATTGTGGCCGCGGGGCTGGCCGATAAATGTGAAATTCAGGTGGCTTACGCTATTGGAGTAGCCCGCCCCGTATCAATAATGGTAGATACTTTCGGTACGGGTAAGGTTGACGAACAAAGCCTGGTAAAACTGGTACGGGAGCACTTTGACCTGCGTCCGGCCGGAATTATCAAGGAACTGGACTTACGCCGGCCGATATACAAACAGGTCGCGGCTTACGGTCATTTCGGCAGAAATGACCTTGACCTGCCTTGGGAGCGCACGGATAAAGCGGAAATTCTCAGGCACAAAGCCGGGCTGTAAAAAGTAAAATTTATGAAAACCATACCGGGAGCTGCAAAAACTCACAGCTTGAAAGCTTTTAAAAAAAGAAAGAGCGCCTCTAAATAACCGGGGGCGTTTTTTTAATCTTTACGTTTGTTTTAACGCCTGTAATGCAGGTAAATTACAGGTTTTGTCGAAATATTCCATTGAGGTGGCATGGTTTGCGGGTAAAACGGGGTTCCATCCACATATCCTATACCTGGCTGGTCGCGGGTCTGGCCGTTTGGCAGCTCTACCTGCTTTTCCCCGCCCTGGATCTGGATAGAGGACGCGACTTGGTGGCGGTTATTTTGCTCTGGATGCTGGCCGAGTGGTTTTCGGTGCCTTTTCCTCACGGCCGGCTTTCCGGCGGCTTCGCCTTGATTTTGTCCGGTTTTTTGATTTACGGCCCGGCGGCTGCTGTTTGGATCAGCGGTTTAGCCACTTTATTCGGACAGGGGATTATCAACCGGGGCAGCCCGCTGCGGACCACTCTTTTTAACTCCGGCCAGAATGTCCTGGCAGCAGTGGCGGCCGCATTTTTTTTCCGGCAAAGCGGTGGGGTTCCGGGTCAGTTGAGCGTTGCCAACGTCCTGCCCCTGGCCGCCTTTGTGGTTTCTTATATTGCCGTGAATCACCTGCTGGTATCCTTTTATTTATGGCCCAAGAAGCGTCGCCAGCCGTATCCGGCTTGGCTGGAAACTTTCAAGTGGGACGGGCTGACATATTTATTTACGGTGCCTGTAGCCGTTCTGATATCCGCAGTTTACGGTTATGTGGGGCTGGCGGGCATAGTACTGTTGTTTTTTTCCGTTCTGGCACTGCAGTTGATTTTTCGTTATTATATCCGCTTGCAGTTGGCCAACAAGGAGTTAAAAGCTTTTTATGAAATGGCCAGGGCAGTAAATAATAATTCAGAACCGGTCGCTTTACTGGACGTGGTTTTGAAGAGTGCGGGTAAAGCCTTTTCATATCATACCGGTGTGGTTTACTTTCGCCCGGAAGGAAGAGGCGCCTACCTGCCCGCGGCAGTAACCGGACCTTATTCAAAACAACTCCGGTCGACGGCAGTTTATCAGGGAGAGGGGATTGCCGGACTTGCCCTGGCCGGGAAGGAGCCGTTAATGGTACTTGATTCCCGGGTAGATCCCCGTACCAGTGATGAAGCCGGCCTTTACCGGGTGATGCGTTCGCTGGTAATAGTACCGCTCGTCTCCGGCAAAGAGGCCTTGGGAGTTATTGTCCTGGGTGAAAAGCGCCCCATGGCTTTTGATGAAAATCACCTGCATATAACCACCGTTCTGGCGGGGCAGGCGGCTGCAGCCGTGGGAAATTCTATTCTCAAGGAACGCCTGGAAGATGCCGTGTCCCGGGACAACCTGACCGGGCTCCTGGATGCCGCCAATTTTTTTTGGCTGGCCCGGGATGCCTGTGAAAATGCCGCCAAAAACGGTGCTTCCATAGGTATTATTCTAATTGACATTGATCATTTCAAAGCTTTCAACCAGCGCTACGGGCGCGTGGCCGGGGAGCGGGCCCTGGCTGAGATGGCTGCCCTAGTTGAAGAGAGTGCCCGTGAAAGTGATTTAGTCGCCCGTTGCGGCGGGGATGAATTTGTATTGCTTCTTCCGGGGATAACCGGTGCGCCGCTGTCTGACAGGGCCGGCTATATCCGGGGAGCAATCCGGGAATATAATTTTCTGAAAAAGGAAGGCCGGGGCGGGCGATTGGCCGTCAGTGCCGGGGTGGCTGAGTTTCCCCGGGACGCGGGTGATTTGGCGGGGCTTTTTAAGGCAGCGCAGCGGGCCCTGGAAAAAGCAAAAACCGGCGGGAGAGACCGGGTTGAATCTGCAGCCGTGGAATTGGCCTGAGGTACTAGTTCAGGCACCAATATTTATTGACGTGGAGGGTATAATTTGTTTTGCCTCTGGGACGACCTGCTTAACCTTATCTTTCCGCCCCGGACTACCTGTCCTTTTTGTAGCGGGACGTCACCGGCGGGGGAGGTGTGCAGCCGTTGCCTGGAAGTCGTTGAAGCATACAGGCGGGAATCTTTCTGCAGCCGCTGCGGGCGCCTTCCGGGCAAGGGTGATAATGTCTTCCTGAATGCCGGTGCCGCCGGTTTATGTGTCGAATGCCGCAAGCGGGACTGGCCGTTTGTTTTAGCCCGGGCGGCCGGGCCGTATGAAGGTATTTTAAAAGATGCTGTTCATCGTTTAAAATATGCGGGAAAACGCAGCCTGGCCGTGCCCCTGGCCGGGATTATGGAACAGGTTTTCCGGGAAGAGCCGCAGTTTGCCGCGGTAGACTTGTTGGTTCCCGTGCCCCTTTCAAGAGAAAAACTGCTGCGCCGGGGCTTTAACCAGGCGGCAATGTTGGCGGGGAAATTAGGTGCCCGGCAGCAAACCGAGGTGGATGAAAATGCCCTGGTAAAAGATTTCGAAACGTCTCCTCAGGCTGGTCTATCCAGGTCTGCCAGGGAACGGAATTTAAAAGGGGCATTTAAAGTTAGGCACGGCAAAAAGATTTCCGGCAGAAACGTACTGTTGATTGACGATGTTTTTACAACGGGTTCTACTATGTCAGCTGCGGCTGCAACCCTGGTTGCGGCCGGCGCAAAACAGGTGTTCGGCTTAACTGTCGTGACCGGTCGCCTCTTTTAATATTCTACAAAAATCGTGCCATCAATTAGCAAATAATGACAATATTTTTTATTTCACCATGAATTACTCACAGAAAAAGGGCTCATTTTTAAAGTTATTAACAATGATATCCACATTATCCACAGGTATTTCTTCACAAGCAACCTTCAACAAAAAAATTTTCGACACTAACATTTGTCTTAAATAACATAATTATCCGCTTCTGTTCTGGGAAAATTTGTTATATAATAAGCAATCAACCTTTAATAACGGACTCTTAATAGTATTATGAAATATAGTTGTTTTAGAAGGGATGTTAAGGAAAAAATGGGTTGTAAATGGTAACTCCGATCAGTTGTGGTAACGCTTGACATTTAGATTATGGTTATGTTAACATTTTAATGTGTGAGTTTATGCCCACGGAAAAATTTTAGGAGGTATGTTTTTTGTTAGGTAAGGTTAAGTGGTTTAATCAAGAAAAGGGTTATGGTTTTATCGAGAGAGAGAGTGGAGGGGATGTATTCGTTCACTTCTCGGCGATTCAGGAAGAAGGCTTTAAGACCTTGAACGAGGGTCAAGAGGTTGAATTCGATATCGTCGAAGGCGCCCGGGGACCGCAGGCTGCCAACGTTGTCAAGTTATAGATCAGAAAAGCCCCAGCCAGTCTGGGGTTTTTCTTACTGACCATATAAGTTTGATTTGCCCAGCAAGTGTTACTGCTTCGCTATAAATAGGTCATTAACAGTGATGATTTATTTGAGATGAGGTAGGTTTTTTTGTATTATGGGAATAATAGCCGTGATAACAAATCTTGGGAAAGGGGCTGGTTTTAAATGAAAGTGCAAGTACGGGGCAGAAACATTGAGGTTACCGACGCCTTGAAGGATTATGTAACGAAACGCCTGGGAAAGCTTGATAAATATATGGAGAATCTTGGCGATGCCCAGGTTGCTCTTACTGTGGTCAGGGGGTTCCACCGGGTGGAAGTAACCATTCCGATTGACGGGATGATTTTAAGAGGCGAAGAAAGTACCGGCGATATGTATGCTTCTATTGACCTGGTGGTTGATAAACTCGAAAAGCAGATTGAAAAGTATAAAGGCAAGCTGCAGAAGCGGGGCAACCGTCTTATTGAAGGACAAAAGGCTATGGCCCAGGCGAAAACGGAGGATGAAGAAAACGGCCCGAAGCTGGTCAGAACCAAGCGTTTTACCATCAAGCCCATGCCGGTGGAGGAGGCCATTCTGCAGATGAACCTTTTAGGGCACAACTTTTTTGTCTTTTCGAACGCAGATACCGAGCAGGTCAACGTGGTCTATAAGCGGAAAGACGGCAACTACGGCCTGATCGAGCCGGAGTTTTAGATGGGGTTTATTTTAAGAGCATATTGTGAGTAACGTCCGTCGTGGACAGGTTGCAGCGTACCTTCACAGGTACGCTGGTCTTTTTGGCGCTATGGTATTAATTGGCAAAGCATACCATGATTGACGGTTTAACAATATTTAAAGTATAATAAACAGTTGAACAATGGATATATTTACTTTGGTGGTGGGTTGTGAATGTTTGGCTTTATTAAAGACTGGCTTGATGATAATGCCCGGGAAATAAAAAAACTGCAGCGCATTGTTAATGATATAAACGGGCTGGAACCGAAGTTTAACGCCATGCCCGGGAATGAACTAAAGGGTATGACTGCGGTTTTTCGCGAACGCCTGGACCGGGGGGAAACCCTGGACGATATTCTGCCGGAATCTTTTGCCGTGGTACGTGAAGCATCCCGCCGCGTTCTGGGCATGAGGCACTTCGACGTCCAGTTGCTGGGCGGGATTGTGCTGCACCAGGGCCGTATCGCCGAGATGAAGACCGGTGAAGGAAAAACGCTGGTGGCCACGCTGCCGGTTTATTTAAACGCCCTTACCGGCAGGGGCGTGCATGTAATTACGGTAAACGACTATCTGGCCCGCCGGGACAGCGAGTGGATGGGGCAAATTTATAAGTACCTTGGTTTAAGCGTGGGTCTAATCGTGCACGGACTGGATTGGGAGGAGCGCAGAAGGGCCTATCGTTCCGACGTTACTTACGGTACCAACAATGAGTTTGGCTTTGATTACCTGCGGGACAATATGGCCCACCACCCGGACCAACTGGTGCAGCGGGAGCTTAATTATGCCATAGTAGACGAAGTTGACAGCATTCTTATCGATGAAGCCCGGACGCCGTTGATTATTTCCGGCCAGGCGGAGAAATCCACCGAGCTTTACTATACTTTTGCCAGGGTGGTACCCAGGCTTACCGCGGGAACCGACTTTAATGTGGATGAAAAGGCCCATTCAGTTACCATAACCGAATCCGGGGTGGCCAAGGTGGAGAAAATGCTCGGTATTGAAAACTTGTACGACGAAAAAAATATCGAGCTCACCCACCACCTTAATCAAGCCTTGAAGGCGCACAACTTGATGAAAAGAGACCGCGACTACGTGGTGAAAGACGGTCAGGTGATTATTGTTGACGAGTTCACAGGCCGGTTGATGTTCGGCAGGCGCTACAGCGACGGCCTGCACCAGGCCATCGAGGCCAAGGAGGGCGCTAAGATCGAGCGGGAGTCCCAGACTCTGGCTACGATCACTTTTCAGAATTATTTCAGAATGTACGATAAGCTGGCCGGCATGACCGGCACGGCAGCCACCGAGGAGCAGGAATTTACCAAGATTTATAACCTTGACGTCGTGGTGATTCCTACCAATATGCCGATGATTCGTAAAGACATGGCCGATGTGGTGTATAAAACCGAGCAGGCCAAATTCCGGGCGGTAGTAGATGAAATCGCCGCCAGGCACGCAAAAGGACAGCCGGTGCTGGTGGGAACCATTTCGATCGAAAAATCAGAAATAATCAGCGGCATGCTTAAGAAAAAGGGTGTTCCGCACCAGGTGCTGAACGCCAAGTACCACGAAAAAGAAGCTGAAATAGTAGCTCAGGCCGGGCGCCTGGGTGCGGTAACCATTGCCACCAACATGGCCGGTCGCGGTACCGATATTTTGCTGGGAGGCAACCCGGAATTTCATGCCCACCAGGAAATGCGCCGGCAGAGCGAACAGTTCGAAGCGGCCGAGGAAATTGCCGGGGTGCCGGCAGATAAAGAAAATCAGGCCCAAAAAGCATTGCTGGAGAACTTCCGGCGCCAGGCGGATGAAGAGCACCAGAGGGTGGTGGAACTGGGCGGGCTGCATATTATCGGTACTGAGCGGCATGAGAGCCGCCGGATCGATAACCAGCTGCGGGGCCGTTGCGGTCGCCAGGGCGATCCGGGTTCCACCCAGTTTTACAGTTCGCTGGGAGACGACCTGATGCGCCTGTTCGGGTCGGATAATGTAGCCGGGATTATGGAAAAACTGGGCCTGGAAGAGGATATGCCCATAGAACACGCCATGATCACGAGGTCGATTGAGACGGCCCAGAAAAGGGTTGAGAACCGCAATTTTGATATCCGGAAGCATGTTTTAGAGTACGATGACGTGATGAACCAGCAGCGCGAGCTGATCTACCGGCAGCGGCGCCAGGTGCTCACCGGGGAGAACCTGAAGGAGAATGTCCTTGAGATGATCGATTCCTGTGTCGAGCGGGCGATAAACGTTTACGTGCCGGAAGGGGTTTATCCCGAAGAGTGGGATTTGAACGGGTTGCTCGAGTATGCCGAACAATTTTTCCTGCCGGAACATGAGTTGTTACCGGCGGATCTTGAGGGAATGGGCCGTCTGGCCATACAGGACTTTCTGGCCGGGCGTTCCCGTGAAGTATACGAGGCCAGGGAGCAGGAACTGGGTTCGGATACCATGCGGGAAATCGAAAGAATGCTTTTGCTCCGGATTGTGGATGATAAGTGGATGGACCACCTCGATGCCATGGATCAGCTGAGAGAGGGCATCGGGCTCCGGGCTTACGGGCAGAAGGACCCCTTGATTGAGTACAAATTCGAAGGGTACGAGATGTTTCAGAATATGATTGACAGCATCCAGGACGATGTGGTACGTTATATTTTTAGGGTCAGCGTTGCCCAGCCACAACAGCAGCAGCAGACACGCCGGGTGGTGGAAAACCGCTACGAGGATGAAGGGCCGAAACAACCGGTACGTAAAGAAGCTAAAGTGGGCCGTAATGCACCCTGCCCGTGCGGCAGCGGCAAAAAATACAAAAAGTGCTGCGGTAAGGCAGCCGGGTAATACTTATTCTTATTTAACTTAAATTTACGGATAGGACCGGTGATCAGATTGTTTGCAGAAATGAAACGGGAACTGGAAGTGTTGGGGAAAAGGGTGGAAGATTTGAGGGTTTCTCTTTGACATAGATAAAAAGAAAGAGGAAATTCTTTTATTGGAAAGACAGATGCAGGAATCCGGTTTTTGGGAGAACCGGGAAAAGGCACAAAAAATTACTAAGCGGTTGACGGGTTTAAAGGAAAGTGTGATGGTTTACCGGGAACTGGCGGGTAGCTTTGAGGATCTTGAAGTGCTGGTTGAACTGGGCAAAGAAGAGGAAGATGATGAAGTTGCTGTCGAGGCAAGGGAAGGGCTGGCATCCGTCCGCCGCATGGTGGAAGAACTGGAGCTGGCCGTGCTCTTGAGCGGTCAATATGACCGGGAAGACGCCATCGTGGCTCTTCATGCCGGGGCGGGGGGAACTGAAGCCCAGGATTGGGTAGAAATGCTCCTGCGCATGTATACCCGGTGGGCTGACCGCCACCGTTTCCGGGTGGAGATTTTAGACCTGCTTCCGGGAGACGAGGCGGGCATAAAAAGCGTGACCGTCGAGGTGAGCGGTCTCAATGCCTACGGTTACCTGCGTTCGGAAAAGGGAGTGCACCGGTTGGTGCGCATTTCGCCTTTTGATACGGCGGGGCGGAGGCATACGTCTTTTGCGTCGGTGGATGTATTGCCCGAAGTCGATGATGAAATAGACGTACAAATCAACCAGGATGATTTAAAAGTCGACACTTTCCGTTCCGGTGGGGCCGGAGGGCAGCACGTAAATAAGACCGACTCGGCGGTGCGGATTACCCACCTGCCCACCGGTATTGTCGTGACCTGTCAAAACGAGCGCTCCCAGATCGCTAATCGCTTGGCAGGTATGAAGATGCTGAAAGCAAGACTGGTGGACCTGGAAATGCGCAAGAAAGAAGCGGAAATGGCGGCCTTAAGGAGCGACCAGCAGGAAATTGCCTGGGGCAGCCAGATCCGTTCGTATGTATTCCACCCTTACAGCCTGGTTAAGGACCACCGCACGGGGGAAGAAGTGGGCAACGTGCAGGCGGTGATGGACGGGAATATCGATGTTTTTATATCCGCTTACTTGAAGAAAACGGCGCGCGGCTGGCAGTAGACGGGTCATTAAAAATACCCCTTGCCTTGGGGGTATTTTTGTTTTCGGTGACATAAAGAAGGATTTTTTATTTTGGGCAAGAATACTCAAGAATACTATTGTTGTTTATTGTCGATTAAACAATCTTAATCTTGGATATCCTAAGGGCGCCGGATAATGGTTAGTCAGAATCATAATGCAGCAGACTGTTTGCGGGGTGGACGGAATTTGGCGCAAAATGTCCGGGATATCCTGGGGGTCAGTCTCGGGGTGATTCTTACGGCCCTGGGGCTGGATATGTTTCTCATACCAAATAAAATTGCCGCCGGAGGAGTCGGCGGGATAGCCACAATCCTGTATCATTTGATTAATGTACCTGCTGGAGCGGCGATGCTGGCTTTGAACGTGCCGCTCTTTATCGTGGGTATTTATCGCCTGGGAGCGCGGTTCTGTTTAAGTTCCCTTTACGGTACCGTAGCTCTTTCCCTGGTGGTAGACATACTGGCGCCCCTGGTACCGGTACCGACGCACAACTTGCTGCTTGCCGGTATCTACGGCGGGGTGCTGGTGGGACTGGGGCTGGGCATTGTTTTCCGCAATCGCGGGACAACCGGAGGCACCGATATGGCGGCCGCCATACTGCGTACTTATACCGGTGCCAATGTCGGCCAGCTCCTCTTCCTGGTGGACGCAACCGTGGTGTTCGCCGCCGGGTTGACTTTCAAGTCAGCCGAACTGGCCATGTATGCCATGATCACGATTTTTGTCGCGTCCTGGCTGATAGACGCGGTTCAGGAGGGTTTCAGTTACACCAAGGCATTTCTCATCGTCTCCGATCTGGCGGCAGAGATCGCTTCAGCTATATTAAAAGAACTGAACCGCGGCGCCACCGCCTGGACGGCCCGCGGGATGTATACGGGAAACGAGCGGGATTTGCTCCTGTCGGTGGTACACCGTTCGGAGGTGACCAGGTTGAAGGACATCGTCTACGGCATCGATCCGCGGGCATTCGTAATTTTAGCCGATGTGCACGAGGTACTGGGGGAAGGTTTTAAAAGGTACCGGTAAATTAGTTTCAGCATACTTTAACACGGGGGTATTTTAGTTGGAAATCAAACAGCTGAGAGCAAAAGCAAAAGAAATACGGCGCCATATTATTCGCATGCTGGGCCGGGCCGGTTCCGGGCATCCGGGCGGGTCGCTTTCTGCCGCGGATATGGTTACCGCCCTGCTCTTTCGGGAAATGCGCTTAAAGCCAAGTGAGCCGGACTGGCCGGACCGGGACCGGTTCGTGATGTCCAAGGGGCATGCCGCGCCGTTGCTTTATGCAGCCCTGGCAGAGCGGGGTTTCTTTCCGGTTGATGAGTTAATGACCCTGCGCGGCCTGGGCAGCCGCCTGCAGGGGCACCCGGATATGAAGAAGCTGCCGGGAGTGGAAATGTCCACCGGCTCCCTCGGGCAGGGACTTGCAGCGGCCAACGGTATGGCGCTGGCGACCCGGCTGGACGGGAAAGATTGCCGCGTTTATGTGCTCCTGGGCGACGGGGAGATCCAGGAGGGCATGGTTTGGGAAGCGGCTATGGCTGCGGCGCACTATAAATTGGACCATCTTACGGCATTTGTCGATCACAACGGCCTGCAAATTGACGGCCCGGTGGCCCGGGTGATGTCGCCCGAGCCGGTAGCTGAAAAATGGCGGGCTTTCGGCTGGCACACCATCTGCATTGACGGGCACGATATGGAACAAATCTTGAACGCCCTGTCCGAAGCCAGGACGATAAAGGGCCGGCCGACCATGATTGTGGCGGAAACCGTAAAGGGCAAGGGCTGTTCCTTCATGGAAGGTCAGGAGGACTGGCACGGTGTGGCGCCGAACCCGGAAGAGACGGAAAAAGCCCTGTTGGAGATGGTGTGAACGCCGGCAGGACTTTGGCGCCGGGAGGTTTCTTTATTATAAACTGAATGCCGGACTGGACAGGAGGAGTATTGGATGACTGAAAAAATTGCCACCCGGGAGGCTTACGGGAATACGCTGGTGGAATTGGGCCGGGAAAACCGGGACATCGTGGTTTTAGATGCCGACCTGGCCAAGTCCACCAAGACCATAAAATTTAAAAAAAACTTTCCGGAGCGTTTTTTTGATCTGGGTATTGCCGAGCAAAATATGATTGGTACTGCCGCCGGCCTGGCGGCAGCGGGAAAAATTCCTTTCTGCAGCTCTTTTGCCGTATTTGCCACGGGCCGGGCTTTTGAACAGGTGCGTAACAGTGTGGCTTACTCCGGACTGAATGTAAAAATAGCGGCCAGCCACGCCGGCGTCACCGTAGGCGAGGACGGAGGCTCGCACCAGTCGGTGGAAGACATTGCCCTGATGAGAGTGCTGCCCGGAATGACGGTATTTGTTCCGGCTGACGCTGTTGAAACGGCCGGGGCGGTAAGGGCGGCAGTATCCCTGGACGGCCCGGTGTATATCCGCCTGGGCCGGCCTGCGGTGCCGGTATTGCACGGGCCGGACTTCAGGTTTGTACCCGGCAAGGGCGTGGTATTGCGCAAGGGAAAGGACGCCACTGTTATAGCGACGGGAATTATGGTCAGCGCCGCCCTGGAAGCTGCGGAACTGCTGGCAAAAGAAGGCATTGAGGCGGGGGTTCTCGACCTGCATACCATCAAACCCCTGGATGTTGAGGCAGTTGTCGCGGCGGCACGGGAGACCGGGGCCCTGGTAACCGCCGAGGAGCACAGCATCATCGGCGGGCTGGGCAGTGCAGTGGCCGAGGCGGTTGCTGAGCACTGTCCCGTACCGGTAAAACGGGTGGGCCTGCCGGACCGTTTCGGTGAATCGGGTGCGCCGGCCGAACTGCTGGAAAAATTTAAGCTCACCCCTCAAAACCTGGTCAGTTCAGTTAAGGAAATACTGACAAGAAAATAGAAGCAAATATAAAATTTTCCACAAATTAGCCGCCAGCTTTTGAGCGGCTTTTTACTTTTTCTCCTTTTTCAGGGAGGATTCACGGTTTCTTTTGTCGAATAATATTGCGGCATAGTACCAATTAGGGATAAAATATAATTCCGGCGGCCGGCGGCTGATATAAGAAGCGAGGTGCTGTGGTTGATTCAATTCAACAATGTCACCAAAATATATGCCAACGGTATCAAAGCCATCAATGATGTCACCCTGCGCATCCGCAAGGGAGAGTTTGTCTTCCTGGTCGGTCCCAGCGGAGCGGGCAAGTCTACACTGACAAAGCTTTTATACAGAGAAGAAATTCCGTCCCGCGGGCAGATTATATTTAACGGAAAAAGTCTTGCCCGCATACGCCCTCGTGAGGTTCCCTACCTGCGGCGTAAAATAGGCATGGTGTTTCAGGATTTTCGCCTTTTTCCGCAAAAAACCGTGTTCGAGAATGTTTCCTTCGCTCTGGAAGTAACGGGCGCATCTAACCGGGAAATTAGAAAGGTTGTTCCCGTGGTGCTGAACTTGGTCGGCCTGATAGAAAAGGCGGATTCGTTTCCCGACTACCTTTCCGGCGGCGAACAGCAGCGGGTGTGTATAGCACGTGCCATTGTCAACAATCCGGTATTGATTATCGCAGATGAACCCACGGGTAACCTGGACCCGGATACGTCGTGGGACTTGATGAACCTGCTTTTAGATATCAACCGGCGGGGGACAACCATTATTATGGCTACCCACGCCTGGGACATAGTTGACGCCATGAAAAAGCGTGTGGTGGCCCTGAAAGACGGCAGGGTAGTAAGGGATGAGATGAGAGGGGTGTACGGCCATGAGGCTTAGCACCTTGAGGTATTATTTCCGGGAGGCATTTCTGTCTATTTGGCGTAACAGCTGGCTGTCTGTAGCGTCAATAGGTGTGGTGGCCGTATCACTTCTGATTCTGGGAAGCTCCCTTCTCCTGGTGGTAAATGCCAACCGCATTGCCCAAGGGTTGGAGTCAAGCGTGGAAATAAGTGTTTTTATAAAAGATGAAACCACTCCGGACCATGTCAGGGATATTAAGTTTGAGATAGAGGCCAGGCCGGATGTGGCCCGGGTGGAGTATGTGCCTAAAGAGCAGGCATTGAAAGAAATGATGGAAAATCTCGGGGATGACCAGGATATCCTGGCCGGACTGGAAGAAAAAAATCCTTTGCCGGACGCGTTCAGGATAAAAACTCATACCGTAGACCAGGTAGCTCCACTCGCTGCGTGGCTCGAAGCTTTTGCCCGGGTTGACCAGGTTCGTTACGGACAGGGAGTAGTAGAGAAGCTTCTGACCATAAGCCGGTGGGTGCGTACTGCAGGCGCGGTGACGATGGTTCTGCTGGGGGTTGCGGCCATATTCCTGATCGCCACTACGATCCGCCTTTCAGTCTTTGCCCGGCGCAAGGAGATAGGAATAATGAAATTCCTTGGGGCTACTAACTGGTTTGTACGCTTTCCCTTTCTCCTGGAGGGCATGCTCCTGGGACTGGCGGGCTCGTTTGTTGCCGTAGTTGTAATCTATTTCGGTTACCTGTCGCTGATCGGCAACATTAATTTATCGCTGCCTTTTATGCGGTTAGTTACTGAACGGAGCCTGATTATTTCCCTCATGGAAGGACTTCTGGCCCTGGGGCTGGCCATCGGGGCAACGGGGAGCATGATCAGCATGCGCCGCTTCCTCAAAGCGTAACAATTTTTGGAAAAAAGGAACCGGTACCTTTTGGGAATATGTGGATGGCATGGGGTGGTTGAGCTTGTTTTCTTGTTTGAGCAAAAAAAGGGTATTGATACTGGGAATAATCCTGGTACTCTTGACCGGTCTTATGGGTGCCGCAGCATATGGGGATGATCTGGAGCAGCAGTTGGAAGAAACCAAGAAGCAGCTTAATCAAAAAAGGAACGAGGTTGACCAAGCCAGGAGTGTTGTAAATAATTATTCCCGGCAATTATCTTCTTTAAACCGGTCGATCAGCGAAAAGACCCTTCAGTTGCAGGACCTGGAAAGATTTCTGGCTCATGCCAGGGAGAACCTGCAGGAGACTGAAGCCGATCTGGAAGAGGCGGAAGAAGAGTTAAATAAAAACACGGAATTGCTTAAGCAGAGGATGCGAAGCATGTATGAGGCCGGCAGTGTAAGTTACCTGGAAGTGCTTTTAGAAGCAAAAGACTTCAATGATTTTGTCAATCGTTATGAGCTTTTAAAACTCGTTGTGGAGCAGGATGCCGCAACTATAAAGCAAGTGAAGGACGATCGCCGACGCATAAGTAACCGCAAGGCCGACCTGCTGGTGCAGCAGGAAAGGCTCGTTGCCATGATCGATGAACAGGAAAACGCCCGGAAGGAACTGGCAGCCAGTAAAAATGAAAAAGACGCCCTGCTGAGCAGGGCCAAGGGAAGCCTGTGGGAACTTGAAGAAGAGGCTGCGCGCCTGGAGGCCCGGGAGCAGGAGATCTTGCGGGAAATTGCCCGTATGCGGTCTAAAGGCCAGCCGCGCTCCGAGGGCGGCTTCACCTGGCCGGTGCCGGGTCATTCGCGAATAACGTCATATTACGGGTTCCGTAAACATCCCATTCTGGGGTATACCCGGATGCATAACGGCATCGATATTGCCGCGCCTACCGGCGCCAACGTGGTGGCGGCTCAGGACGGCACCGTCATTGACGTCGGCTACATGACCGGTTATGGTAATATTGTGATGATCGACCACGGCGAGGGGCTTACCACCCTTTATTCACACCTGTCGGCGCAACTGGTCCGGGAAGGTCAGGAGGTAGTCAAAGGACAGGCTGTTGGCAGGGTGGGCAGTACCGGACTTGCTACCGGACCGCATCTTGATTTTTCTGTCCGGGTGAACGGTAATTCGGTTAACCCGTTGGATTACTTGTAAGATATTTGCTTCAGCCACACCGGTGGCTTTTTTGTTTTTACGGACCGTTGTAATTTTTACCAGGCTGTTGTAGTATAATAACAATGTAGCAGATAAGGTCGGAACGGCAGGTGGGTATAAAATTGGAGTACCATAGTGATTTTGGAGCCAGGGCCGGGGGCGGCAGAAGGCTTTCGATCCTGGTAATTTTAATTTTAGTGGTATTTTTGGCGGCCGGCGGCCTGCTGGCTGCCAACTATAAGCATTTTGGGAACTTGATCAAAGTGATCTTCCTGGTGCGGACGCAGTACCTTTATCCGGCAAGTACCACCAGCCTGGTTGACGGGGCGGTTAAAGGCATCGTAAATTCACTTGACGACCCGTATTCGGTTTACCTGGAACCGGATACCTTTTCCCAGCTTCAAGAGCAGATCAAAGGAACTTTCGGCGGGTTGGGGATCCTGGTAGGTTTGAAGGACCAAAATTTGACTGTAGTGCGCGTATACGAGGGGACTCCGGCTGCCCAGGCAGGGATGACGGCCGGAGATGTTATAACCGGGATTGATAATCAGGATGTTAGGGGGATCGACCTGGAGACCGCGGTAAGCTTAATGAGGGGTCCGGTGGGGTCGACCATAAACCTTACCGTCGACAGGCAGGGGGTACCCGAGCCGCTGCAGTTTCCGCTGACCAGGCAGGAAATAAGCGTGCCTACGGTAAAGGGCAAGGTGCTTCCGGGGACTGCGATAGGGTATATGGTCATTACCCAGTTTACCGAGCAGACTGCAGGGGAGGCAGCCGATGTTTTGGCCGACCTGCAGCGCCGCCGGGTGAGAGGTTTGATCTTAGACCTCAGGGACAACCCGGGCGGAGAACTTACCGCCGCGGTAAATGTAGCCAGAAACTTTATTCCCAAAGGCCCCATTGTTCATATCGACTACCGGACGGGACAGGACCAGACTTTTTCTTCCGAAGGGCGGACAGTACCGCTTCCGCTGGTGGTTTTGATCAACGGCGGGAGTGCCAGCGCCGCTGAAATTTTGGCCGGTGCGGTAAAAGATACCGGTGCCGGAATCCTGGTCGGCACTAAAACTTTCGGCAAAGGGATCGTGCAGACCGTTTTTCCCCTTGATAACGATGCCGGTTTGAAACTGACTACCGCGCGCTATCTGACGCCGGATAAAAATGATATCCATAAAAAAGGCATCGAGCCGGATGTCCTGGTTACGGAAGCCGGTGCACGTGATATCCAGCTGAACCGGGCGCTGGAAATCATGGAGCAGAAGATAGCGGGTTAGGTGTTTTGCCGGGCCGTGGCCGTGGGATATCTCCCGCGGCTTTTTAACAAGTTAAGCGGGGTGAAGGGGTTGTTTCCCTTTTTACAGGTTTTTTCTTTAGTTGTGGATTCATTTCTGCAGACTTTTATTCAGCCGCAGTTCCTGCTTTTATTTCTGGTGGTAATATTTATTATTGCCGTCCAGTATAACCGCATGGAGCAAATGAGGGAGAATTTTTTCGGGCTTAAAACCAAGCGCGCCCGGAAAGATATCCTGGTGGCAGTTTTCTCGGGCATTTTAGGCGGGCTGGCCGGCAGTTTTCTGGTTGTGTTCATCGGTCTGACGATATCAGTTTCGGGTTTGGGTTACCTTTGGCCCGTTGCCATACTGCTGATGCTGATAAATATGCGTTTTTTGTGTTTTGCCTATGCCGGCGGAGTATTGGCCCTGTCAAACCTGCTTCTGGGGTTCCCCCAGGTAAATGTGGCCCAAATTATGGCCCTGGTGGCCGTGCTGCACATGGTGGAAAGCTTTTTGATTTTAACCGGGGGACACCTGGGAGCGGTGCCGGCGTACATAAAAGGACCTGGGGGGAAGATTGTCGGGGGGTTTACGCTCCAAAAATTTTGGCCCATTCCGATCATGATCCTGGTGGTCGTTGCCGGGGGAATGATTGAGGGCGGCATAGAAATGCCGGATTGGTGGCCGTTGATAAATCCCGGTGTTACGGGTGATGCCGCCGGTCTTACTTATGTGCTCCTGCCGCTGGTGGCAGGGTTGGGCTACGGGGATATAGCCATGGCCAGAAGCCCGGCTGAAAAGAGCCGGCTTTCCTCCTTTTACCTCGGGGGTTACAGCCTGATCCTGCTGGTGTTGGCGGTATTTGCCGGTCAAAGCCGGACTGCGGCGCTGGCTGCGGCGCTTTTCTCACCCCTGGGGCATGAAGCGGTTATTTATATCGGGAAACGAATAGAAATGAAGCAAAAACCGCTGTATATCCCCCCGGTGAAAGGCGTGAGGGTGCTGGATGTGCTTCCGGACGGGCCGGCCTGGCAGGCGGGCCTGCGTTCCGGTGACGTAATAACCGCCATAAACGGTAAAGAGGTGCCTGGCAGGGCTGTGCTCTACCAGGGGCAGGAATTATCCCTGCCCCTGGTAATAGATTACTTCAGCCGGTCGGCGGGAGTGTCCGGGCGCGGAATCATAAATTCTCCCGGTCCGGGAAAGCACTGGGGGATCGTGCCGGTACCCGAGGGGGATGAAAATCACTACGTGGAAATGTTGACCACCGGTCCCCTGGGACGCTGGCTGCAAAGGGTTTTTAAAGGTAAATTTATTAGTTGACAGTGGTCAGGAACCGGGGATATAATCAACTCAAAAGAAGCTGAAACAGGTTGTATTCAGCTAAAAAAGAAAAAACTCCTTACCGTTTAGTAATGGTACCGGGTAGGGATGTCCGTGACAGAGGTTTAAACGGGTTTTAACGGAAGGGGGATATTATGTGTGAAGCCAACGCTTACCTGAGAAAGGATGGTCAGGAGGAACTGTTTTTGGAAATGGTGGACCGGGTGGAGCCTTTCGAGGACGGGCTTCTCCTCCAGGATATTTTCGGTAAGAGAAAAATAATCAAGGCTAAAATAGTCGAGCTTGCTCTGGTGGAGCATAAGATTATCCTGGAAAAAGAATAGTAAATTTAAACCACGGAATCTTCAAAATACCGTGGTTTTTGTTTGAAAAATAAGGGGTGGACGGTTTGAACCAGGTAGTTTACAGTGAAGACCATGACTTGAGCAGGGTTAACCGCCTTGACGAACTGAAAGAGATGGTTCGCATGTGTTCCAGGTGCGGGTTGAGGGCCGGTTGCTCCGGCGCCGTTTTTGGGGAAGGTAATCCCGGCGCCGCGGTGATGTTGATTGGTGAAGGTCCCGGGGCCGAAGAAGACAGGATGGGACGTCCTTTTGTCGGCAAGGCCGGGCAGCTTTTGGATAAAATACTGGGTTCAGTCGGCATGGAAAGGTTTACCGATACTTTTATCGCCAACGTGGTTAAATGCCGGCCGCCCGGCAACCGGGTGCCCCGCACCGAAGAGACGGAACGGTGCCTGCCGTGGCTCTACCGGCAGATAGAATTAATTTCACCGCAAATCATTGTTCTTCTGGGAAGCACCGCCCTGCAGAACTTAATCAGCCCTGATGCAAGAATCACTAAAATGCGCGGCGAGTGGCTGGTGAGCAAAAGCGGGATTATGATCATGCCTACTTATCACCCTGCCGCACTGTTGAGGGATACCGGCAAAAAGCGTCCTGTTTGGGAAGACTTTCGGAAAGTAAGGGACGAGTACCAAAAGGTAAACGCATTTTAAACTTCGGCCTCACCGGTTCTGTCTATTACGTAATTAACCACTTCTTTTTTAGGAGTAAATATTTCCAGTGACGGCCAGGCCGTGACCCCTTCCTTTTTAGCCTGTTCGAGCAGGGTTATATAGCGCCTTTCGGCAGCATTTACTTTGAAAATTACGTATTCAGCCAGATTACTTTCGACCTGGTTCAATTCTCTCAATGCAAACTGCCATTCCTGCCGGGCATTATTTACGGCGTCCAAAAGTGTGGGACCGGGCGGACCGTAGAGCATTTTTTTGATTTTATTGATTTCTGTAAGGAGCACACTTTTTAAAAATAAAAATATATTCACTGTGGATCATCTCCTTTCGGTATATTATATAATAAAAATTTTACTTAATATAGTATAATTGTCATTTAATTACTGATTTATTTTGACATTTTTTATAACGCTATTTTTTACCTTGCCAGAACATACTTTTGGTGTTTTTTTGGTTGTGTTATAATATTAACAAATAAATAACGGGGTATGGTTGGTATGACACGCCGGTTTCAGCTTAAATCTGAATATTTGCCCAGGGGGGATCAGCCCAAGGCCATTGCTACCCTGGCAGAAGGACTGCAAAAGGGTTACCAGGGTCAGGTGCTGCTTGGAGCTACGGGAACCGGCAAAACATTTACCATGGCTCAGGTAATCCAGGCCGTACAACGGCCGGCCCTGGTGCTGGCTCCCAACAAGACTCTGGCCGCCCAACTCTGTTCCGAGTTCAAGGAATTTTTTCCTGACAATGCGGTAGAATACTTTGTCAGTTATTATGATTATTACCAGCCGGAAGCATATATTCCCCAGACCGATACTTATATTGAGAAAGATTCGTCGATCAACGACGAGATAGATAAACTGCGCCACTCGGCTACCTGTGCCCTTTTTGAACGGAGGGACGTGGTGATTGTGGCCAGTGTGTCGTGTATTTACGGGCTGGGAGATCCGGAGGAATACAGTACCCTGGTTGTTTCCCTGCGGCGCGGGGAAAATTATGACCGGGACAGCGTGTTGCGTAAACTGGTGAGTATACAGTATGAGCGCAACGACGTAAACTTTACCCGGGGCAAGTTCCGGGTGCGTGGAGATGTGCTGGAAATTTACCCGGCATCGGCTACGGAAAAGGCCGTCCGGGTGGATTTTTTCGGTGATGAGATTGAAAGATTGCTTGAGTTTGACGTGCTTACCGGGGAAATCCTGGCAGAACGCAGTCATGTTTACATTTTTCCGGCCAGCCACTACGCCACGTCCCGGGAGAGAATGGAAAGGGCTATTGTTTCTATAGAGGCGGAACTGGAGGAACGCCTGGCCGAACTGCAGGCCGGGGGGAAGTTGCTTGAGGCGCAGCGCCTGGAACAACGGACAAACTACGATCTGGAAATGATGCGGGAGATAGGTTTTTGCAGCGGGATCGAAAACTATTCCCGCCACCTGACCGGAAGGAAGCCGGGACAGCCTCCCTTTACCCTGCTGGACTATTTTCCGGAAGATTTTATTATGTTTATCGACGAATCTCACGTGGCCGTACCCCAGGTGGGCGGGATGTACGAGGGCGACCGTTCCCGCAAGAAGACCCTGGTGGAACACGGTTTCCGCCTGCCATCGGCTTTTGACAACCGTCCCCTGACCTTTTCGGAATTTACCGGGCGCATCAGGCAGGTTATTTACGTTTCGGCAACGCCCGGTAATTACGAGTTTAAGAACAGTGTGCGGGTGGTGGAGCAGATTATCCGTCCTACCGGGCTGGTTGACCCGGAGATCCAGGTTCGTCCCACCAAGGGCCAGATTGACGATCTGCTGGATGAGATCCGGCGGCGGGTCCTGAGGAATGAAAGAGTCCTGGTGACCACCCTGACCAAGAAGATGGCGGAAGACCTTACCGATTATTTCCGTGAACTGGGCGTGAAAGTAAGGTATCTTCATTCGGACATCAATACCATTGAGCGGATGGAGATCCTGCGGGATTTGCGGCTGGGCGTTTTTGACGTGCTGGTGGGAATCAATCTTTTGCGGGAAGGGCTGGACCTCCCCGAAGTGAGCCTGGTGGCGATCCTTGATGCCGATAAGGAAGGTTTCCTGCGTTCGGAGCGTTCCTTAATCCAGACCGTCGGCCGGGCAGCCCGCAACGCTGACGGTAAGGTCGTCATGTACGCCGATAAGATTACCGGTTCTATGGAGCATGCGATCGGGGAGACTGAACGCCGGCGTAAAATACAGATTGCCCACAATAAAAAACACGGTATCACCCCGGAAACCGTGCGGAAAGCAGTGCGGGAGGTGATCGAGGCCACCAGGGCCGCGGAACCGGCCGTTTCGTATACGGCAGGTTCCCGCACGGTCAAGAAGATGACCAAGTCACAGTTGAAAAAACAAATCGCTGCGCTGGAAAAAGAGATGAGAGAGGCGGCGCGCCGGTTGGCTTTCGAGCGGGCGGCGCAGTTGAGGGATATGATTATTGAGCTGAGGCTTCAACTGAGGGGGGAGCAGGGAATCGGCCCGGCCGTTACCGACGCGGAAGCCGTAAGCTATGATGCGCAATAAGATATAGGATCTGAGACCAGATCGATTCGATTAAAGAAAGGATTTACCTGTCATGCCCGGTAATATTTTAGTTAAAGGCGCCCGCGTCCACAATTTGAAAAATATAGACGTCGAGATCCCCAGAGACAAACTGGTGGTGGTTACCGGTCTTTCCGGTTCCGGCAAGTCCTCCCTGGCTTTTGACACCATATACGCCGAGGGGCAGCGGCGGTACGTGGAGTCGCTTTCGGCTTACGCGCGCCAGTTCCTGGGACAGATGAACAAACCGGACGTGGACTATATCGAGGGCCTTTCCCCGACCATTTCCATCGACCAGAAGACCACCAGCCACAACCCGCGTTCCACCGTGGGAACGGTTACCGAGATTTACGACTACCTCAGGCTCCTTTTCGCCAGGGTAGGGCGGCCTCACTGTCCGCGCTGCGGCAAGCCGATCACCCGGCAGGCAGTGGAGCAGATGGTGGATCGCCTGGCTTCCCTGGAGGAAGGTACGCGGCTTCAGATCCTGGCACCGGCGGTACGGGGCAAGAAGGGCGAACACGCCAGGATTCTTGAAGATATCCGCAGGAACGGTTTCACCCGGGCGCGGGTGAACGGCGAGGTGCTGGACGTCTCGGAAGAGATTAAACTCGACAAGAAAAAAAAGCACACTATTGAGGTGGTTGTGGACCGGGTTATTGTGCGTCCCGGCGCTGAGAGGAGGCTGGCCGACTCCCTGGAGACGGCCCTTAAGCAGGGCGGCGGCCTGGCAGTAGCGGCCGTAACCGGCGGGGAAGAAATTGTTTTCAATGAAAACTTTGCCTGCGTAGACTGCGGTGTCGGCATCAGCGAAATCTCACCGCGGCTTTTTTCTTTCAACAGCCCGTTCGGGGCCTGCCCGGAATGCACCGGACTGGGATTCAAAAAAGAGATTGACCCCGGCCTGATCATTCCCGACCGGAGCAAGTCCGTTGCTTCCGGGGCTATAACGGGGTGGTTCAGAGGGGGGTACTCCTACCAGTTTTTGGAGGAGGTCGCGCGCCATTACGGCTTCAGCCTGGATACTCCGGTGCAGGAACTGGCGCCGGAACACTTGGATGTAATCCTCTACGGCACCGGCGGCAAACGGCTTAACTTTGTTTTGGGGGATATCTACGGGCGCAGACACGAAATGTATATGCCCTTTGAAGGGGTGGTCAATAACCTGACCAGGCGTTATAAAGAGACCGCCTCGGAAAACCAGCGCCAGGAGATTGAACAGTATATGAGCAGCAAGTCTTGTCCCGCCTGCGGCGGAGCCAGGCTTAAGCCTGAGGCGCTGGCTGTCAGGGTGGGCGGACGGTCCATTACCGAGGTCACCCGTTTTTCCGTGCTGGACGCCCGGGAGTTTTTTCATACCCTGGAACTGACCGCCCGGGAACAGGTCATTGCCCGGCAGGTTTTGAAAGAGATTGACGAGCGCCTGGGGTTTATGGTCAATGTGGGCCTGGAATATCTCACCCTGGACCGGGGGGCGGGTACTCTTTCCGGGGGCGAGGCGCAGCGAATCAGGTTGGCCACCCAGATCGGTTCGGGCCTGACGGGAGTGCTGTACATCCTGGACGAGCCCAGCATCGGGCTGCACCACCGGGACAATCAACGCCTGCTGGCGACGTTGAAACGCCTGAGGGATTTGGGAAATACGTTGATTGTCGTCGAGCACGACGAGGACACCATGCTGGCGGCCGACCACATCATCGATATCGGACCGGGTGCCGGGGAGCACGGCGGCCGGGTGGTGGCTGCCGGTACCTGCCGGGACATTGTTAACCACCCGGACTCGGTTACCGGGCATTACCTGAGCGGCAAAAAATATATCCCCGTGCCGGTAATCCGGCGTGTGTCCGGCGGAAGGTGCTTAGAAATAACCGGCGCGAGCGAGAACAACTTGAAAAATATTGACGTCGCGTTTCCCCTGGGCGTTTTTACTTGTGTCACCGGTGTGTCCGGGTCGGGGAAAAGTACCCTGGTCAACGATATCCTTTACCGGGAATTGGCCCGGAAACTGCACCGGGCCCGGACCCGGCCCGGCCGCTTCCGGGAGATAAAGGGAATTAAATATTTGGACAAAGTAATTGATGTCAACCAGTCTCCCATCGGGCGCACGCCCCGTTCCAATCCGGCTACGTATACCGGGGTTTTTATCGATATCCGTGAACTTTTTACCATGATCCCGGAGTCAAAGATACGCGGCTACAAGGCCGGCCGGTTCAGCTTTAACGTGAAAGGGGGGCGTTGCGAAGCCTGCCGGGGAGACGGTATTATCAAGATAGAGATGCACTTTTTGCCGGACGTGTACGTTCCCTGCGAAATCTGCAAGGGACGGCGTTACAACCGGGAAACCCTGGAGATAGGGTACCGGGGCAAAAATATCGCCGATGTGCTGGATATGACGGTAGACCAGGCCCTGGAATTTTTTCGCCCCATTCCTAAAATCGTCCGCAGGCTGAAGACGTTACACGACGTCGGGCTCGGCTATATCCGGTTGGGACAGCCGGCCACGACTCTTTCCGGCGGCGAGGCCCAGCGGGTTAAACTGGCCACGGAACTGTCCCGGCGTTCCAACGGTAAAACCTTCTATATCCTGGACGAGCCTACCACCGGCCTGCATACCGCCGACATCGACCGGTTGCTTGACGTGCTGCACCGGCTGGTGGAGGCGGGGGATACCGTGGTGGTAATCGAGCACAACCTGGACGTGATCAAGACTGCCGATTACATTATTGATTTGGGTCCCGAGGGCGGGGACCAGGGCGGTGAGGTTGTGGCCGCCGGTACCCCGGAAGAGGTGGCGGCGGTGCCGCAGTCTTATACCGGGCAATTTTTAAAGAGGGTAATAAAAATGGGACGCCTGGCTTGAAAAGGAAAGCGATGGTCTACATGAAGTTAGAAGAGAAATTAAAAAACCTCCCTTCCGGTCCGGGCGTCTATCTTTTCCGGGATGACGCCGGAAAAGTCATTTACACGGGCAAGGCCGTGTCCCTGAAGAACCGGGTGCGCTCCTATTTCCAGGCCGGTATTAAACACCCGCCGAAGACCAGGTTTATGCTGCAAAAAACGGCCGATTTAGATTTTATCGTCACGGACTCGGAGGTTGAAGCATTAATCCTGGAACAGAACCTGATCAAGGAACACCGGCCCCGCTACAACGTTTTACTCAAGGATGACAAAAGCTATCCTTATTTGAAGGTGACCCTGGGTGAGGACTTTCCCCGGATAATAATTACCCGCCGCCACGTAAAAGACGGCTCGCGGTACTTCGGCCCTTATACCAGGGTGGGAGCGGTAAATGAGACCCTGCGTCTATTGAAAAGGCTGTTCCCTTTTCGTTCCTGCAAGCAGAAGGACCTGCCCCTGCGGGAAAGGCCCTGCCTGAACTACCATATCAAGCGCTGTCCCGGGCCCTGCTGCGGGCTGGTGGACCGGGAAAAATACCGCCTGGTGATCAACGAAGTGTGCCTGTTTCTGGAAGGCAGGCAGGAAGACCTAATCAGGCGCCTGTCCCACAGAATGAAGGAGGCGGCGGAAAAACTGGAGTTTGAGACGGCTGCCCGTTTGCGGGACCAGCTTCAGGCGGTGAAAGAAGTAGTTGCCAAGCAGAAAATTGTCTCCGGGGGGTTTGAAGACCGGGATATTCTGGCTCTGGCCCGGGATTCCGGCGAGACCTGCGTAATGGTTTTTTTCGTCCGCGGCGGCAAGCTTACCGGCCGGGAGCACTTTATGTTGCAAGGAACGGAAGAACTGGACCGGGAATCCGTAATCGGCGCCTTTATCAAGCAGTATTATTCCGGGGTGGATGTTATTCCCCGGGAAATAATCCTCTCGGAAGCAGTGGCAGAGGAAAAGGCGGTTATTGAGGAGTGGCTGTCGGGAAAGAAAGGTGCCCGGGTAAAGCTGATAACACCCCGGCGGGGTGAAAAAAAGAAGCTGGTCGAGATGGTTGCTAAAAACGCCCGGCTTACCCTGGAGCAGGTGCGCTCACAAAAGGCCGCCCGCCGTGACGACGCGGCGGAAGCCCTGGCTGAACTGGCCCGGGAGTTGGGTCTGGAAAAACCTCCCGGCAGGATCGAGTGCTATGACATTTCCCATATCCAGGGAACCGAAAGCACCGGGTCAATGGTGGTTTTTAAAGCGGGCCTGCCAGCCGGGAAGCAGTACCGCCGCTTTAAGATCCGCAACGTCGATGGGCCGGACGATTATGCCTCGATCCGGGAAGTACTGCACCGGCGTTTCAGCAAGGCCGGGATAGAACGGAAACTCCCGGATTCCGGCCAAGATCCCGGCCGGGAGGCCGGGTTCCGCCACCTGCCCGACCTGGTAATCATCGACGGGGGCAAAGGCCAGCTTTCTGCCGCCCGCGAGGTGATGAAAACGCTGGGCTATTCCCGGATTCCCGCGTACGGCCTGGCCAAGGAAGAGGAACTGCTCTTCGGCGAAGGCCGGAATGATCCCATCACCCTGCCGCCCGGTTCCAAGGTATTGCACCTGCTGCAGCGTCTTCGGGACGAGGCGCACCGCTTTGCCCTAACCTACCACCGGAATTTAAGGGGCAAGGCCGGGTTGAAGTCGCTCCTGGATGAGGTGGAAGGCATCGGCACCGTACGCCGCCGCGCCTTATTGAAGGCTTTCGGTTCCCTGGCGGAGATTCAGAAGGCGACGCCGGAGCAGTTGGCCGCCGTCAAGGGTATGAATAAAAAAGCCGCCCGGGCCGTGTACGAATTTTTCCACCGGTAAGATATTTATTTTTTATGCTATAATGTCAAAAACGCACTGGTTTTAAAGTCCCTTTAAAAAAAATTGAGTATAAAGGCTGATCAAGCGAGGTATTTTATGTCGAAGTATAAACTGATTGCCGTTGACCTGGACGATACGCTGCTTTCCAATGATCTCCGGCTGACCGGCCGGGTCAGGGAGGCCATAGCCGCCGTGCGGGCCGCGGGAATTTATATTACGGTTTCCACCGGTCGTATGTACCGGTCGTCCGTACCTTTTGCCCGCGAGCTGGACATTGACATTCCTTTAATAACCTACCACGGGGCATTGGTAAAGAACTCGCTTTCCGGGGAGGTTTGGTTGTACCGGCCGCTGCCTCTGGCATACGCCAGGGAAATTATCGCCCGGGTGCACCGGCTGGGTTACCACCTGAACGGTTACCTGGACGAGCGGCTTTTGGTCGAGCGTGACACCCCGGAGGGAAGGCGTTATGAAAAAATTTCGGGTGTGGAGGCGGAGATTGTCGGCGATTTTTTGCAGTTTTTTGACCGGGATCCCGTTAAAGTGCTTGCCGTTGCGGAAGAACCGCTGCTTGACAGGTTGAGTGCCGAGCTCACACCGCTTTACGAGGGAAAGGTGCATATAGTCAAGTCCAAACCGCATTTTCTCGAATTTTCCCACCCGTTTGCCACCAAAGGGACGGCTCTGGAGTTTTTGGCCCGGCGTTTCGGGGTGCCGAGGGAAGCAATTATGGCGGTTGGGGACAGTTTCAACGATATCGATATGTTGGAGTATGCCGGCCTGGGCGTGGCAGTAGCCAACGGCAGGGAGGAAGTGAAAAAAAGGGCCGACTTTGTAACCAAGGCTTCCTATGGCGACGGTGTGGTGGAAGCACTGGAGAAGTTTGTGCTTTAATATTTGGGTTTAATATAGGTGTATTTTAATAGATGTGTAAAGGAAGGTGTCTTTACTGTCTGGTCAATATGTAATCGGCGTAGACCTGGGCGGTACCAAGATCTATACTGCGCTGGCGGGAGAGGACGGCCGGATTCTGGCGGAATTAAAAATTCCTACCGGCACGGAAAAGGGCTTGCAGAATGTCGTCGACGGTATTGTCGACAGCGTGGAACAGGTGTGCAAGACCGCGGAGGCAGATCCCGGCGCGGTCAGTACCCTGGCCTTGGGCGCGCCGGGTCCCCTGGACACCAAAGGGGGAATCATTCATTACGCCCCCAACCTGCGCTGGCGCAATATTCCCATCAGGCAGATCCTTGAAGAGAGGATCGGAATTTCCGTGCTGCTGGATAATGATGCCAACCTGGCCGCCTTGGGGGAGCACGTTTTCGGTGCCGGCAGGGGGGTGGCAAATATGGTTTACATTACCGTCAGTACCGGGGTGGGCGGCGGATTGATCCTGGACGGGAAGCTTTACCGGGGGTTTACGGATGAGGCCGGGGAAATCGGGCACATGACGATCCAGCCATACGGGCCGCTGTGTTCCTGCGGCAACCGCGGCTGCCTGGAGGCGGTTGCTTCCGGTACGGCCATCGCCAGGGAAGCCAGGGACCTGGTAGCCCGGGGCGCCGGGCAGGTGATCCTGGTGGCAGCGGAAGGCGATCCCGGTAAAATAGATGCTGCCGTGGTTGCGTCAGCCGCTGCCGGGGGAGATCCCGAGGCGGTTTCAATTATTACCGGTGCCGCCGGCTCGCTTGGAATCGGCATCGCAAATATTTTGAATCTGCTCAATCCTTCCCTGGTCATCCTGGGCGGGGGAGTGATGGAGACGGGTGCGTTGATCTGGGAGGAAGTTAAAAAAGAAGTGCGGAACCGGGCGCTGGATGCCGCCTGGACCGTAGCCCGTCTGGTTCCGGCGGAACTGGGCGGCCGGGCCGGCGTTATGGGAGCCATAGCCCTGGCACTGGACAGGGAATAACCTGTATGGGAATAAAAGTCGGCATAGCCGATTATTATATGGTGGGAAGGAGGTACGGTCTGTTTTCAGTACAAACGAATAGAGGGTAAGAAGGAGGGGTAGACAGACAGATGACGATACGGGGTTTTGATTTGGATAACGTGGATGCCCTGTACCGGCTGGACAGTGCCGGTACGTTTACTTCCCTGGGGGGGCTGCCCGTACAGTGTGCCGAAGCCTGTTGGGACCTGGCGGAGCAGGTCGGGCTGCCGGAGATTGAAGCCATTTCAAATATAGTGGTTACCGGGCTGGGCGGTTCGGCCATCGGGGGCGACTTGCTGAGAGTTTACGCCGCCGGCAGGATTTCAGTACCGGTGGTAGTAAACCGGGATTACGTGCTGCCGGAGTTTGTGGCTCCGGACACCCTGGTTTTTGCCGTCAGTTACTCGGGTAATACCGAGGAAACTTTGAGTGCCTACGGGGAGGCACGGGCAAAGGGGGCCTCCGTTATTGCCGTTACCACCGGCGGTAAACTGGGGGAAGCGGCCCTCAGGGACGGGGTACCGGTAATAAAAATTCCTGGCGGTATTGCTCCCCGGGCGGCTACCGGTTTTCTGTTCCTGCCCACCCTGAGAGTTTTACAGAAACTGGGCGTGTTGCCCGGCAAGGTTGATGAGATAACCGAAATGATCGAGCTCCTCAAAAACCTGCGTAAAAAACTGGACCCGGAAACCCCTGCGGAAGAAAACCCGGCCAAGCAGATCGCCCGGAAGTTGCACCGCAGGATCCCGGTTATCTGGGGTTCTGCCGGAACCACGGAAGTCGTGGCGCAGCGTTGGAAAGGCCAAATCAACGAAAACGCCAAGGCGCCGGCCTACTGGAATGTGTTGCCGGAACTGAATCATAATGAAATTGTGGGATTTCAATTTCCCTTGGAGATCTTGAATCAAGTCCACGTAATAATCCTCAGGGATGAGCATGACCATTCCAGGGTGCATAAGCGCATTGAAATAACCAAAGACATAATTAAGGACGTTGCAGACGGCTATACGGAAGTCTGGGCTTCCGGTAACGGGGCGCTGGCCAGGCTGTATTCCCTGATTTATACCGGCGACTATGCCAGCGTTTACCTGGCGGCGCTTTATGGAGTAGATCCCGGGCCGGTCAGGGTGATCGACCATCTTAAAAAGGAGCTTGCCAAGCAGTGAAGCTATTTGCGGACTGCCACACTCATACCAAATACAGCGACGGCCGGGGCACCCCGGCCGAAAATATTAGAGCTGCCGCAGAGAGGGGATTAAGTGTCGTTGCCCTTACGGACCACGGGCCGAAGGGCATTGGAATCGGGGTGGCAAAGCCGGAAACCTTCCTGGAGATCAAGGAGGAAGTGGTCGGATTGGCGCCGCAATTTCCGGAAACAAGGGTTTTGGGGGCGCGGAGGCTGCCGTAGTCGGGCGTGACGGACACCAATACCAAGGCGTTGATTGAAACCATCCATAACTACCGGGTTGATTTTATCAGCTGCCCGGGTGTGTTTATGCCGGTTGAACCTTACGAATTGGTCCGTGCCTGTTCCGGCAGGGGAACGGCCCTTGAAGTTAATACCGGCCACGATTATAATAAAGAGGAGCTCATTCATGCCGCCGCACACTGTGGGGCCCGGTTGGTTATAAACAGCGACGCCCATTGCCCGCAAAAGGTGGGCGACCTGGCCCTGGGCCTGGCCCTGGTGGAACGGCTGCGGTTTCCGGCGGAAAAGATTATTAACGCAGTCCAATAAAAAGACACCTGATCATTTAAGGGGGAGAGTATTATGGTCGCACCAAGGCTTGTTATTGTTACCGGTCTTTCGGGGGCCGGCAAAACCCAGGCCCTGCGCAGCCTTGAAGACCTGGATTTTTTTTGCGTGGACAACCTCCCCCCCGCGTTGATTCCCAAATTTGCCGAACTTTGTGCACAGTCGGTCAGTAAGATTAATAAAATAGCATTAGTGGTGGATATCAGGGGCGGAGATTTTTTTAAATCGCTCTTTGAGGTGCTTTCCGACCTGAATGACCGGGAAATCCGGTACGAAATCCTCTTCCTGGAAGCTTCCGACGCCACCTTGGTCCAGCGTTTTAAAGAGTCCAGACGGCGTCATCCCCTGAGTGCCCACGGTGAGGTTTTGGACGTGATCCGGGAAGAACGCAGTCTTTTGCAGGACTTAAGGGGAAGGGCGAACAAGGTTATCGATACTTCCACCAAAACGGTGCGGCAGTTAAAAGAAGAAATAGCCGGGATTTTTGCCGGTACCGGCGATTCTAAAAGCCTCCTGCATCTTACCGTAATGTCCTTCGGTTTCAAATACGGTATTCCCCTCGACTCAGATCTGGTAATGGATGTCCGCTTTCTTCCCAACCCGTTTTACCTCAAAGAGTTAAGGCCTCTGACCGGTAATGACCAGGCGGTTCGCGACTACGTGTTAAGTTCCGCGGCGGCGGCCGAGTTTATGAATAAATTTGAAAACCTGGTGGAATTCCTCATACCGCATTACATAAAAGAGGACAAGACGACCCTGATGATTTGTATCGGTTGTACCGGCGGGATGCACCGGTCCGTGGCCCTGTCCAACCGCTTGGGAGAAGTTTTCTTGAAAAAGGGCTTCCGTGTTACGGTTCGTCACCGGGACATTAACCGGGAGTAGTGTTTTAGGGGTTGAAACAATGGTCCTGAAGTGGCTTTACCCGGGAATGAAAATAAAGCGGTGGTTGTCCCTCGCTTTATTCGGGCTGTTACTGGCCGCCCTGGGAGTAGACCTCTTAATAGAAGGAAGATTACTGGGAGAATTTGCCGCCTCCATGCGCCGCCTGGAAACCATGATTTTCGGCGGTGACTACCTCCGGGCGGCCGGTTTTATAATTATTTTCCTGGGCTTTTCTATAATGGCGGCCGGTCTTTTAAAGGTTTTTTACTCCATAGCGGGAGCACTGGCACCGGAGAAGGAGGGCCGGGCGGCCGAAATTATTTATAACCGGCACAGCCTGAAGCGGGGGCCGAAGATAGTGGTCATCGGCGGCGGCACGGGCATTTCTGTTCTCCTGCGGGGCTTGAAAGAGTATACCAGCAACCTTACTGCCATTGTCACCGTTGCCGACGACGGAGGCAGTTCCGGTCGCCTCAGGGGTGAACTGGGCATCCTGCCGCCCGGCGATATCCGGAACTGTCTCGCGGCGCTGGCCGACAAAGAACCCTTGATGGAGGAACTGCTGCAATACCGTTTTTCAACCGGTGAGCTCGCGGGTCACAGCATGGGCAACCTGCTCCTGGCGGCCCTGGCCGACATGACCGGGAGGTTTGACCGGGCGGTAAGAAGCATGAACCGGGTCCTGGCCATCCGCGGCCAGGTGCTGCCTGCAACTTTAACCGATGTAAATCTGTATGCCGAAATGGAGGACGGTACGGTAATCCAGGGCGAATCCAATATTTCCCGTACCTGTGGGTCCGGACGGATTAAAAGGGTAGGTCTGAAGCCTTCCCGCTGCTTGCCCCTGCCCGAAGCACTAACGGCCATCAGTGAAGCCGATGCGGTTGTCCTGGGGCCGGGCAGTCTTTATACGAGTATTATTCCCAACCTCCTGGTCGGGGGCGTTCCGCGGGTACTGTCCAAAACCGGGGCTGTTAAGATTTATGTTTGCAATGTCATGACCCAGCCGGGAGAAACCGGGGGGTTCAGTGCTTCCGACCACCTGCGTGCGATTATTGCCCATGCCGGCAGGTTTATTGATTATGCTATCCTCAATACCGGGCCGGTGCCGCCAAAATTGCGCGCCCGCTACCGGCAGGAGGGGGCCGATCCCGTTGCGGCGGACTTTGAGGCGGTGGAAAAACTCGGGGTGAAAGCGATTGGGGAAGACCTGGTGCACCAGAACGAAGTCGTGCGCCATAATCCCCAAAAATTGGCCCAGGCGGTTTTGCGTTTGGTTTTTTTATCCCGGGAACAACACGAGAAGACAAGATTCTTAAACGGGAGCAGGTTTATTGATTAAATTTTAAAAAATGGATTAGACTATTGGTTGTAGTTGATTACGGCGGGACCATCCCTGCCGTTTTTGTGGTATAATATATGCAAGGGAAAGAAGGGTTCCGGTTTGTCCTTTTCAACTGTGACCAAAAACGAGCTGGCACGCGTCACGGGACAGCGGCCTTGCTGCCGCCTGGCTGAACTGGCGGCCCTGGTCAAGATGGATGGTAGCATTCAGATCGGTCGCGGGCAGGTGGCACTGAACATTATCAACGAAAATGCAGCAGTGGCAAGAAAGATATTTTCACTGGTAAAAGATGTTTTCGGACTCCAGACGGAGGTGTTGGTGCAGCGGAAGACCCGGCTTCGTAAAAACAATGTCTACCTGGTGCGGATACTGCCCTGGCAGGAAATGCGCGAGGTTTTGAGACGACTGGGGATGATAGACGACGGGGGGCAGCTTCAGGATGCCGCGCCTGTTGACCTGGTCCGGCGTGTATGTTGCCGCCGGGCCTATTTGAGAGGGGCTTTTCTTGGAGGCGGTTCGGTGAACAGTCCCTCGGGAACTTACCACCTGGAAGTAATAACCGGAGTTGAAAGGTTAGCGCAGGATATAAGCAGGATGATGAAGAAGTTCTGTCTCAAAGCCAGGGTGAGCCGTCGGAAAAACTGGTACGTGGTTTATCTCAAGGAAAGCGAGCAAATAGTTAATTTTTTAAGTATTATCGGTGCTCATTCGGCCCGGTTGAAGTTTGAAAACACCAGGATTTATAAGAACATGCGCAACCAGGTTAACCGCCTGGTCAACTGCGAGACGGCCAACCTGAATAAGACTGTAGACGCCGCCTTGCGGCAGGTGGATAATATTGTTTTGATCAGGGATACCGTCGGGTTGTCCCACATTTCGGAAAGTCTCAGGGAGGCCGCGGAACTGCGCTTAAAATACCCGGATGCCAGCCTGCGGGAACTTGGGGATATGATGCGGCCGCGCCTGGGTAAATCCGGCGTTAACCACCGCTTGAGGAAGCTGGAAGATATTGCCGAAAAGGTGCGGTCCGGTAAGCTGTAAAAGTGGTAATACGGTAAAAATTTGCAGAACTGCCGGGCGGAATAATTTTTTGATGTATATTGTTGGATACCGGTGGGACAGGCAGGAAAACAGTCGGGTTTTTAGAGAGTTTATTAAGAGTGCCGGAAAATCATAAAACATCTTCCTTATTTTAAGGAGTGAACGCAATGCGTTTGGGTTATGAATTGAATATCGAGCAAACGCAAAAATTGATCATGACCCCCGAATTGCGGCAGGCGATTACGATACTGCAACTTTCTTCAATAGAACTTTCCACATATATCGAACAACAACTCCTGGAGAATCCTTTGCTTGAATTACGCGAGGACGAATCTTTGAGAGAAGAGGAGCATGCCGACCAGGAAAAGCAAATCGAATCAGAAGAAAAACCATTAAATAGTGAAATAGATTGGGAAGAATATTTTCAGGACAGCAGCGACCTGGGGACGGTTTACCGGGAAAGAAATCCGGAACAACAGCCGGATTACAGTTATGAGAATTTTCTTTTCCAGACTCCCACGTTGTCCGAACATCTCATGCAACAATTGATTCTAAGCCCTTGCCGGTGCCGGGATAAGACGATCGGGGAGTATTTGATCGGGAACATCGATGAAAACGGTTATCTCCGGGTTTCGCTGCAGGAAGCTTCATTTCATCTGGCAGCGGACATCTCCGAAATAGCGACGATTTTAAAGATCATTCAAAGTTTTGACCCGCCCGGGGTCGGTGCCAGAAGCCTGCTGGAGTGCCTTTTAATCCAGGTTAAACAATTGGGCATAAAAAATGAACTGCTTAATAAAATAATAGAAAATCACCTTGCCGACCTGGCCAAGGGCAAACTGAACCGGATTTCCCAGGAATTGGGTGTTACCGTGCAGAAAGTGCAGGAAGCGGCTGATATTTTAAAAACCCTGGATCCCAAGCCGGGCCGTAATTTTTCCAGTTTTAACGACACCCGTTATATTGTACCTGATATCGTTCTGGAAAAAGTAGACGGGGAATATATTATCCTGGTTAATGATGTTTCCATTCCCCGGGTTACCATTAACTCAACCTATCGTTCCGTGTTGTCCAAGGATAAAAATTACGATACCAGGACCCGGCGTTTCGTGGAAAGCAAGCTTAACGCCGCCGCCTGGTTAATCAGGAGTATTGAGCAAAGGCGGCTTACCTTATACAAGGTAGCGAACTGCTTAGTTAAACTGCAAAGAGATTTTTTAGATCACGGTGTCAAGTATTTAAAACCGCTCAACCTGAAAACAGTGGCCGGGATTGTCGGGTTGCACGAGTCTACTGTCAGCAGGGCCACCTCCAATAAGTACATCCAGACTCCCCAGGGCGTTTTTGAAATGAAGTACTTTTTTTCGAACGGTTTAAGCAATATCACCGGTACCATGACTTCGGCCGAGAGCATCAAAAAAATGCTTCAGGAGATTGTGGCCGGTGAAGATGCCACGGTGCCGATAAACGACCAAAAAATATCCGAACTTTTCAGGAGGAAAGGAATTAAGATTTCCAGGCGGACAGTGGCAAAATACCGTGGTGAACTGGGCATACCGCCGATTCGTAAGAGAAAAAGGTATTAGAAAAGAATCCGGTTTCATTTTCAAGGGGTACTGGCAAAAAGTCGGTACCTCTTTTAATTTGCCGAATGTTGGCAGTATTGAAGGAACTTTTTGGCCGGTGGAGAATAGGGTATTAGTATGCACAAATAACATAGAAAACAGTTAATAAGGTATACTAATGAAAGGAGTGGGTAGCACTAATGGGGTGAAAATAGGGATTAACGGTCTTGGCCGGATTGGTCGCGATGTTTTAAGAGGCGCGTTGAAACACCCCGAACTGGAAGTTGTGGCGGTTAACCATAAGTCCAGAAGGATCCCGGTCACCGAAGACTATGCCCAGTCTGTCGCACATATGATTAAATATGATTCCATCCACGGTATTTTCGATCTCGATGTTTCCTATGAAGGGGACGATGTTCTGGTTAACGGCCGGAGAATCAAACTTTTGGCAGAAGGGGACCCGGCGCTCCTGCCGTGGAAAGAATATGAGGTTGATATAGTTATTGAGTCTACCGGCAGGTTTAGAGTTCCCGAGGAGGCGGCGAGACACCTGGATGCCGGTGCGAAGAAAGTGATCTTAACGGCTCCGGCCAGGGGGGAGTGCCCCACGGTAGTGATGGGGGTGAACCATGAAGCATACGATCCTGAGACGCACCATGTCGTTTCGAACGCTTCCTGCACTACCAACTGCCTGGCGCCCGTGGCCAAAGTCCTGCACGAGAATTTCGGCATCGTCAAGGGACTGATGACCACCGTTCACGCCTATACCAACGACCAGCAGCTTTTAGATATGCCGCACCGCGATATGAGGCGGGCCAGGGCGGCCAACCTGTCAATAATTCCCACCACTACCGGAGCGGCCAAAGCGGTGGCGCTGGTGTTGCCCGGGTTAAAAGGCAAACTTAACGGTTTTGCCTTGCGGGTGCCTACACCCAATGTTTCCGTAGTAGACCTGGTAGTGGAGCTGGAAAAGTCTGCCGGCGCGGATGAAATCAACCGTGCGTTTAAAGAAGCTTCAGAGGGGTACTTAAAAGGGATTATGGAGTACTGTGAATTGCCTCTGGTTTCCGTCGATTTCAACGGGAACCCGCACTCGTCAATAATTGACGCCACTTCCACTATGGTGCTCAAAGAAAACCTGGCCAAGGTGATTGCCTGGTACGACAATGAATGGGGATATTCGCAAAGGATCCTGGATTTAGCTGCTTATATGGCTGCAAAGGGATTTTAAGTCGTTGATTTCAAGTCGTTATTGAAACTTTACAAAAGAGGTGTAGGTACTTGGTAAAAAAGACATTAAGGGATATTGATACGGCGGGCAAGCGGGTCCTGGTCCGGGTAGATTTCAACGTGCCTATTAACGGGAGCGGCAATGTGACTGACGATAACCGGCTCAGAACCGCCCTGCCCACGATTAACTACCTCGTTGAAAATAAGGCTAAAGTCATTCTCGTCTCACACCTCGGGCGGCCCAAGGGTAAAGTAGTGGAAAAATATAAAATGGACCCGGTGGCAGAGAGCCTGTCCGGCTTAATGGGCCGGCGGGTGGTGAAGGTGGATGATTGTGTGGGAGAAGTCACCAAAAATGCTGTTGCCGGGATGAAGGAAGGTGACGTGCTCCTCCTGGAGAATGTCCGCTTTCACCCGGAAGAAGAAAAAAACGATGCCGGTTTTGCCCGCCGGCTGGCAGAACCGGCCGAAGTTTTTGTCAATGATGCCTTCGGTGCGGCTCACCGCGCTCATGCTTCCACCACGGGGGTGGCAAGGTTTTTGCCCGCCGTGGCGGGGTTTTTAATGGAAAAGGAATTGGAGGCGCTGGGCGGGATCCTTGAGGCGCCCGGGCGGCCGTTTGCGGCGGTGATCGGTGGGGCCAAGGTTTCAGACAAGATAAATTTTCTGTCCAGTCTGTTGCAAAAAGTTGACCTGCTCATTATCGGCGGCGGCATGGCCAATACCTTCCTTGCCGCCCAGGGATACGATGTGGGCAAATCTTTGCTGGAGGCCGACAAGGCCGGCCTGGCAAAAGAAATAATCAAAGAAGCCGGCGACCGGGGCGTGAAATTTCTGTTGCCCGTCGATGTTGTTGCCGCTAAAGAAGCGGCACCGGGTGCCGCGCGGGTGACTGTAACCGTGGACCAGATTCCGCCGGATTATATGGTGCTTGATATCGGACCGAAAACAGTGGCATATTTTACCGAAGCCTTGAAAAACGCCAAAACGGTATTTTGGAACGGACCTATAGGCGTGTTTGAAATAGAAGATTTTTCCAGAGGGACGAAAGCTGTTGCCAGGGCACTCGCCGGGATTGACGCCGTTACCGTTATAGGAGGCGGTGATTCGGTCGCGGCGGTGCGTGATGCCGGGGTGGCAGATAAGATGACCCATAATTCCACCGGCGGCGGCGCGTCCTTGAAATTTCTGGAGGGGAAACAACTGCCGGGGGTGGCTGCGCTCCTGGACAGGTAAGACGGGGGGAGATAGATTGTCTCGCAGGCCGATTATAGCGGGTAACTGGAAGATGCACAAGACCATAGCGGAGGCAGTTGACTTCGCGCGTAATTTGAAACCGGCCCTGGCGGGAGTGCGCGGCAGGGTGGAAGTGGCGGTGTGCCCTGCCTTTACGGCCCTGGCAGGCGTGGCAGAGGTTCTGCAGGACACGGAGATCGCGGTGGGTGCCCAGGACGTGCACTGGGAAGAAAGCGGTGCCTTTACGGGGGAAGTCTCACCGGCTATGCTTAAGGACGCCGGTTGCCGTTATGTTATTGCCGGTCATTCCGAGCGCAGGCAGCTTTTCGGAGAAACCAGCGGGAATGTCAATCGCAAGGTGAAGGCCGTCCTGTCCCACGGGCTGATTCCGGTTATGTGCGTCGGTGAAACCCTGGCAGAACGGGAAGCCGGTATAACTGAAGAGGTGGTGCGCACCCAGACTGGGGCCGGCCTGGACGGTCTTGCGCCGGAACAGGTGGCCGCCATGGTGATTGCTTACGAGCCGGTGTGGGCGATTGGTACGGGAAGGAATGCCTCCGAAGAAGATGCGCAGCAGGTTACCGGATATATCAGGGGCTTGGTGCGGGAATGGTACGGCAATACTGCGGCCGAAAGACTGCGTATCCAGTACGGCGGCAGCGTCAAGCCGGAAAATGCCGCCGGGCTGATGGCCATGCCCGATATCGACGGTGCCCTGGTCGGCGGCGCCAGTTTAAAAGTAGCGAGCTTTGTGGAAATAATAAAAGCTTCAGTGTTGAGTTGAATACATAGGTAAGTCATTCAGACGGAAGGCATTTTAATATGCAGCATTTTTATAGTCAAAAAAGAAGGCCCCTGGTTCTGGTGGTTCTTGACGGGTGGGGATGGACCGAGCGGGTTGAAGGCAACGCTATCGCCCACGCCGAAACGCCTAATTTTGAAAGCTTTATCGCCAACTATCCGCACTGCTTGCTGTCGTGTTCCGGCGCAAGCGTGGGCCTCCCGGAAGGCCAGATGGGTAATTCCGAGGTGGGTCACCTGAACCTGGGCGCCGGCCGGATAGTGTACCAGGAACTGACCAGAATTTCGCGGGCAATCAGAGACGGCAGTTTCTTTAAGAATGAAGAACTGCTTAAAGCGGTGACTGCCGCTAAAAATAAAAATAAGTCCCTGCATTTAATCGGTCTTTTGTCGGACGGCGGGGTGCACAGCCATATCGACCACCTTTTTGCCCTCCTGGAGTTGGCCGCAAGGGAAAGCCTGCACCGGGTTTTCGTCCATGCCTTTCTGGACGGGCGTGACGTGCCGCCCGCCAACGCCGGGGAATATTTTGATTCTCTCAGGCAGAAGTTGGACGGGCTGGGTTGCGGGGCGGTGGCCGCGGTGATGGGCCGTTATTACGCCATGGACAGGGACTGTCGCTGGGAGCGGACCGAGCGGGCATATAACGCCATGGTATACGGTGCGGGGATCCGGGCCCGGACCCCGGTCGAAGCGGTCAGGCTGGGATATGCCAGGGGTGAGACGGACGAATTTATTCAACCTACCGTTATCAGCAGCGGTGAAAACCGTCCGGTGGCCCAAGTGGCCGACGAAGATGCGGTGATATTTTTTAATTTCCGGCCCGACCGGGCCCGGCAGATTACCAGAGCCTTTGTGGACCGGGACTTTGGTTGTTTCAACCGGGGAAAGGAACACCCGGCGGTACATTTTACCTGCATGACCCTTTATGACAAGACGATCGACGCCCCGGTAGCCTTCAAACACCAACTGCTGCACAACACGCTGGGGGAAGTGCTCAGTAACAACGGGTTGACCCAGCTCCGGCTTGCCGAGACGGAGAAATACGCCCACGTGACTTTTTTCTTTAACGGCGGCATAGAAGCACCCAACCCGGGAGAAGACCGGGTTTTGGTGCCCTCGCCCAAGGTGGCCACCTACGACCTCAAACCCGAGATGAGTGCCGTTGAAGTTACGGAAAAATTTTTGAAACATTTTCATTCCGGCGAATACGGTGTAATTATTATGAATTACGCTAACGCCGATATGGTAGGTCATACCGGGGATATGAGCGCTGCGGTTAAGGCGGTGGAAACGGTGGACCGGTGCCTGGGAAGGGTGGCGGAGGCCGTGCTTGAGAAGGACGGCATCGTTCTGGTCACGGCCGACCACGGTAACGCGGACATGATGAAAGATGAAGAGGGGCGCGTTTATACCGCCCATACCGTCAACCCGGTTCCTTTGGTTTTGATTTCCAGGGATGCCCCCGGCATTGCCCTGCGGAACGGTGGCCTGGAAGATGTGGCCCCGACCGTGCTTCATTTGCTGGGAATACGCCAACCGCCGGAAATGACAGGAACATCTTTGATTAATACCGGTCAACAAAGGGCAGGGTTACGGTAGACTGCCCCGAATAATGATTACGAGGAGGAGTATGTATGTCGACAATAATAAACGAAGTTTTGGCCCGGGAAATACTTGACTCCCGCGGCAATCCGACAGTAGAGGTCGAAGTTTATCTGGAAAACGGAACCGTGGGCAGGGCCGCCGCTCCTTCCGGGGCCTCTACCGGTGCCTACGAAGCGGTAGAATTGCGGGACGGTGACGAGAGCCGGTATAAAGGCAAGGGAGTATTGCAGGCGGTTGAAAACGTAAATTCTGATATCGGTCCTGAGATTATAGATTACGATGCCACCGACCAGCTGGGTGTCGACCAAGCCATGATTGAGCTGGACGGTACGCCGAACAAGAACCGGTTGGGGGCCAACGCAATTATCGCCGTTTCCATGGCGGTGGCCAAAGCAGCCGCTGAAGCCGTGGGCCTGCCGCTTTACCAGTACCTGGGCGGGGCAAACGCCAAGATTCTGCCGGTCCCGATGATGAATATATTAAACGGGGGCAAACACGCCGACAATAACGTCGATATCCAGGAATTCATGATCATGCCGGTGGGCGCGCCGGGATTTGCCGAGGCCCTGCGCATGGGGGCGGAGGTTTACCACACCCTGAAGGCGGTGCTTAAAAAACAAGGATTAAATACGGCCGTGGGTGACGAGGGCGGCTTTGCCCCGATGCTGGAATCCAACGAGGCGGCCCTGGCCGTAATTGTTGAGGCGATAAAAGCCGCCGGTTATACTCCCGGCGCGGATGTGGCCCTGGCGCTCGATCCGGCGGCCACTGAGTTTTACCAGGACGGCAAATACGTTTTCCAGGCCGAGGGCAAAAGCCGGACGGCTGATGAAATGATTGAGTACTACGCCATGCTGGCAGACAAGTATCCCATTATTTCCATCGAAGACGGTTTGGCAGAGGATGACTGGGAGGGCTGGCGCCGGCTGACCGAGAGACTGGGCCGGCAGGTGCAGCTTGTCGGGGACGATATTTTCGTCACCAACACCGAAAGACTGGCCCGCGGGATCGATGCGGGAGTGGCCAATTCGATTCTGATTAAATTAAACCAGATCGGGACCGTCACCGAGACCATGGAGGCAGTGGAAATGGCCAGGCAGGCCGGTTACACCGCCGTGGTGTCGCACCGCTCGGGTGAGACCGAGGACGTGACCATAGCCGACCTGGTGGTAGCATTAAACTGCGGCCAGATTAAGACGGGCGCCCCCTGCCGCTCGGACCGGGTCGCCAAGTACAACCAGCTGCTTAGAATAGAGGAAGAACTCGGTTCGCTGGCCGTTTATAAGGGTAAAAAGAGCCTGTATAATATCAAGTCTTAGCGGGTGGAGTTCAGGCCGGGTAAAATTTAAAGCAGGATTGTCAGCTTTTTTATCGTATGATATAATGTCTTAGTACTACAGCGTAATATTG
>DFAQ01000011.1:0-971 GCA_002365865.1 Pelotomaculum sp. UBA3102
ACATGAGTTATGCAGTTACAGGTAAATAGCCCCAATTCCACAACCATAAAAATGGATATGGAGGCCAATATTTTTCAATGAACCTTGAAAACCTATCGCCAGTTGTGTCAAAATATACTTGGATTTGTTGCTCAGAACAGCAAATCCGATGACTGGCGTTGAACAAGTATCTTACCATTTCGCGGTGGGACAGGACTTCTTCGGCGCCTTCTTTATTACATTCCCATCTTGCATAGCACAGAAGGGTCTCTGCTGTAAAAAGAAGTTCCATATGAGCAAAATGCGAAGCTTCCGACCGCGAATGGCAGTTTGTGAGTCCCAGTTCCTGTTTGACCGTACGGTAAAACACTTCAATACGCCAGCGTTTCACGTAAACTGCCGCAACTTCTTCCGGTGCATCATGGCGGTTGCTGATCAATAGATAGGCATCCCGGTAGGTGGCACATTCATCTTCCTCTTGAAGAATTCCATTCACAGTGACAGGATCTTTCCGGTATGTGGATGCAACGGCTGCAATGGGGACATACCGCCATCGTCTCATGGGCTGGCCTTTCCGGTTTGTGGTGTCATAGGGAAGCTTAATATAGATATCGGGAATGATGATGACACCACCTTTACTGAGGGCAGAGAGTTTTATATAAACGGTACGGAGCAGTTCCTTCGGATTGACCTTCTTATATTGCTCTTTTTGGGATATCGGATCAAAGCACTTGCAATACAAAAGGGTATTTTTCTTGGCCTTGGTCACCCAGTCGAAGTTATGTTCGACCAGCCAATTGAAGAAACCCTTGCACAAAAACCAGCGGTCCATAGCTACCCACAGCCGTTCACGACAGGTACTGCGGAGGTCCAAGAGCATATTTTGTGCCAGTTCCAGCTTGGTTAGTTTGTCATTCCGGCTTTCGGCCTTACGCCAGAATCGCCAGAAGAGGGGGTATTCCAGGCCATTTTTCAAAACAGCAAAGGTAGAA
>DFAQ01000011.1:1291-5591 GCA_002365865.1 Pelotomaculum sp. UBA3102
TCAAGTTCATACACCAGATATGATTTCGGGTAGAACTATCAAACAGCCAGCACAGGAAGGGAAGTTTTTTGCCAAACGGGTGGGCCACTTTGGTGTCATCCAAAGCAATCACATCTCCTTCGGATAACCGGGATTCCTGCTGTTCTTGAAGCCTCTGGATGCGACCAACTGCAAAACGAAACCAGTTAAAGGGTTTCGAGAAAAACCGGCTAAAAGCGGACTGGCTGATGGAATTCCCTTTCAGTAAAACCTTCAAAACAGGAGCATCCGTAGTGAAATCTGCATTCTGATTTACCGATGGCTTTTGCGCAATCAAGCCACAAATATATGAAAAAGCCATCAACCAGCCGGAAACACCGGAATGCTTGACAATCCCGGTCTGCAAAAAGAGCAGTGAGAGGTCGAATTTCTCCCAAAGGCTTTTCAGGATTGGGATGCCGCCACCAGGACCATGTTGTTTGTTTTCAAAGATCGGTTTTTGCAAGGTCATCTTTTACATCACCCTTATCGATAATGTAATGGCATAAAATACCATCCATTTCGATTATTGGGCGATTTTAAAAATGTCAAGGGGTTTTGGACATTTACTGAAATATTTTTGGTACTAATTTACTGCAAGTGCATAACTACTGTTTCTTAAATTCCACCCGGCTCCTTTGTCCCGCTCGCTTCCAGGCGGTTGCCGTCGGTTTGAATGATCACCGCGCCGTCGCGGTCGGTCCGGTAAACCTGCAGCCCTTCACGGTCGAGCAGTTCCAGGGTGGACCAGGCGGGATGACCAAAGTTATTGTGGGCGCCTACCGATATTACCGCTACTTCCGGTTCCACCCGTTCCACCAGCCCGGGCAGTAACAAACGGCTGCCGTGATGAGGCACCTTTAACACATCGGCCTCCAAATTCACTTTCCTTTGGAGCAAGCTTTCCTGTGCTGCTAGCTCGATATCCCCGGTAAACAGAAATGAGCGGCGGCCGTAGGTAATTTTTAACACCAGCGAGCAATCATTCAGGTTGTATACCCCCCTTTTCACTGCTGTCTCATCCGGCGCGAGCACTTCAATTTTCAACTTGTCGTCCAGCCGGAGGAGGTCGCCGGCCGCCGCGGCCCGCACCGGTATGCCCGCGGAGCTCATTTTTTCCAGCAGCTCCCGGTAAGCGCCGGGGATTTCTTCCTGCCCCCCGCTTTCGCCGGCGGCACCGGCCGGCGAAACTACCGCCAGGCGCACCGGAAATTTTCCCACCAGGTAAGCCGCCCCGCCGCAGTGGTCCTCGTGCGGGTGGGTCAACACCAGGACATCAAGGCGGTTCACCCCTATTTTGCGCAGGTACGGGGCAACAACCCGGTCTCCGGTCCCGGTGCCGGTCCCGTATTCATCCCGCCAACCGCCGGTATCGATGAGCATGTTTTTGCCGCCCGGGGACTGGAGCAGGATGCTGTCTCCCTGCCCGACATCCAGGAAATGGACCGTCAACCTTTGCCCGCCGGTCCAGGGCCACCAGATCAAGAGCAGGACCACGGCCAACGCCGCCACAGCCGCAACCCATCCCTTCACCCTCTCCCTGCCGGCTGCGCTCAATTTACCCGGGCGAAACCCCGCCGCAGCCAGAAGACCGGCGTACCAGGCCGCCACCAGCAACGCGGGCGGCGTGGCCAGGTACCTTACCGCCCCGGGCAGTTGCCGGAACAATCCCACCAAACCGAGGAAAAGATCCAGGACGGCACCGGTGACGGCGTTTACCAGCCCGGCCAAGGGCAGCCACAACAAGCCCAGGAGCGCCGCAAACACGCCCAAAAACAAGATCAACCCCACCAGGGGCACCGCCAGCAGGTTGACCGGTATGGATACCAGTGATATCAGGTTGTAGTACCAGGCCACGAGCGGTACGGTCGCCAGCTGGGCGGCCAGGGGGACGGCGATTCCCGGGGCAACGGCACGGATCAGTCCCTCGGGCAGGCCCCGCATCAGGCCGGATATAAAGTTGTTCAAACCCGGCCCCAGGTATAAAATGCCCCAGGTCGCGGCAAAGGAAAGCTGGAAGCCGGGGCTGAAAAGCTCGCGCGGTTTCCAGAGCAGCAAAACCAGGGCCGCCAGGGCCAGGGTGGTGGACCAGTCCCGCTCGCGGCCCAGGTAATGCGCCCAGAGCAAAAGCAGCACCATGATCGTGGCCCGGAGCACGGCCGGTCCCGCACCGGTCATAACGGCATATAAGAGCAGTACCGGCGTAGCCAGGGGAGCGGTCAACCCGGGCGGCAGCTTCAACAACCGGAAAAACGCGATCAACCCGCCCAGCACCAGGCCCACGTGCATCCCGGAAACACAAAGGATGTGGACAATCCCGGTCTCGCTGAAAACTTCCCGGGTTTCTTCGGCGATTAACCCCCGGCTGCCGAAAACAATCCCGTTCAGCACCGCCGCCTGAGAAGGCGCCAGCGCCGCGGCAGCCGCGGCCGAAAGCCGCTCCTTGAGCCGCAATACGGCGCCGTATACCGGGTTGCCGCCGCCACCCGTTTTTTGCACCGCGTCCCCGCCCTTGGCCGACAGCAACACCCGGACCCCCTGCCGTTCAAGATAAGTCCGGTAATCAAACAACCCGGGATTCCCGGCGGGATCCGGGCGGGTAAGCAGCCCGTTCACCCGCAGCAAATCGCCGTAGCGGTAAACCTGCTCCGACTCTTTTAGCGCCAGCCGCACCAGCCCGGACACGGCCCGGCACTCGCCGCCCGCGATCACCTCCCGCGCCCGCAGCAGGTAAAAAACCTGGTTCTCCCGCGCGTCCGGCTCACCGGCCACCTGTCCGGTCAGCACCACCCGGCCGCCGGCGTAATCAACCAGCGCCGTCTGGCCCGCTTCAACCTCCAGGCGCGCCAGGGCCAAGCCCAGCAGGAGAAACAGCACTAAAATAACCCGGCGGTTATCCCACCGGGCCGTTATATATCCCGCCACTGCGACCAAATAGCAAAGCACCGCCAGGAACAACGCCGCGGAAGCTTTAAAATCCGTAAATTCACCGATCAAAACACCGGCGGCATAAAAAACCGTCAAAACAAGCAGTGGTCGGTTCATGGGCACTCTCCGTCCTTAAATCACGTAATTGACCATGTTTTGCATTACTTTGTCAACATAATCCCGGGTCTCCCTGTAACTTGGTATTCCCCCGGCCCGGTCCACCGCCCTGGGCCCGGCATTATACGCGGCAAGAGCCAGGGACACGTCACCTCCGTAACGGTTCAACATCTGCTTCAAGTAACGAACGCCTCCGTCAACGTTCTGAACCGGGTCATACGGATCCCGCACCCCCAGCGCGGCAGCCGTTCCCGGCATAAGCTGCATCAGCCCGACTGCCCCGGCCGGGGAAACGGCGCCGGGATTAAAACCAGACTCGGCCTGGACCACCGACCGGACCAGGGCCGGCTCAACCCCGTACTTACGCGCGGTATTTTCGATTAAGCCCTCCAGTCCGCCGGCGGCACCGGCAGTACCGGCGACACCGCCGGTAAACAATTTTTCAACCGCAAAACCCTCCCTTGCCTTTACTGCCTTACCGGCAGCAGCGGCGGGATAAATGACCGGCATGGCGAAACTGCCGCTGCCTTTCAGTATCGAAAAGGCCAGAAAAGCGGCAAAAAGACCTTCCCCATCCAGCCTGCCGCCCTGTCGCTCTCCCCCTCCCGGGATGCCCGCCAGGTAATTGAGCAATATTTTTCCGATTAACGGGTTAATTTGCATACCAACACCGTCCCGTATCCGCATTAATTCCGCCTACCTGACCGTAATCAGATCTTTTACCGCCGCAAATTTCTTATCGCCGATTCCCGAAACATCCCTCAACTCTTCAATGCTTGTAAAGCGGCCGTTTATCTCCCGGTACTGGATTATCCGCCGGGCCAGAGTCGGGCCGATACCGGGCAGGGTTTCCAGCAGGCTCTGGCCGGCAGCGTTCAGGTTGATCAGCCCGCCCGCCGAAGCAACCGCCGTGGAAGTCACCCCGGCCTGGGGAACAAAAGTATTTCGTTCTGTTCCGGCTGACTGAGGAACCACCATCCCGGAAGCTGTTCCCGCCGCCGGACTATCCTGTGCCTGTGCTTCCGCAGAAAGTTTCAAAGGAACGTAGATGGTCTCTCCGTCGGTGATTGACGAGGCCAGCCTCAGTGCGTTCAGGTCGGCATCAGCGGCTGGTACGGCCATATTTACGGCCTCAATTACCCTTGCCCCTTCGGGTAACCGGTAAACACCGGGTTTTTCCACGGCCCCGGCAACATGAACAAAAAGCTTCTCGGTCGTCCGGGGTTCGTCCGCCGCT
>DFAQ01000022.1:0-5249 GCA_002365865.1 Pelotomaculum sp. UBA3102
ATCAGCACTTATATTGATTTAGCACTTATATTGATTTAGGTAATTAACCTGGTTAGGACCTGCAGCACCCCGGCCACAGGCTCAAAAATCACTTGACTGAACAGGGTGCCCGCCAGGTTGGCAAGGGCGAGGTAAAAAATAACCTGTTTCAACTCAGCTTCGGTCTTTCTACCCCGGGCCACGGCATCGGTCACCCCGGCCAGGACCGGGTCCACCATCATTACGTTGATTACGATCGCGGTATTGCCCACGATCGAAGCCATGAGCACCGCGGTGGAACGGAACTCCGGGTAAAGGGCGCCGGCGTACAGGCCGGACAGGACATTGACGGTCCACAGGCTGTAGTAGAACATGTTCCACATAAATACGGTTTTGGGAACGGTCATTTTGGTCGCGGTGATTTGCCTCAGGGTCCCGGGTGCAGGCAGCCTGAGCTTGATGATACCGCTTCCCGGCCTGATTACCGACAGCAGGAGCAGCGGGAACACCTTGAATACCGAGCCGGTCCGGCCGAAGGCTTTGATGGCGTTGGAAAAAGAGGTGACAAAGCTGGGCATGGCCAGGATGCCCAGGACGGTGCCGGTGGTGGCGCCGAGCATGACAAAGCGCAGTTTGTGGTTCAGGTCCGCCAGCGCCTCCCGGTATACCCGGGTACCGGTTATGTCGGGCCCGGCAACCCCCGCCGGGGTCCGGCCGGAGGCATCACCGATGACCTGTTCGACCGTCGAAGCCAGCAGGGGGGCCTGCAGGGTATTGGCGAAACTGGCGGCCAAAAATACCACGCCGAAAAGCGCTATGGCCGTTGCCAGGTGCCCGGTTCTCACCCCTGAAAGGCGTGAACACCGGACAAAAGTGTTGATCAGATTGATGAAAGCCGTGAGCAGGAAAACAAACAGGATCCGGTCCACAATGTCTCCCCCGGTAAACGTATTCCTATTAGTTTTATAACCATATTAACAAAGTGATAACAGCTCCGCTCCCGCCCGACTTTTTATACTTTGTTGTTGAAGGTAGCGAGCGATGTTGCGGGAGCGTCGCAAGTGAACCAGGCGAAGTGAGGAAGCGATATTGGATGAGCGAAGACAGCGGTCAGGGGACACACCTCTATCTGGGGCCTGTATCTAAGGACGAGGAATGTCCCCAACGTATTTCGCGAAAGCCTGAACCGTAACAGGATGTGAGTTGAAGGCGGTCCAATATCGCCCGAAACGACCCTTTGGTTCACTCGACGCGAAGCATTCTGAGCGAGCGAGCTTCAACAACAAGGTATTTATACTACAAAAAAAGGAAGGGACTCCCTTCCTTTTTTTAACGCTTGGAAAATTGAGGAGCGCGACGGGCTTTTTTGAGGCCGTACTTTCTGCGCTCTTTCATACGCGGGTCCCTGGTCAGAAAACCTGCCCGCTTCAACGGGGGCCGGAGGTTGGGGTCGGCTTGAATCAGGGCACGGGCAATGCCCATTTTAATTGCGCCGGCCTGGCCGCTGATGCCGCCGCCCAGAACCTTGGCCTGCACATCGAACCTGGACAGCGCCCCGATCAGTTCCAGGGGTTGGCGTACCATACCTTCCAGGGTCTTGCGGCCGAAATATTCGTCTAACGGCCGGTTATTGATTATGATCCTGCCTTCACCGGGTACCAGGAACACCCTGGCTATGGCGTTCTTCCTGCGGCCGGTGCCGTAAAACATTACTTTAGCCAATTCCTTCTTTCCTCCTTCCCTATTGCAACTGCCAGGTCTCAGGCTTCTGGGCCTGGTGAGGATGTCCCGGACCTTGATAAACCTTCAGCTTCTTAGCCATGGCCGCTCCCAGCCTGGTATGAGGAAGCATGCCTTTAATGGCCTTCTCCACGGCCAACTCGGGCCGGTTTTTCATTAACTTCTCGTAGCTTACCACCTTGAGGCCGCCGGGGTAACCGGTATGCCTGATATATTTTTTCTTCTTCAGCTTGCCTCCGGTTAAAACCACTTTTTCGGCATTTATGACAATCACGTGGTCGCCTGTGTCCACATGCGGCGTGAAATCCGGTTTATGCTTACCCCGCAGGATACGGGCCGCCTCCGTGGCCAGCCTGCCGAGGACCTTGCCTTCGGCGTCCAGGACGTACCATTTGCGCTCTTTCAGATCCTGAGGCTTCGCCATAAAGGTCTTCATTTACGTTCCCTCCTTGAATAAAAAACCAAAAACACATTCAGCAACGGCTTTCAGACCGGCCCGGGGCTGGGAACCGTCAAAAAACCGCATCTATCATTTTAATACAAAGCCTTTCCGGTGTCAAGTCACGGAATTCACGCTCAACGGCGCTGCCAAAGTGAAATTGTCATTCAGGTACATTTCTGAGCAATATCATAGTTCTCCGGGTACTCCACCTTTTCCAGGCACAGCCCCCTGGCGGGGGCTGTAGGCCCCGCCCTGAAGCGGTCTGATCCGGCCAGGATTTCGCTTATACCCGCGGCCGGCAGCCGGCCCAGGCCGACCCTGATCAACGTACCGGCAATCATCCGGGCCATGTGGTAAAGAAACCCGTCCGCCCGCAGGTCGATGAATACCATCCCGTCCTTTTGGCTCACCGCCGCATCAAAGAGCGTGCGCACAGTCGTTTTCACCGGCGTGCCCAGGGCCCGGAAAGCCTTAAAATCGTGCTTTCCGACCAGATGCCGGGCTGCGGCCCGCATGACCGCGACATCCAGCGGGCGGGGAATATGGTAGCTGTACAGCCGGTGAAAAGGTACCGGCATTTTGCCGTTATATATGGTGTAACGGTAAAGCTTGGCCGTGGCGGAAAAACGGGCGTGAAAAGACCCGGGAACCGCTGCCGATTCCAGGGCGGCGATATCATCCGGCAGCATCCCGTTCAGGGCACAGGCCACCCGTTGCGGCGGTATGGTCCAGGTGCCGGAATCGAAATTGACCACCTGGCCGCGCGCATGCACCCCGGCATCGGTCCGCCCGGCGCCTGTGATCCTGACCTGCCGCCCGGCCAGCCTGGACAATTTATTCTCCAGTACTTCCTGGACGGTTTTGAAACCGGTGCCGCATTGTTCCTGAAACCCGTGGTAATTTGTGCCGTCGTAAGCTATGGTAAGCTTAATATTACCCATCCGGTCCCTCTTCCTCTCACCCGCAACACCTTCTTAACGCCAGAATACCTGCCAGTACGGCCATGGTCACCCCCAGGACGGCGTAGTCGCTAGCGCCTAACTTGAGCACCATCATCCTGGTCCTGCCGGCGCCGCCCCGGTAGCAGCGCGCCTCCATGGCGACGGCCAGGTCCTCCGCCCTTCTCAGCGCTCCGGCAAACAGGGGCACGAACAGCGCAAGCAGGAATTTGATCCACCGGGCCGGAGCCCGCCCGGACCCCGCTCCCCGGGAACGCTGCGCTTTGACCAGTATTTCCGCTTCTTCCAACAGAATGGGAATAAACCGCAACGCGATAGTCATCATCATAGCCAGTTCGTGGGCAGGTAAACCCAGCCTTCCGAGGGGGGAAAGTATTTTCTCCAGGCCGGCGGTAAGATTAACCGGTGAGGTGGTCAGGGTAAGCAGGGAGGCCACCAGGATCAGCAAGGCCAGGCGCAGAAAAATCAATCCTCCCGCCTCCAGGCCTTCGCGGGTGACTTTTAAAGGCCCCAGTGAAAGTAAAATTTCACCGGGGGTCAACAGCAGCTGGATCAAAAAACTTAGGGCCAGCAGGAACCACAGCGCACGCAGGCCGCCCAGAAAAATTCTCACGGAAAGTCCCGACAGGGCCACAGCCGCCACGGTCAGCCCGGCCGCCAGGATGAAGCCCCGCCATTCCGACGCCGCCAGCACCGACACGGCGGCAAACAGCACGCCCGCCACCTTGGTCCGGGGGTCCAGGCGGTGCAGCAACGAATCTCCGGGGATGAACTGGCCGAAAGTTACCCCGCTTAGCATGTAAATCCCCTCTACCTGGCCGCTCTTTTCAGCATGGCGACTTCGGTAACGAGGTAAGCCGTGTCATTGGCTACCCGGTCAAGTTTATTTTCAATGCGTGTCAGCCGGTCATTCTGCACTTCACGATCATCAAACAGGGCTCTGATTTTTTCAATGACATCATTTTCTAACCTGGTTTCGATTCTTTGCTGTCCTTTTTCCACGCCTTCCAAACGGTTTTCCATGCCGCCGACCCGGTTCTCCAGGCGCTGCTGACCTTCCTCGATCTTACCGACCCGGCTTTCCAACCGCTGCTGGCCGGCTTCCAGGTTAGAATGCTTTTTATTAAGCTCCTTCAGCGCACCGTTAATATTTTGGAACTGTTCCAATACCAGTTCCTGAAATTGATTATTATCCACCGCACACCCCTCCCGGTTTGTTTGCTCAAAAGCTCACCGTCACCTGCTCAACAACCTGGCAATTTCCTCTTCTGCTTCCGCATTGGTCAGCACGTCGGTGCGCACCTTCCTGCCGGCCGACCGGAGCATATGCATCAGCGCGGCCGGCGCGGGCACATCTAACCCGGCGGCGCGCAACTCTCCGGCCCGGCTGAAAACTTCCCGCGGGGAGCCTTCCATCAGCAGGCGCCCCCGGTGCAGGACGGCCACCCGCCCGGCCAGGCGGGCGACATCTTCCATACTGTGGCTTACCAGCACCACCGTCATTTTCCGCCCGGCACGCAGTCTTTCAAAACATTCCATCAACTGTTCCCTGCCGCGAGGATCAAGGCCTGCCGCAGGCTCGTCCAGCACCAGCACCTCCGGCCTCATGGCCAGCACCCCGGCTATGGCCGCCCTCCTGCGCATCCCTTCACTCAATGTCAGGGGGGAAAGCCCGCCTACCGCACCGGGGTCTAACCCCACCAGGCGCAGTGATTCGCGCACCCGCTCCCCGACCGCGGCCCGGTCCAGTCCCAGGTTCCTGGGGCCGAAGGCCACATCGTCAAAAACCGTTTCTTCAAACAGCTGGTGGCCGGGCTGTTGGAAAACCAGGCCTACCTTGCGCCACAGGTTCCGGCGCCGTTTTTTGTCCGCAAGGTCGATGCCGCAAACCTGCACCTTACCGCAGGTGGGCAACAAAGTACCGTTAAAATGCTGAATGAGGGTGGTTTTACCGGAACCGGAGGCCCCGATCACCGCGAAAAATTCACCCTCTTCTATTTCCAGGGAAAGGTTATCCAGGGAAACAACTTCAAACGGTGTCCCCGGAGAATAAATCCGGCTTAAATTTTCAATCTTTATAATGAACATATGTATGATACCATGTCGCGGGAAGTAAGGATACCGGCGGG
>DFAQ01000022.1:5583-21530 GCA_002365865.1 Pelotomaculum sp. UBA3102
CGCCTCCTGAGATTACGGGCTATCCCCGCCGCCGCCGGCAGTTCCAGTCCCAGTTCCTCTAACTTTTCAACCTCTGCAAACACAGCGGCAGGCGTTCCTTCCAGGGCGGGCCTGCCGGCGGACATCGCCACGATCCGGTCCGCCCGGGCGGCGTCTTCCATGTAATGCGTCACCAGCACCACGGTCACCCCGTGGGAACGGTTCAACCGCTCCAGCGTTGCCATGAGTTCCCGCCGGCCGGCGGGATCCAGCATGGCGCCGGGCTCGTCCAGTACCAGGCAGGCAGGGCGCATGGCCAGTACGCCGGCAATGGCCAGGCGTTGTTTTTGTCCGCCGGAAAGCAGGTGCGGCGCGTGCAGCCGGTACGAAGACAGGCCGGTCAGTTCCAGGGCTTCATTTACTCTCTCCCGGACTTCTTCCGGGGGCAGGCCCAGGTTTTCCGCGCCGAAAGCCACATCTTCCTCCACCAGGGAACTGATGATCTGGTTATCCGGGTTTTGAAAAACCATCCCGACCAGGCTCCGGATCTGCCAGGTGTTTTCCGGCCGCGAGGTATCCAGGCCGCCCACCTTGACCGTTCCCTCCGTGGGGAGGAGCAACGCGTTGAAGTGCCGGACCAGGGTAGACTTTCCGGATCCGTTCGGACCGACCACGGCCAGGAATTCACCTTTTTTCACGGCCAAATCCGCACCGGACAAGGCCCGGTAGGCACCCGGCCGGCCCCGGTTATAAATATGAGTGAGGCCTTTAACTGCGATAAAGGCCTTGCCTTGCTTCCAATCTGTCATATAGATCACCAGATTAAAACTGCCGGTTTATTCCGGCAACCCGGCTAAAATATCTATACCAACTCCAGGATGACCATTTTCGCGGCATCACCCCGGCGGTAGCCGGTCTTGATGATCCGGGTATAACCACCCTGGCGGTCGGCATATTTCGGCGCTATCGTGTTGAAAAGCTTGCGCACCACGTCTTCTTCATAGATGTAAGCCAGCGCCCGGCGCCGGGCGGCCAGGTCTCCTTTTTTGGCGGTGGTAACCAGCTTCTCGGCGATGCTCTTTACTTCCTTAGCCCTGGCTTCAGTGGTATTGATCCGCTCCTCCCGGAACAGGGAGGTAACCAGGTTGCGCAGCATGGCCTTCCGGTGGCCGGTATTGATCCCTAACTTTTGGTAGCCCACTTTTGTTCCCCCCTTACTCGTCGTCCTTCCGCAGCGAGAGGTCCAGTTCTCCCAGCTTATTGACTACTTCCTCCAGGGACTTTTTCCCCAGGTTTCTAACTTTCATCATATCTTCCTCATTACGCTGGATCAGCTCTTCCACCGTGTTGATCCCGGCCCGCTTCAGGCAGTTATACGACCGCACCGACAGGTCCAGTTCCTCGATGGTCATTTCCAGTATTTTATCTTTTTGCTCTTCTTCCTTTTCCACCATGATTTCCACATCGCTCACCGTTTCGGTGAGTCCGATAAAGAGGCGCAGGTGTTCTTTGAGAATTTTGGCGGAAAAGCTGGTAGCCTCGTCAGGCCTGATACTCCCGTCCGTCCACACTTCCAGGGTAAGTTTGTCATAGTCGGTAATTTGGCCGACCCTGGTATTCTCCACGGTGTAGTTCACCTTTTTCACCGGGGTGAAAACGGAATCCACGGGTATTACCCCAATGATGTGGTCGCCCTTTTTATTCCGCTCCGCGGACACGTAACCACGCCCGTTGGCCGCCACGATTTCCATAAACAGTCTGCCGCCATCCGCCAGGCTGGCGATGGCCAGGTCCGGATTCATAATTTCCACGTCGGCGTCGTGAATAATATCGGCCGCCCTGACCACGCCTTCGCTTTCGGCCTCGATCCTCAGCACTTTTTCTTCGTCTCCGTAGATTTTCAGACAGAGGTTTTTGAGGTTTAATATAATATCGGTAACATCCTCGACCACCCCGGGAATAGTGGAAAACTCATGCAGCACTCCTTCAATCTTTACGGACGTGACTGCCGCACCCGGCAGGGATGAAAGCAAGATCCGGCGCAAAGAGTTTCCCAGGGTAATCCCGTAACCCCTCTCCAGGGGTTCCACCGATAATTTGCCGTAGGTGTTGTCTTCGCTCATTTCAACAATTTCGATTTTGGGTTTTTCAATCTCAAGCATAAAGGTTCTCCCTCCTTGGCCGGCCCGGTTGGTTAACGGTTGGCGCAGTCAGCCGCCGGTTTAAAATGAATGCCCGGCCCGTAACTGACGCCATGCTTCCGCCACCCCAAAGGCCTATCTGGAGTAAAGCTCGATGATCAGGCGCTCCTGCACGGGAGAGTCGATCTGCTCCCGCTCCGGGAGAGCCGACACCCGGCCCCTGGCCTGGTCTGCTTCATACTCCAGCCATTCAGGGGGAGTGTGGTCGGCCGCCCTCTCCATCAGCTCTTTGATTCTCGGTGACTCCTTGCTTTTGCTCCTGACGGCAATAACGTCACCGACCTTAATCAGGTAAGAAGGAATATTTACCTTGCGGCCGTTTACGGTAAAATGCCCGTGGCGTATGAGCTGCCTGGCCTCGTTGCGGGATGCCCCCAAACCGAGGCGGTGGACGACATTATCCAGGCGTCTTTCCAACAGGCGGAGCAGGTTTTCACCGGCAACCCCCGGCTGCCTCTCGGCCTTCTCGTAGTAACGCCGGAACTGTTTTTCCAGGATGCCGTAAATCCGGCGGGCTTTTTGTTTCTCCCTGAGCTGGAGGCCGTACTCGGACACTTTCCTGCGACGCTGGCCGTGTTCTCCCGGGGCATATGCCCTGCGGTCAACGGAACACTTGGGAGTATAACACCGGTCGCCCTTCAAAAATAATTTCAGACCCTCCCGGCGGCACAGCCGGCAAACAGAACCTGTATATTTAGCCATAATCCGGTCACCTCCTTAAACCCGCCGGCGCTTGGGCGGCCGGCAGCCGTTATGTGGAATGGGTGTAACGTCTTTGATCATGTTTACTTCCAGCCCGGCGGCCTGGAGGGAGCGTATCGCCGCTTCCCGGCCGGCGCCCGGTCCCTTTACCATAACCTCTACCTCTCTCATGCCGTGTTCCATGGCTTCTTTGGCCGCATTCTCGGCCGCTAACTGGGCGGCAAAAGGAGTACTCTTCCGGGAACCTTTAAAGCCCACCCCGCCGGAACTGGCCCAGGAAATGGTATTGCCCCTGGTGTCGGTAATGGTAATCACGGTATTATTAAAAGTAGACTTAATATGCGCAACGCCTGATTCTATGTTTTTGCGTTCACGCCTTTTCGTCCTGGTTGCGCGACGCGCCATTAAATGACCTCCTTAATGCTTATTTTTTCCGGCGAACGCCTACAGTTTTCTTAGGCCCCTTGCGGGTCCTGGCATTGGTCTTGGTCCGCTGGCCCCTGGTCGGCATCCCCCGGCGGTGCCTCAAGCCCCGGTAACACCCGATTTCGATCAGGCGCTTGATATTTAAAGCTACTTCCCGGCGCAGGTCGCCCTCCACCTTGAGTTCCTTTTCAATAATGTCCCGCAGCTTGTTTATTTCTTCTTCGGTTAGATTTTTCATCCTGGTATCAGGGTTCACGCCGGTCTGGTTAAGGATCTTCTTAGACGTAGGCTTACCGACACCGAAAATATAGGTGAGGGCTATCTCTACCCGTTTATCTCTTGGTAAGTCAACGCCTGCGATACGTGCCATATATTATTATACACCTCCTGGTTTTATCCTTGAACCTGTTTGTGCTTGGGATTATCGCATATTACCATAATTTTACCCTTCCTGCGAATGGTCTTGCATTTTTCACAGATGGGCTTAACGGACGGTCTGACTTTCACCGTCACCCCTCCTTAATTTAGCCGTCTAATGATAAAAAACGGTTACTTATACCGGTATACTATCCGCCCGCGGGTCAAGTCATAGGAAGAAAGTTCCACCATCACCCGGTCACCGGACAGAATCCGGATAAAATTCATCCTGATCTTCCCTGAAACATGGGCCAGCACCCTATGGCCGTTTTGCAGTTCCACGCGGAACATGGCATTCGGCAACGGTTCGATGACAGTTCCCTCGACTTCGATCACATCTTGCTTCGACATTAGTAATCCAACCAACCTCCTTGTATTAAAATGGGCACTATTTAAAGGTTTGCTAAACTATACTCTTTAGTTCGTTCCGGACATCCTCGTTAGTAATCTTCCGGCCCCGCGACACTTTTTCAACCACTGCTGGAGCCATAATATCATAAAACTTCAAGTGTTTAACATTTTTTTTCTTGGGTTTTTCAACTTTTCGCCCTTCCCCGTCGGCCACCCAAACCCCGGTTTGATTTTCAATTCCGACGATCAGGTAAAACCTGCCGCTGTCCCTTCCTTGGACAGAACACACCAGGCGCCCGACCTGCACTGATTTTTCCGTCATGGTCCGACCTACCTCCGATTCATCCGTGGGCCCGTGTCCCTAAATCCTGGTTAATATCTCCGGTTCATCGTCGGTAATTGCGATGGTATGTTCGAAATGGGCTGAAAGTTTTGCATCTAAAGTTACTACCGTCCAGTTGTTGGCAAGAGTTTGCACCTCATAAGTGCCCATATTGATCATCGGTTCGATTGCTAATGTCATACCCGCTTTCAGCCTGGGACCTCTCCCGGGCCGGCCGAAATTGGGAACCTGCGGCTCTTCGTGCGGTTTACTCCCGATGCCGTGCCCGACGAAATCGCGCACTACCGCATACCCGTGGCTTTCAGCACAGGATTGAACCGCGTGTGATATGTCGGAAAGCCTCTTACCGGCCCGGGCCTGTTCAATTCCCTTATAAAGGGCCTCTTCAGTAGCCTTTAAAAGTTTTTGCGTCTCACTGCTTATTTCTCCTACCGGTAGCGTTACCGCGCTGTCGCCAAAATATCCATTTATTTCCGCACCGACATCAATACTGATAATATCTCCATTTTCCAATTTTCTTAAACTTGGAAACCCGTGCACCACTTCTTCGTTCACAGATGCGCAGATGGTATACGGAAACCCGTACAGACCCTTAAAAGCCGGTCTGGCTCCGGCCTTAATGATAAAGTCTTCCGCCAGCCGGTCCAGTTCCATGGTGGACACGCCCACTTTTACCGCCTTGGCCAGTTCCCGGTGGGTTCGCGCCACGATCTGACCGGCTTTACGCATGTACTCGAGCTCTCTTTTTGATTTACAGGTTATCATAATCTCACCTACTTTATGAACCCCTGGTAACTGCGCATTAGCAGATGCGACTCCACCTGTTTCATGGTATCCAGGGCCACACCGACTACAATCAGGAGGGCGGTGCCCCCGAAATAAATATTGGGAATCCTCGTCGCCAGCAGCACAAAGTTCGGCAGGATGGCAATCAAGGCCAGAAAAATGGCTCCGGCCAGGGTGACCCGGCTCATAATCCGGTTAATATATTCCGCCGTGGGACGACCCGGACGCAATCCCGGGATAAAACCGCCGTATTTTTTTATGTTGTCGGCCACGTCGGCGGGATTCATAATTACGGCAGTGTAAAAGTAAGTAAAGCCGATAATAAGCAACGCGTAAATCAAGGTATGGGTTGCCGAACCCCAACCGAAGTACTTGACGTAAAAAGCTGACGCGGATGAGTTGGCAAACCAGTGCGCTATCGTTTCCGGAAACATCAACAGGGACGAAGCAAAAATGATCGGTATGACTCCGGCCTGGTTTACTCTGAGCGGCAGGTGGGTAGTTTGCCCGCCGTAAATCCTCCGCCCCACAACCCGCTTGGCGTACTGCACCGGAATACGCCGCTGGCCTTCCTGGATCGCCACTACTCCGGCAATCACCAGGGCGCCGATGACAACCAGTCCTAAAATACTCAGAATATTGATGGTCCCGGCGTTCAAGTATTCAAAAAGCCGCACCGCACCGGACGGCACTCGCGAAACAATACCGGCAAAAATCAACAGTGAAATGCCGTTACCGATACCCCTCTCCGTAATTTGTTCGCCCATCCACATCAGGAAAGTGGTGCCGGCGGTGATGGTGACGGCTACCATGATGTAAGTCAGGGGACCCGGGTTTTCCACCGCTCCCCGGACTCCGATCACCATGCCCAGGCCCTGGATAAACGCCAGGAGGACGGTGAAGTAGCGGGTGTACTCGGTAATCTTCTTGCGGCCCTCTTCACCTTCCTTGGCCAAACGTTCCAGTTGGGGGATTACCGAAGTGAGCAGCTGCATAATAATTGAGGCGTTAATGTAAGGCATGATACCCATGGCAAAAATGGAAAAATTTATCAATGCCCCGCCGGAAACAATATTGAAAAAACCAAAAATCATCCCGCTGTTAACCAACTCGGCAAATCTCTCCGGAATCACGCCGGGAACCGGTACTTGCGCGCCCAGCCGGAAAATAAAAATCATCCCCAGCGTGTACAGAAGTTTTGTTTTCAATTCCGAAACCTTAAGCGCGTTGCGCAGGCTTTCCAGCAATTATATCACCTCTGCTCTGCCACCAGCCGCCGCAATCTTTTCCCCGGCCGACTTGCTGAAGGCTTGGGCCCGGACGGTAAGAGATTTTTCCAGGTTTCCGTTGCCGAGAATCTTCACTCCGTCGCCCGTTTTTTTGATCACGCCCATGGCCAACAGGGTTTCAGGGGTAACGGTGCTGCCGTCCTCAAAAAGATTCAGCCGGCTTAGATTGACGGCGACGATTTTCTTGGCGAACCGGTTATAAAAACCACGCTTCGGCATACGGCGCTGCAGCGGCATCTGGCCGCCCTCGAAGCCCGGCCGCACGCCTCCGCCGGAACGCGAATTCTGCCCGCCGTGACCGCGGCCCGCCGTTTTGCCCAGTCCCGAGCCGATGCCCTGGCCCTTGCGCTTGGGTTTCTTCCTGGAGCCGGGGGCCGGTCTTAATTCATGCAGTTTCACTCGCCACACCTCCTTCAGGCTTCTTCCACCTTGAGTAAATGCGCAACCTTGTTGATCATACCCCTTATTTGCGGGGTATCTTCCTGTAAAACCGAACTGTTCGTCCTGGTCAGACCCAGGGTACGCACGGTAACTCTCTGGTTTTCCGGGCGGCCGATCAGGCTCCTGACCAGGGTTATCTTGAGTTTGGCCACAATATTACCTCCTAACCCAGCAGTTCCTTTACCGTCATTCCCCTGAGCCGGGCCACTTCTTTTGGGGTTTTCAGGCTTTTAAGCGCCTGCATGGTGGCGTGCACCACGTTGTTGGCGTTATTGGAACCCAGCGACTTGGTGAGAATATCCCGCACTCCGGCCAGTTCCAAGACCGCCCGCATCGGACCGCCGGCAATAACTCCCGTACCGGGCGAGGCAGGTTTCAACAGAACCTTCCCCGCACCAAATACTCCCGTAACCTCGTGGGGAATGGTGGTACCGGAAAGCGGAACTTTAATCATGGATTTTTTAGCATTTTCAATACCTTTGCGAATAGCCTCGGGCACCTCTCCGGCTTTGCCCATACCGACCCCCACGTGGCCGTTGCTGTCCCCGACCACCATCAAGGCGGAAAAGCTGAACCTCCGGCCGCCCTTGACCACTTTAGCCACCCGGTTTATAAACACAACTTTTTCCGTTGTCTCCATCTTGCTGGTGTCAAACCTTGCCATTATTTCCCTCCTTTTTACCGTTTAAAACTCCAGCCCGCCTGCCCGTGCCGCTTCGGCCAAAGCTTTAACCCGGCCGTGATACACGTAACCGGCACGGTCGAAGACGACCTGCTTTATCCCCGCTTTTATTGCCTTTTCCGCCAGCAGCCGGCCCGTGGCCTCCGCCGCGGCAGTACCTTTACTTGAATCAAGCTTGCCTTTTAATTCCGGCGCCAGCGTTGACGCCGCCACCAGGGTGACCCCCCGGTCGTCGTCTACGAGCTGGGCGTAGATATTGGTCAGGCTGCGGAATACATTCAGCCTGGGCCGCTCAGCCGTCCCGCTTATTTTATTACGAACCCTGCGCCGTCTTTTGGCCCGCATGGTTTTACGGGTGGGTTTTTTCAGCACTTTTCCAGGTCACTCCTTTCTAACTTCAGGTACCGGCCCGGCATTACTTCAACTTACCGCCGGCCTTACCGGCCTTGCGCCGGATCTTTTCGCCTTCGTACCTGATGCCCTTACCCTTGTACGGCTCGGGCTCCCGCACCGCGTGAATGACCGCGGCCAGGGCGCCTACTCTTTCCTTGTCAATGCCACTGACGCTGATCTTGTTGGGGGCGGGCACTTCGATTTCCACCCCGGCCTCCGGCTCGATCTCCACCGGATGCGAGTAGCCTACTGCCAAAACCAGCTTTTTACCTTGCTTGGCGGCACGGAAACCGACCCCGACCAGTTCGAGGTTTTTTTGGAACCCCTTAGTGACCCCCACCACCATGTTGTTTAATAAAGTTCGGGTCAGGCCGTGCAGCGATTTATGCGTTTTACTTTCGGTGGGCCGTTCTACCAACAGATTTCCGTCCTCATATTTAATAATCATGTCCCGGTGCAGGTTTCTTTCCAGCTCACCTTTCGGACCCTTAACTTTCACGTTATTTCCGTCAATCCGTACTTCAACCCCGGGCGGTACCGGGACAGGCTGCCTACCAATCCTGGACATCCTTTACACCTCCTGCGAAAAGACTACCAAACGTAACAGATTACCTCGCCGCCCAGACCTTCTTTGCGGGCTCTTTTATCACTCATGATGCCCTTTGACGTCGAGATGACGGCTATGCCCAGGCCTCCCAAAACTTTAGGGACTTCGTCCTTCCTGGCATACACCCTCAACCCCGGCCTTGATATGCGCTTCAAGCCGGTGATCACCCGTTCTTTGTTATTTCCGTACTTCAGGTAAACCCGGACAATTCCCTGCTTACCGTTATTAATAAATTCACAGTCCCGGACAAAACCTTCATCTTTCAAGATGTCGGCGATGGCCTTTTTCACCTTGGAAGCAGGTGCTTCAACTTTATCATGATAAACCGTATTGGCGTTGCGGATACGGGTTAAGAAATCAGAAACCGGATCGGTCATAACCATGCGCAACTACCTCCTTCCTGAATTCAATTATCAACTTCGGCCCCGCCTTGCCTTTGCTCTGCCTGCTGCCGCGCCGGGCCCGGTAAGGTCTTGCTTTTACCAGCTGGATTTCCGGACCCCCGGAATTTCGCCCCGGTAGGAGAGTTCCCGGAAACAAATCCGGCAGACCCCGAATTTTCTCATATAGGCGTGCGGCCGGCCGCACAACTTACACCGGTTGTAGGCCCGGACCTTGTATTTCGGGGAGCGCATGGCCTTATTCACCATTGATTTTTTCGCCACTATCTTCCCTCCTTTTGCAGGCGGGTTATGCCGCCTTGAACGGCGCACCCATCAGCTTTAATAATTCCCTGCCTTCTTCGTCATTCCCGGCCGTGGTAACGAAAATAATATCCATACCGCGTATTTTATCAATTTTGTCATATTCTATTTCCGGAAAGATCAGCTGCTCGCGCACTCCCAGGCTGTAATTGCCGCGCCCGTCAAAAGACTTCGGAGAGATGCCGCGAAAATCCCGCACCCTGGGCAGGGCCACGTTAAATAATTTATCCACGAAATCGTACATGCGCTCGCCGCGCAAAGTCACTTTGGCCCCGACGGTCATTCCCGCACGCAGCTTGAACGCCGCAATCGATTTTTTGGCCTTGGTGACGACCGGCCTCTGACCGGTAATGGTCATCAGGTCGTTAACCGCAGCATCGATGATCTTGGAATTCTGGATCGCCTCGCCCAGCCCCATGTTTACGATTACTTTCTCCAGCTTGGGAACCTGCATCACGTTTTGGTAGCCGAACTTCTGCATTAATGCCGCCACCACTTCGTTCCGGTATTTATCTCTAAGCCTTGACACTGGCATACCTCCCTTCTCGGTCATCAACCGCTGGTTGCTGACGGTTTAAATATTTTCACCGCATTTCTTGCAGATACGTACCTTTTCACCGTTATCCAAAATCTTTTTCCCCACCCGCACTGGGGTGTTACATTTATTGCAGAAAAGCATGACATTGGAACTGTGGATTGGTGCTTCTCTTTCCATAATGCCTCCCTGCGGCAGTTTTTGGGTGGGCTTGGTGTGGCGTTTGACCACGTTGACCCCTTCCACCACCACCCGGCTGTCCTCCGGGAGCACTGTCAGGACTTTACCCTTTTTGCCGGTGTTCTTACCGGCGACAACCAGCACTGTGTCACCTTTACGCACGTGAACCTTGGTTCCGGCCACGTTTATTTCACCTCCGATTCAGGCGTGTTACATTATTACGCAACACTAACCGTCAACCACTATAGTACTTCGGGCGCCAGGGAAACGATCTTCATAAAATTTCTTTCCCTCAACTCCCGTGCAACCGGCCCGAATATACGGGTGCCCCGCGGAGTATTATCATCTTTGATGATTACGGCAGCATTCCCGTCAAACTTGATATACGACCCGTCCGGGCGCCGCACCTCTTTTTTGGTACGCACTACTACCGCCCTGACCAGATCGCCTTTCTTAACAACGCCGCCAGGCGTAGCTTCCTTTACGGAACAAATAATGACGTCCCCAACGCTGGCATAACGGCGCAGTGACCCGCCCAAAACACGGATGCACATCAGCTTGCGGGCTCCGGTGTTGTCTGCAACGTTAAGCATGGACTGGACTTGAATCACAGCTACAACCTCCTCTAACTCCAGAAACTGGCTGTAAGGCCGGTGAGCCCAACCTACAACACCCGACTTCTATATTTGTTTCGCCCTTTCCAGAATATCTATCACCCGCCACCGCTTTTCCTTGGAAAGAGGCCTGGTCTCCATCATCTTTACCTTGTCACCGATGCGGCAGGAATTTCCTTCATCGTGGGCCTTAAATTTGTTGGTACGGCGAATGATCCGCTGGTACAGGGGGTGCCTGACCAGGGTTTCAACGGCGACAACAACGGTTTTATCCATTTTGTTGCTGACCACCTTGCCGTAGAGAATTTTGCGGTTTCCGCGCTCTTCCACTTTTACTATATCCCCCTTTACGCCCGCTGTATTCCCAGCTCGCGCTCGCGGATTATGGTTTTGACCCGCGCAATATTGCGGCGGACTTCTTTTAGTTTCATTACATTGTCCAGCTGCCCGGTGGCCAGCTGGAATCTCAACTTGAAGAGCTCTTCCTTGGAATCGGAAAGCTTTTTACTCAGCTCGGCATCGGTCAATTCCCTCAGTTCTTTAACTTTCATTGACCTCACCTACTTCCCCGTGTTTCAAAAACTTGGTCTTGACCGGCAATTTATGTGAAGCCAGGCGCATCGCCTCACGGGCCACTTCCTCGGAAACACCCGCCAGTTCAAACATAATACGCCCCGGCTTTACCACGGCCACCCAGTGCTCGGGCGTACCCTTGCCGGAACCCATCCGGGTTTCAGCCGGTTTGGCCGTAATCGGCTTATCCGGAAATATTCTTATCCAAACCTTGCCGCCCCTTTTGATATGGCGGGTCATGGCAATACGGGCCGCCTCAATCTGCCGGTTGGTAATCCAGGCCGGTTCCAACGCCTGCAGGCCGTATTCGCCAAAATGGACTTCCGTGCCGCCCTTGGCCCGGCCTGCTATCCGGCCGCGGTGCTGCTTACGGTGTTTAACTCTTTTCGGTAAAAGCATGTAGCTTATTCGCCTCCTTCACCGGGAGCCGCCTTCCCTCCTCTTTCGGGAGCCTTTGCGGTAGTTTTTGCTTCCGGCAAAACTTCTCCTTTGTAAATCCATACTTTAACTCCGATCTTGCCGTAAGTGGTTTTGGCCTCGGCAAGACCGTAGTCGACATCGGCACGCAGGGTATGCAGAGGCACTTTACCTTCACTGTACCATTCCGTGCGGGCAATTTCAGCACCTGCCAGGCGCCCGCCGCAGGCAATCTTGATCCCCTTGGCACCCATTTTCATGGAACGGGAAACCATCTGTTTCATGGCGCGCCTGAAGGCAATCCTTCGCACCAGTTGGGACGCCACGTTTTCAGCGACCAGCTGCGCGTCCAGTTCGGGGACCTTGATTTCGACAATATTTACACTGACCTGCTTGCCGGTAAGTTTTACCAGCTGCTTGCGTAAATTTTCTACTTCTGCGCCGCCCCTGCCGATGACAATTCCCGGCTTGGCCGTACGAATCGAAATTTTAACCCGGTTGGCCGCCCGTTCAATCTGAACCCCGGAAATGCCGGCGTCATAATGCTTCTTCTTGATAAACTTGCGGATCTTGATATCTTCATGCAAAAGATCGGCATATTTCTTTTTATCAGCAAACCACTTACCCTCCCAGTCCCGGATAATCCCGATCCGGAGGCCCTTAGGATTTACTTTTTGCCCCACAAAAATTTATACCTCCTTTTTGTCGCCGACCACCACGGTGATATGGCTGGTACGCCTGCGCAGCATATCTGCGCGGCCCATGGCCCGGGGCTGGTAACGTTTCAAAGTCGGCCCCTGATCGACGAAACACTTGGTAACAAACAAATCATCCCTGTCCAGGTGTAAATTATTCTCGGCGTTTGCCGCGGCAGAATTAATTACCTTGGCAATGGTATGCGAGGCCCGCTTGGGCGTGTATTTTAAAATGGCCAGGGCCTCATCCAATTTTTTCCCCCGAACCAGGTCCACTACCTGGCGCACCTTTCTCGGGGAGATCCTTACGTATTTGGCTATCGCCTTAGCTTCCACCGTCATCATACCCCCCTAATCAGAGCCGGACTTCAGTCGCAAACCTGAACCTGGTTTGCCGGCCCCGGTTTCTTTTATTTAAGCGAAGTGGATCTTTCAGTATGGTGGCCGTGCCCCCTAAAATGCCTGGTCGGCGCAAATTCACCAAGCTTGTGTCCGACCATATCCTCGGTAATATAGACGGGAACGTGTTTTCTCCCGTCGTGCACCGCTATGGTGTGACCCAGCATCTGGGGAAATACGGTAGAACTTCTGGACCAGGTCTTGATCACTTTCTTTTCTCCGGTCTCGTTCATCTTTTCTATTCTTCTGAGAAGCCGTTCCTCGCAGTACGGTCCCTTTTTCAGTGAGCGGCCCAAGTAATGCCCTCCCTTCACTTTACTTTACTTTAAAAAAGTCTCTTTTTAAGATCTGCCGGCGCGGGCTTACTTCTTCCTGCGCTTGACAATCATCTTATCGCTGGGCTTTTTCTTCCTGGTCCGGGCGCCCAGGGCGGGTTTGCCCCACGGGGTAACCGGGTTGCGGCCGACGGGTGAACGTCCTTCGCCACCGCCGTGCGGGTGGTCGACCGGGTTCATAACCACACCGCGTACCGTCGGGCGAATCCCGAGCCAGCGTTTGCGCCCGGCTTTACCTATGGTCAGGTTTTCATGCTCCACGTTTCCGATCTGCCCGATGGTGGCACGGCATTCCTGCAGCACCAGGCGCATTTCACCGGACGGCATCCTTATATTGGCGTACTTTCCTTCTTTGGCCATCAACTGCGCCGCGGTTCCTGCCGAACGGACCATCTGTCCGCCGCCCTTCGGGTGCAGCTCTATATTATGGATCATGGTTCCCAGCGGAATTTTTTTCAGCGGCAAACAGTTGCCCGGCTTTATATCGGCATCAAGGCCGGATACTACCGTCTGTCCCGTTTTCAACCCGGCCGGGGCGATGATATAACGTTTTTCCCCGTCGGCATAATTCAGCAGGGCAATATTGGCGGAACGGTTGGGGTCGTACTCGATGCCGGCGACCTTGGCCGGGATGCCGTCTTTATCCCGCTTAAAATCAATGATCCGGTACTTCCGTTTGTGACCGCCGCCGCGGTGCCTTACCGTCATTCGTCCCTGATCGTTGCGCCCGCCGTTTCTCTTTAACGGCTCTAAAAGCGTCTTTTCCGGTTTGGTTTTGGTAATCTCTTCAAAATCCGAGACCGTTACAAAACGGCGGCCCGGAGATGTAGGTTTAAATTTCTTTACCGCCACGTAGCATTCACCTCCTCAACACTTTCCTTACTACATACCTTCAAATATTTCAATCTTATCGCCTGCTCTTAAAGTAACGACCGCTTTTTTGTAATCGGGTGTTTTTCCCGGAATATTACGGACCCGCTTGATCCTGCCCTTCACCCGGAGGGTATTGACTTTGGTTACTTTAACTTTAAAAATACTTTCCACCGCCTGCTTGATTTCGGTTTTATTGGCGGCAGGATCGACGACGAAAGTATATTTGTTGTCCTGCAAAAGGGACGTGCTTTTCTCGGTGACCACCGGTTTCTTTAAAATATCGCGGGGGTCTTTCATTATGAAAACACCTCCTCGACCTTGGCCACGGCATCTTTGGTAATAACCAGTTTGTCATGGACCAGTATGTCGTACACATTGATGCCGGAGGCACTGAGCGATTTGATGTTGGGCAGGTTCCGGGCGGACTTTTCCACCGTCCCGTCGTTTTCGGACGTAACCAGCAGGGCGTCGTCCACATTAAGATTGTTCAATATAGTAACCATATCCCTGGTTTTAACCCGCTCCAGTTTTAGTTCGTCCAGGACTACAATATCGCCCGTACTTACCTTGGACGACAGGGCCGATTTTAACGCCAACCGCTTCATTTTCCTGGGCATGCTGTAACTGTAGTCCCTGGGATGCGGGCCGAAAACGATCCCGCCTCCGCGCCAGATGGGTGAGCGAATCGTACCGTGGCGGGCCCTGCCGGTACCTTTCTGGCGCCACGGCTTACGGCCGCCGCCCCTGACTTCCGACCTGGTTTTGGTATCATGGGTGCCCTGGCGGCGGTTGGCAAGCTGCATCACGACGACGTCGTTCATTACCGACTCATTGACCTCGACGCCGAAAATTTCGTCCTTCAACGCCAGGTCGCCTACCTGCTCGCCGCTGGTATTATACAATGTTACTGTAGGCATGACGTGATATCCCCTCTCACTTCTTACTTCGCGCGACTTTTTACGGACGGTTTCACCAGCACCAAGGCACCGTTGGGCCCCGGCACGGCTCCTTTAACGGCCAGCAGGTTGCGCTCAGCGTCTACCTTTACCACTTCCAGATTTTGCACCGTCACCCGCTGCGCACCCAGGTGCCCCGGCAACTTCCGGCCTTTAAACACCCTGGCCGGACCTTTTGCGCCCAGTGAACCGGGGCGGCGGTGGTACTTGGAACCGTGGGCCATGGGTCCCCGGTGAAACCCGTGACGCTTGATCCCCCCGGCAAAACCGCGGCCTTTGCTGGTCCCTACCACGTCGATCTTTTCGCCCTGGGAAAAGATATCGGCCTTGATTTCCTGTCCGACCCGGTATGATTCGGGGTCTTCCACCCGCAGTTCCCGCAAAAAACGCAGCGGGCGGACTCCTGCCCTGGAAAAATGTCCTTTCAACGGTTTATTAAAAAGTCGCTCCCTTTTGGTACCGAACCCTATCTGAATTGCGCCGTACCCGTCCTGCTCCGCCGTTTTTTTCTGCACGACTGTGCACGGGCCTGCCTCGATAACGGTTACGGGAACGGCAATACCGTCACCGGTAAAAATTTGGGTCATTCCAACTTTCTTTCCGAGAATACCTTTAGGCATGTTTTATACCTCCATATTTCAGGTGCCTTAAAACCGTAAAACCGGCACTATCACAGCTTGATCTCAATGTCCACACCCGCTGGCAGATCCAGGCGCATCAACGCGTCAACGGTCTTCGAATTGGGTTCCAAAATATCGATGAGGCGCTTGTGCGTGCGCATTTCGAACTGCTCGCGGGAGTCCTTGTTCACGTGGGGACTGCGTAAAATAGTATAAATGTTTTTTTCCGTGGGAAGCGGAACCGGACCTGCTACGGACGCACCCGTCCTTTTCGCGGTTTCTACGATTTTTTGGGCGGACTGGTCAAGCATGTGGTGATCGAAGGCCTTCAGCCTGATCCTGATTTTTTGGCTTTTCATTCGTTTCTGGTCCTCCTTTTCGCCCGATTGCCGGACAACGTAAGCTATTCATTGATTCCCGTTACGACGC
>DFAQ01000048.1 GCA_002365865.1 Pelotomaculum sp. UBA3102
CTAAAATTAGGGGTTTGAACCGCTGGGAAAAGTTGAGGGTGAAAAAAAGGCCAGGATCGAAAAGCTTATTGCTGACCTGGATCCGATCAAGGACAACCGCACCTTTATGCGTACTCAGAAGGCCGAGAAGATTACTAATGTAACAGTAGAAAACAGTGAAATACTTAAAAACAACCCAAACGACGAAGAGAAACTTGCCGCACTGGAAACCGACATTCTTTATCTCGTCGAGAGAGTAAGAACCATGGTTGTCCGGATGACATAAAATAATTGAGTTTATTGCTTTACCACTAAACACAGCAGATTTATAATATTTAAAAAACAGTGAAAATTGACTTGCCGATATGCTTAACAGCCTGGGGATTTTTTATAAATAACTATGGGGTTGGTGGAATATGAACCTACCAGCGGATTTCAAGGAACTCAGCAAATCAGTGGTAAAAATCGGAAATGAATCGTTGGAAATGATCCAACAGTTTCTCTCGAAGCATGTATCCAAGGAGAGCCTGGTGGACGGTCTTTCCCGGCTTCAGGTGGAAGAAATCATGTCCGAAAACTGGGGTAAGCTTACATCTGATGCCAGGTACGTTCCCCACTGGCAAGTTTTGCAAACTTTACAGGGGTTAATTGCAGAGTTGGAATACCAGGTAGGTGAATATGGTGAATCAACACTGTATGACGATTTTAAAGATATTGCTATGAACTTGAAGCGTATTGCAGAAAATGTGGCGGTGGCCGAAGAAATATAAATAAAGCCCGTAAAGGAGCTAAAAATGTATGGTCAGAGACGAGCTTCGCCAATTGCTGGAGGATGTCAAAAATAACAGGCTGGATGTGGGGGACGCATTAAACAGGTTAAAAAACTTACCGTACGAAGACCTTGGCTTCGCGGTTGTAGACCATCACCGGGCCCTGCGCAAGGGCTTCCCGGAAGTGGTTTTTTGCCAGGGGAAAACCGTTGATCAGGTAGCTCAGATTTTTGAAAAGCTTTGCGACGGACATAGAAGCATCCTGGGAACCAGGGCCGGCAGGGAGGTTTTTGATGCTGTCAGGGAGATTTATCCTGACGCCGTTTATTACGAATCAGCCCGGTCTATTGTGGTTTACCGCGGCGAAAAACAGGTTAAAAAAGGCAAAGTACTGGTGATGAGTGCCGGTACTTCGGATATCCCGGTGGCCGATGAAGCCGCCGTTACGGCGGAAGTGATGGGGAATGAAGTACGGAAGGCATATGACGTTGGAGTGGCGGGAATTCACCGGCTGTTAGATAAGCTTGATTTAATCCGGTGGGCCCAGGTTATCATTGTGGTTGCGGGTATGGAGGGCGCCCTTGCCAGTGTGGTGGGGGGGCTTGCCGACCAGCCTGTTATCGCGGTACCTACCAGCGTGGGTTACGGGGCCAGTTTCAACGGCCTTTCAGCGCTTCTCTGCATGCTGAACGGCTGTGCATCAGGTGTAGGTGTGGTCAATATTGATAACGGCTTCGGCGCGGGAGCGCTGGCCAACGCTATTACCCAAATGATTGAGAGGAAAGATACATGAAAATAGCATATTTTGATTGTTTTTCGGGAATTAGCGGGGATATGTGCCTGGGCGCGCTGACTGCCGCCGGGGTAGATTTTGACAGCCTGAAAGAAGAGTTGGCCAAACTGCCGGTTGACGGTTACGCGTTGCGGCGGGAAAAGATCAAGCGCAACGGTATCACCGCTGATAATGTTTTTGTCGACCTGCTGGCCACGGAGCAACCGGAGCGGCATTTATCCGATATTCAGCAGATAATTGACGGCAGTGATCTGCCCCAGGAAGTAAAAGAAAAAAGCAAGGCGGTTTTCGGCCGCCTTGCTGCGGCAGAGGCCGCCGTACACGATACAACCCTGGAAAGCATTCACTTTCACGAAGTGGGGGCCGTTGATGCTATAATAGATGTGGTGGGTACAGTGATGGGCCTGCACTTGCTCGGAGCGGATAAAATTTATGCTTCTCCCCTGCCCATGGGCAAGGGTTTTATCAAGTGTATGCACGGTATTATACCGTCTCCGGCACCTGCCACGATGGAAATCTTGCAAAACGTTCCCATTTACGGAACCGGAATTGAAGGAGAACTGGTTACCCCTACCGGGGCGGCCCTGATCCACACCCTGGCGGATGCCTTTATCGACCTGCCGGCCATGAAAGTCGAAAAAACAGGCTACGGGTCCGGCAAGAAAACTATGAAACACCCGAACCTGTTGAGGTTAATCGTAGGAGAAGGTTGCAGCCACGATCATAACCCCGGTGGTTTAAGCCACGGGCACCGGCAGGAACACGGTCATGTTCATGGTCATGGTCATGTCCACGGTCATGCGGGCGAAGCAAGAGAACCCGTTCACGAACACCGGCATAAGCATAAGCAGGATGCAGGCAGTAGTGATTCAGGTGATATATAAAAGATAAAGGCGGTCATTGCTGTGAGTGAGTTGACAGGCAAACTGGAGCGCTTGAAAGAGATATTAAAAAATTACGGCAGCGTGCTGGTTGCGTTTTCAGGGGGGGTTGACAGTACGCTGCTGCTTAAGATTGCCCGTGACGTGCTTGGTGAAAAAGTGCTGGCAGCAACCGCGTCCTCGGAAATATATCCGCCCGGTGAGGTTGAAGAAGCAAAACATCTGGCCGGGTTGATCGGGTGCGGACAGGTTATATTTCAGGCAAAAGGACCGGACAGTGACGTCTTTAAAAGGAATCCCCCCGACAGGTGTTACCACTGCAAAAAGGAGATCTATAAAACCCTGGCGGAACTGGCCCGGGAAAAAGGGTTTAAATATGTTGTCGACGGTATGAATGCCGATGACACGGGCGATTACCGGCCCGGCACGCGGGCGGCCCTTGAGTTGGGGGTAAGGTCTCCCTTGATGGAAGCAGGATTTACGAAAAAATTAATCTATGCGGTTTCCCGGGATACGGGCTTGCCTACTGCAGGCAAGCCTGCCAATCCGTGTCTGGCTTCGAGATTTCCTTACGGTGTCCCAATCACGCGGAAAGGCCTGGAGATGGTTCACCAAGCGGAAGAATATCTAAAGAGCCTGGGAAAGTTTCAGGTCAGGGTCAGACATCACGGTAATCTTGCGCGTATTGAAGTGCCGGGTGCGTATTTCGGCTTGATCGCGGAAAATTCAAAAAATATAAGCAGTAAGCTTAAAGATATCGGTTATACTTATATCTCCCTTGACCTTGAAGGTTACCGTACCGGCAGTATGAATGAAATGCTCGACAGTCACATAACGGCGTCCTGGTTGAATCAGTAGCGGGTTGGGTTATTTCTGCTGACTGGTATAGTAGTTATGTAATAATAGGTTTTATTTTATTTAAATAAGAGGAATTACCTACCTTAAGGTTGAATTGCTTTATAGAGGGAAGTGACAGCTTTGCAGATAGAAGTGAGGTTATTTAGCGGCCTTGAAAGCTGTGTGCCCGGTGCGAAATTCGGCCAGCCCATTAAGGTTGAAGTAACTGAAAATTTTAACGGCAGGATGCTTCTGGAAAAGCTGAATATTCCGGAGAAAATGGCTTATTCATTATTTGTAAACGGTATCAACAAAAGTTTTGAAACAGTCTTTTCTGAGGGAGACAGGGTATCTATTTTCCCTCCGGTAGGGGGGGTTGATTAATATGGCTAAGCAAGATGGAACCGGACGAAAAGATTTTATCCGTCTGGGCTGTAAAATCTGGCTGGAGAAAGACAAGGCTATTTTTGGGGCCGGCCTGTTTAAGCTTCTTTCGCAAATATCCGGTTTGGGCTCGATATCTCAGGCAGCCAAGGGTATGGGGATGTCCTACCGGGCAGCCTGGGGCAAAATCAAGGTGGCGGAAAGACGACTGGGAGTGCCCCTGGTTATTACCCAGGTGGGAGGAGAAATGGGCGGAGGGGCAAGGCTTACGCCCGAAGCCGACGAGCTTTTGAAAAAATTTGACCGGTTGTGGCAGGAAGTGGATAGTTTTGCCGAAAAATCATTTAAAGAAATCTTCAGGGGCTGGACAGGCCCTTAAAATTGGCTTGTCGCTGTATAGATTATAACATAACGCATGCGATTATTATCAGGTACTGCTTACAATCAGGACGTATCCGGTAATTAATTAATTGATTGAGTAAGATTCAGTAATGATTATATGCTAAGAAGGTGAAGCTATGCAGGATACCTACCGGCGTGAAATAAACTACCTCAGGGTTTCAATTACCGACCGGTGCAACTTGCGTTGTATTTATTGCATGCCGCCGGAGGGGGTACGGTGGACCCCCCACAGTGAGATCCTCCGCCTGGAGGAAATCGAAACCATCGTGCGGGCGGCGGCTCTCACGGGCATTAAAAAAATACGCCTGACCGGCGGCGAGCCCCTGGTACGCAAGGGTCTGGAAGGCCTGGTAAGGCAAATTTCGAACATTCCGGGAATAGATGATATCGCCTTAACTACCAACGGCCTGCTTATGACGGCCTGTGCCGGGAAGTTGAAAGAGGCGGGTTTAAGAAGGGTCAATATAAGCCTGGATACCCTGAAGGAAGACCGCTACCGGCAGATAACCAGGATTGGGGACTTATCTGCAGCCTGGGAAGGGATCCAATCGGCTTTGGATGCCGGTCTGCACCCGGTTAAATTAAATACCGTGGTTATCCGCGGCTTTAACGATGACGAGGTGGCGGCTGTGGCACGTCTAACTTTGGACAGGCCCCTGCACGTCCGTTTTATTGAACTGATGCCGGTTGGTTCTTCCGACTCCTGGGCTGCCGGGCGTTTTGTCCCTGCCGGTGAGATAATGGATGCGCTCAGTGTCGGGCTGGGCCGGCTGCACCCGGCAAAACAGCCTGCAGGCGGCGGTCCGGCCAAGTACTACCGCCTGAAAGACGCGCAAGGCACTATTGGTTTTATAACGGCGATGAGCGACCATTTTTGCCATAAATGTAATCGCCTGCGTCTTACCGCCACCGGAGGATTAAGACCGTGTCTTTATGACGAGCGGGAGATTGACCTGAAGAATCCGTTGCGTCAGGGAGCGGGGCATAGGGAAATAATAAATTTAATCACAGATGCAGTAGCTATAAAACCGGTTCAGCATCATATGCTTGACGGGTGGCAGGATGAGCGGCGGGTAATGTCACAGTTGGGCGGGTAATAGTGCCGGATCGGGTGATCTCCTGAATTTTTACGAAAGGACAAAAAATTTATGGGTACAATAGTAGCAGTATGTACCAGTGGTAAAAAAGGTATGAGAAAGAAGGATCAAGGCGAGGGGTTGCTGGTTAAAGATTACGGTATTCAGGACGATGTGCATGCCGGCCCCTGGCACCGTCAGGTCAGCCTGCTTGCCGTTGAAAGTATTGAAAAGATGAAGGCAATGGGTTTGGATGTAGGACCCGGAGACTTTGCCGAAAATATTACCACCAGTGGATTAGATCTGGTTAACCTTCCCCTGGGGACACGTTTGAAAATCGGGCCGGAAGCAGTTGGCGAGGTAACCCAGATCGGAAAAGTGTGTCATACCCGTTGTGCCATTTATTATCAGGCCGGTGACTGTGTCATGCCTAGGGAAGGAATATTCATCCGGGTTTTAAACGGCGGAAAAATTAAAACAAGCGATGCGATAGAATTTATTCACGGTAAACCGGGGCAGGACAGGTAGTTTGTGGTATCATTTGTTGTGTATCTGAAAGCAATTTAGTACTACAGCGTAATATT
>DFAQ01000014.1 GCA_002365865.1 Pelotomaculum sp. UBA3102
TTTAAACTTTTTCATGCGTCAGTACTGATTATTTGGTATCTGTGTTGACATATAAAAATGTTTATCTTATAATAAACAACAGTTTAATTGTCAAGCTGTGATGAGGAGTAGTAACCGGAGCAACTCTAAAGAGAGCCGCCGGGTGGTGTGAAGGCGGTGAGCCAGGACGGTGAAGCTCGCCTCTGAGCTATCTGGAGGAAGTTTTAAATTACTTCAGATCGGGGCGCACCGTTATAGCGTGAAGAGGGCAGATATATGGGGCTGTGGCGCAGTGGGAGCGCGCTTCCTTGGCATGGAAGAGGCCGCGGGTTCAATCCCCGCCAGCTCCACCACTGATATATATTTGCCAAAAAGGGTGGTACCGCGGGAAAAACCTCTCGTCCCTTCGGGGATGAGAAGGTTTTTTTGTTGTTACGGCAGGACTGAAGGAAGCTTTATTGCCGTGGGCGATCAAAGCACTTACCTAAGATAATAATATTGGGGAGGGGAAATTGTGAGAAGTTTTGGTAAAATCACAATCGGTGAACTTGTGGATCGGATAGCGGCAAATTATCCCGGTAACGATGCCCTGGTTTATCCGGATCGCGGGTTGAGGTATTCTTATAAACAATTCCTTCAGGTTTGTGATCGGATTGCCAAGGGACTTATGAAATTGGGAGTAGAAAAGGGAGAGAGCGTTGCTATCTGGGCTACTAATGTACCGGAGTGGGTGATTACCCAGTTTGGCAGTCCGAGAATGGGAGCGGTACTGGTAACGGTCAATACCAATTACAAGGTGTTTGAACTGGAGTATTTACTAAGGCAGTCAGACTCCACGACACTGATTATGATAGAGGGTACCAAGAGCTCTAATTACATAGATATGATATATGAACTTTGTCCTGAATTAAAAGAATGCGCACCCGGTCAACTGAAATCGGAAAGACTGCCTTTTCTGAAAAATATAATATTAATCAGTGAAAAACAATACCCGGGTATGTTCACCTGGGAAGAGGTTATGAAGATGGGTGAAGAAGTTACTGATGAAGAACTGGCCGCACGCCGGGCCACACTAGAACCGGATGACGTGATCAACATGATGTATACTTCCGGTACCACCGGTTTCCCTAAAGGCGTTATGCTGACCCATCATAACCTGATCGCAAACGGCTGCGGCCTGGCAGAGTGTATGAATATAGGTCCTGAAGACAGGCTTTGTATTCCGGTACCTTTTTTTCACTGTTTTGGTTGTGTGCTGGGTACGATGTCCTGCGTGGTGTCCGGTACGACTATGGTTCCGGTGGAAGTGTTTGATGCCAGGAAAGTTCTGGAAGCGGTTGAAAAAGAACGTTGTACTGCGGTACACGGTGTTCCCACCATGTTTATTGTGGAACTGGAGTTAATGGAAAAAGAAAAATTTGATACCTCTACCCTGCGTACCGGTATCATGGCCGGATCTCCCTGTCCGATAGAAGTTATGAAAAAGGTAGTAAATATAATGGGAGCGAAGGAAATAGTTATTACTTACGGACAGACCGAAGCGTCTCCCGGAATCACCAATACCAGGACGGACGACCCCCTTGAACTCAGGGTGTCTACCGTGGGAAGAGCACTACCGGGTGTGGAGGTTAAAATAGTAAATCCTGAAACGGGAGTAGAAGTGCCGCCTGGTGAACAGGGTGAAATTTGCGCCCGCGGCTATAATATTATGAAGGGCTACTACAAAATGCCGGAAGCAACTGCCGCTGCCATTGACGGGGATGGCTGGTTGCACACCGGTGACCTGGGTGTAATGGATGAAAACGGTTATTGCAAGATTACCGGTCGCCTGAAAGATATGATTATCCGCGGTGGTGAAAATATATATCCCCGTGAAATTGAAGAATTTCTTTACACCCATCCTGCAGTAAAGGACGTTCAGGTGGTGGGAGTGCCCAGTACCAAGTATGGTGAAGAAGTGATGGCATTTATCCAGTTGAGAAAGGACCGGACGGCCACGCAGGAAGAAATTAGGAGTTTCTGTGAAGGTAAGATTGCCCGCTACAAGATCCCGAGATACGTTGCCTTCATTGACAGTTATCCAATTACCACCAGTGGGAAAATTCAAAAATATAAATTGCGTGAAATGGCAATAGAGATGCTGGGCCTACAAGATACAGCGGAAATAGAAACGGCTTAACATTTAATAGCAGCAAACAAGGAGGATTTATTTGAGAGAGAAGTATTGTTTCAAGGAAGTAGAAGAAAAATGGCAGGCTTGCTGGGAAAGGGACGGTCTGTACGCAACCGCTGATTTTTCGGACCGGCCCAAGTTTTACTGCCTCGAAATGTTTCCCTACCCTTCGGGTAAGCTTCACATGGGCCACGTCAGAAATTATTCCATTGGAGATGTGCTGGCGCGTTTCAAAACCATGCGGGGATATCACGTACTTCACCCCATGGGCTGGGATGCGTTCGGCCTGCCTGCCGAAAACGCCGCGATAAAACATGGCGGGGGGGTCCACCCCGGTGACTGGACCGTTGAGAATATCGACAACATGCGCGACCAGTTAAAACAAATGGGTATCAGCTATGACTGGAACCGGGAAGTTGCCACCTGTCACCCGAGTTATTACCGCTGGACACAGTGGATCTTTTTGCAGCTTTTTCACAACGGTTTGGCTTATAAAAAATACGCCGCGGTAAACTGGTGTTCCGATTGTGCTACCGTTCTGGCCAACGAGCAGGTCGTCAACGGGCATTGTGAGCGGTGCCATGCCCTGGTGGAAAAACGGGAACTGGCGCAATGGTTTTTCAGGATTACCGGCTATGCCGAGCGTCTGCTTAAGGATATGGATCTCCTTGACGGCTGGCCGGATAAGGTCAAAATTATGCAGGAGAACTGGATTGGGCGTAGCGAAGGTACGGAGATAGATTTTAAAGTCGAAGGCTTGGAAGACGTTATAACCGTATATACTACCCGTCCAGATACTGTTTTTGGCGTTACTTACATGGTTCTGGCACCGGAGCATCCGCTGGTGGGGAAATTAGTCAACGGTACGGAACGGGAAGCAGAGATCAAGGACTTTATTCACCAGGTAAAAAATTTAAGCGAGCTTGACCGTACTTCCACCGAGGTGGAAAAAGTGGGCCTGCCTACAGGGGCATACTGCATAAACCCCCTGACGGGAGAAAGAATTCCGGTTCTGGTTGCAAACTATGTCCTGTTGGAATACGGCACGGGTTGTGTTATGGGCGTACCGGCCCACGACCAGAGGGACTTTGAATTTGCCCGCAAGTACCATTACCCAATACGGGTGGTAATACAGCCGCGCGGGGTTAGCCTGGATCCTGCTGTGATGGATGCTGCTTACGTCGAAGAAGGTTTTTTGGTTAATTCAGGCCGGTTTAACGGTATGGCCAACAATGATGCGATCAAGGCCATTACCGTCCACCTTGAAGCAATCGGGCGGGGCAGGCACCGTGTGACCTATCGCTTGAGGGACTGGTTGATCTCCCGCCAGCGTTACTGGGGGGTGCCCATTCCTGTTATTTACTGCGACAGGTGTGGTATAGTACCCGTGCCGGAGGAAGACCTGCCTGTGCTTTTGCCTATGGAGGTGGAGTTTAAGCCCACCGGCCGTTCACCACTGGCTGAGTGCCCCGACTTTGTCAATACCGCCTGTCCCCGGTGCGGGGGACCCGGTAAGAGAGAAACCGATACCATGGACACCTTTGTATGCTCTTCCTGGTATTACTACCGCTATACCAGTCCCAGGGAGCATGAAGGACCATGGGATAAGGCCAAGGTGGATTACTGGCTGCCGGTAGATCAATATATAGGAGGGGTGGAGCATGCCATTCTGCACCTCTTATACTCGCGGTTCTTCACCAAGGTGCTTTATGACCTTAACCTGATCAGCAACCAGGAGCCCTTTGCCAACCTGCTTACCCAGGGTATGGTCTTAAAAGACGGGGCAAAAATGTCCAAATCCAAGGGCAATGTAGTCAGTCCTGAAGACATCATAGCCCGGTACGGGGCAGATACGGCCAGGCTGTTCATTCTGTTTGCCGCGCCTCCGGAACGTGACCTGGAATGGAGCGACCAGGGAGTAGAAGGTTGTTACCGCTTTTTAAACCGGGTCTGGCGGTTGGTTGTACCCCTTGTGGAGATGCTGAAAGTTGCTCCGCCCCTGTCTGCCGCTGAACTGATAGGTGTAAACCGCGAGATGCGCAGGGTTACCCACGTTACTATTAAAAAGGTAACCGGAGATATAGCTGACCGCTTTAATTTTAACACTGCTATCAGTGCCGTCATGGAGTTGGTTAATGCACTTTACCAGTACCGGGATGTGCCGGAAACCGACCACGATCCGGCAGTATTAAAGGAGGCTGTGGAGACATTACTCCTCCTGCTGGCCCCGTTTGCGCCGCACATAACGGAGGAATTATGGGAAGCCACCGGACACGAGGGCAGCATTCACAGTCAGAGCTGGCCTTTATACGATCCGGAAGCGATAGTGGAAGACGAAATTACCATCGTGGTGCAGATCAACGGACGGGTGCGTGAGCGCCTGTTGATTCCGGCAGGCTTAACCGCTGCCGAAATGCAGGAGAAAGTGATGAAAGAGCCCAGGGTGTTGAAGTTAATCGAGGGTAAGAAGATATTGAAAATTATTCCGGTACCGGGAAAACTGGTAAATATAGTGGCTAGGTAGAAGGTCAAATAAGTTTGAAGAAAAACCCCGTTGCCCTGTAGTAGCGGGGTTTTTCTTAGAGTTGCCAAAGTAGGCCCTTATAATTTATAATCATAGCATCTATGAAAAAAATTCCCAAGTATAATAACAAAATATGGCGGATTAGACGCCCGGTGCCTGCTTTAAGCCGGATATTCGCCCGGAAACTTAGAATATCATCTGTTACAGCCCAGTTACTTATTAACCGGGGTATCTATACAGTAGAACACGGCCGGGCCTTCCTTGGCAGTGAACTGGAAGGGATGCATCCCCCAGGGCTTTTAAAAGATGTGGGAAAAGCCGTCAGGAGAATATTGAAAGCTGTCGCATCAGGGGAAAAAGTACTGGTATACGGTGATTACGATGTCGACGGGATAACTGCGGCGGTGCTAATGGTCCGGGTTTTACGCCGTATGGGTGCAAACGTTGATTATTATATCCCCAGTCGCCTGGAGGAAGGCTACGGCCTTAATTTAGAAGCATTGCAGAAAGTACGGGAAAAAGGAACGCAACTGATTGTGACTGTGGACTGCGGGATAAGTTCCCTGGAAGAGGCATTATGGGCGCAGGAAAACGGACTTGATGTAATCATAACCGATCATCACGAGCCCCCTGCCGCCGGGATACCGCCTGCCTGTGCGGTAATTAATCCTAAAAGGCCAGATTGTAATTACCCTTTTAAAGGACTGGCCGGGGTCGGTGTGGCTCTCAAACTGGCCCAGGCCCTTCTGGAGGAAACAGACGCGAACAGAATGGCCTGGCAGGAATACCTGGATCTGGCGTGCCTGGGAACTATAGCCGATATCGTCCCCGCCCACGGGGAAAACCGGATTCTGGTAAAGCACGGCTTGCCTGTATTGGCCAACACCTGTAACTGTGGTTTGCAGGCCTTGATGACAGTAAGCGGTATAAACAAGGCCGCTTTAAGTCCCCGGGAGGTAAGCTTCGGCTTGGCTCCAAGAGTGAATGCTGCAGGCAGAGTAGGCAATCCTATGCTGGCGGCAAGCCTTTTGTTGGCGGAAGATGAAGAAACAGCCCGGCAAATAGCGTCTGAGTTGAACCGACTTAACCGGGACAGGCAAAAAATCGAAGCCATCGTTTTAGAAGAGGCCTTAAATCTACTGAAAGCAAGACCGGAACAGGAAAATGACCGCGTATTGGTACTTGCATCGCAGAACTGGCACCCGGGTGTGATCGGAATTGTGGCATCGCGCCTGATGGAAATTTATTACCGTCCGGTGCTTTTAATCTCTATGGAGAGGGGGAAAGGAAAAGGGTCGGCCAGAAGCATACCCGGTTTCAATATTTATGCTGCCCTGACTCATTGCCGGAGTTGTCTTCTTGAGTACGGGGGGCACGCTCTGGCCGCGGGTTTTTCCATCGCTAGCGGTAAAGTGGAAAGTTTCCGGGATGAAATAAATAAATATGCCGTTGGCATTGCCGGTGACAAGGCCAAGGAAATGGTGCCCCCCTTGGAGATTGACGGCATTATTGATGTAGCCCAGGTGTCGGAAGACCTGGTTAATGAGCTCAACCTGCTGCACCCATTCGGACCTGAAAACCCGGATCCTTTGCTGTGTTGCCTTAAAGCGCCGGTCATGGAAAGTCGTGGTGTCGGTAAGGAGTCTGCCCACCTTAAAATGCGCCTGCGCGGGGAAAATGTAACCCTGGACGGTATCGGTTTTAACCTTGGTGCTTACGCAGAGGCCGTAGCTACGGCAGAGAAAGTTGACCTTGCTTTTGTACCCGGCATGAACGAGTACAACGGGAGGCGGTCGCTGCAATTGAAAGTTAAGGACGTGGGTATTCCTGCGGCGTTAGATTTCATGGGGCAGCGGGAGCAGGAAGACGGTGATCCGGCCGGGATTCTTTCTGCAACCTCAGAATTTATTGAGCAAGAGGAATTATTTATACCCGAATTTGTTCTTGGTGTTATCAACAACCTGGAAGTTAAAAGTGAGCCTGAGCGGGTGGCACGCAACCTAAAAACTCAAAATATTGAGCTGGTTGACCGCCGTGGTTCGGTTGACCGGCCGGGTTATATGGCTGGGTTGGCGGAAAACGGGGAGTCTACGCTGGTCATTACCTCATGTGGCTATCAGACCGTTGAACTGGTATACTATATGCAAATGTCCAGGCCTTCTTTGAAAGGAAAGGTTTCCTGCTGTCATTCCCTGGTTTCTGAGCCGGATCGAAGCAGGCTCGTCAAAATGTTTAAAGCAGGGGAGGTCAAGATATTATTTACCACTCCGGATACTGCGGGCATTTTTGGAGCTTATGCCTGCCAAGCGCTGCTTTACCACCTTCCTTTCAGTCCTGAGGCGATTGACTGCATTATAAATGCCCTGCAGCCGGGTGCCGGATTGTATTTTCTTTTTGGCTCCCAAGACCTTAATGAAAACGTGGCCGGCTTAGAATCCCTGGCGCCGGACAGAAGATACCTGGCTTTTCTTTATCAACTTCTGCGCCGGATACAAAACGGCAGCGAGCAGATAAGTTTAAACTCTGCCCGGGTGGCACGGCAGCTTGCAAAGGCTGGTTTTTCAAACTCCAGGGAATATACGGTAAGGGTTGCTCTTACCGTTCTGGAGGAGTTGGATTTTATTAAAAGTACCCGGGCAGGAAAATCCTTTAGTATTGATTTGTATCCGGCGCCTGCAGAAAAAAGAAACCTGATGGATGCTAAGACATACCGGCGTCTTCAAATAATAAAGGAGGAATCATTGGTTTGGATGAGGAAACTATTAAAAGAGCCGTTACATAATATATTGTGGGTTCAAGGCGCTTCATTTTTGGGAGGTAGTGAGCTTGGATTTGAAGAATAAAATCAGGGAGATACCGGATTTCCCCCGGGAAGGAATTAATTATAGAGATGTATCAACGTTGCTTTTGGATAAAGATGCCTACCGCCGGGCCGTGCAGGAGCTTGTAATTCAGTGTAAACATATTAAAGCTGACCTGATCGTCTGTCCCAGGTCACGGGGTTTGGTCATCGGTGCTCCCCTGGCCTATATTCTGGGCACGGGATTGGTTACTCTTCACAAGCCGGGTAAGCTTCCGGAAGATGATCTGATATGGCATTACGACCTTGAGTTCGGAGAGGAAGCTCTTGGGGTAAACCAGGAAACCATTAAACCGGAAACCAAGGTCCTGGTAGTAGACGAGCTGATTGCCACGGGAGGAACGGCTTTCACGGCGATTAAGCTGATTGAAGGACTGGGCGGCGAGGTAGTGGGTACGGTTTTTTTGATTGAGCTTACCGGTCTGGGTGGGAGAGTAAAATTGCAAAATTATGATACAATATCGCTGGTTCAGTATAATTATTAAAGGAAAATGATTGGTTATGGGAATTTACGCTTGTAATTATTCCGGCAAAAAAGGATCCCTTTCAGTTAAAGATATAAAGCCGGGAGCTGAAGTTATGCCCGATAGATGTAAAAATGAGGATATTGTGGCTTCTTTAAATGATTTATTTGAAAAAATAAAAGCGTATAATTCCAGTATGAATTTATCCACTATCTCTGCGGCCTTTGATTATGCCCAAAAGGCGCACCGGAAGCAGAAACGGTTTTCAGGGGAACCTTTTATTGTACATCCCCTGGAAGTGACCAAAATACTGGCCGGTCTGGAACTGGACCAGGAGACTTTAGTAGCCGGGTTGCTGCATGATGTGGTTGAAGATACCGGAACAACCCTAAAAGATATTGAAGAACGTTTCGGAAGCGAAGTAACCCTCCTGGTAAACGGTGTGACTAAACTTAGCCGGATTGAGTACAAGTCAAAAGAAGATCTTCAGGCGGAAAACTTGCGCAAAATGTTTTTGGCTATGGCCAAAGATATTCGGGTTATCTTGATCAAACTGGCTGACCGCCTGCACAATTTGCGTACGTTAAAATACCATCCCGAGCCGAAACAAGTGGAAATCGCAGAAGAAACTTTGGAGATATTTGCCCCGCTGGCGCATCGCCTGGGTATTTACAGAATAAAGTGGGAATTGGAGGACCTGTCTTTTCGCTTCCGGGAACCGGACAAATATTTCGAGTTGGTAGAAAAAATTGCCATAACCCGTAGAAAGCGTGAAGAATATATCCGTTCAGTGGTTTCGATTCTGAACGGAAAACTGGCCGCTATGGGAATTGAGGCCGCTATTGAAGGCCGTCCCAAGCACCTGTACAGTATTTATGAAAAAATGATCGAACAGCAAAAAAACCTTGACGAGATTTTTGATGTGTTGGCTGTACGCTGTTTGGTTGAAACAGTCCGGGACTGTTACGCGACCCTGGGTATAGTCCATACCATGTGGACGCCGATCCCGGGTCGTTTTAAGGATTTCATAGCCATGCCTAAATCAAATATGTACCAGTCCCTGCATACTACCGTGGTCGGACCTAAGGGGGAACCGTTGGAGGTGCAAATACGTACCTGGGATATGCACCGGACTGCCGAATATGGGATTGCAGCCCACTGGCGTTACAAGGAAGGCGGCAAGGGAGACAGCGAGTTTGATAAAAAACTTGCCTGGCTGCGGCAACTCTTAGAATGGCAGCATGACTTACGGGATGCCCGCGAGTTCATGGAAAGTCTGAAAATAGATCTTTTTGCAGATGTCGTTTTTGTTTTTTCACCAAAAGGTGACGTGCTCGAACTGCCGGCAGGATCGGTACCGCTGGACTTTGCCTACCGGATACACACCGATGTAGGACACAGCTGTGTTGGTGCCAAGGCAAACAACCGGATTGTACCCCTGGAATACAAATTGAAAAACGGGGATATTGTCGAAATCCTGACTTTAAAGCATAGCGGTCCAAGCCGGGACTGGCTCGGTATAGCTAAAACTTCTCATGCTAAAACTAAAATCAGACAGTGGTTTAAGAAGGAGCAGCGGGAAGAAAATATTATTAAGGGTAAGGAAAACTTTGAACGGGAAGCAAGAAAACAAGGAATAGAAATTGAATTAATTAAAGGGGACCGGTTGGTCGAAGTCGGAAAAAAATTCAGTATATTTACCCTTGACGACCTTTACGCCGCTGTCGGGGACGGAGCGCTTACCGCTAACAGTATCCTGACCAAACTCAAGCTGGAAGAAGCCAAAACAGAGAAAAAGGGTTCACTTGTTGAAGAAGTTCTGGCTGTAAAAACTGAATTCAAGCCGTCGGCGGAATGGGGCAGGCCTACCCGGGGGATCCGGGTAAAGGGTGCTGAGAATTTATTGATTAGACTGGCTCACTGCTGCAACCCCGTACCCGGCGATCCGATCGTCGGATATATAACCAGGGGCCGCGGAGTATCCATACACCGTGCCGATTGCAGGAATATAGTCTCCTATCAGAATGACGAAAGCGAAAGGCTGGTGGAAGTGGCCTGGGACAGGGAATTTAAGGAACCCTTTCAGGTTAAGCTGGAAATAAACGGTATGGACCGGGCCGGTCTTTTGAGTGAAGTAATGGCCGTCCTGTCAGAAATGAAGATCAGTGCCAACTGGGTAAATGCCCGCGGCAAGAAAGACCACGGGGCGGTAATAGGGTTGGTAATTGAGGTTAAAGGGTTGGAACAGCTGGAACATATCACGAATAGGCTCAGACAGATTAAGGATGTTTATCGTGTGAGGCGGGTCAGTTTCAGCGGCCAGACATTGAATTAGCAGGCAGATCCGGGGGTTGAATATTTTGCGGGCAGTTGTGCAAAGGGCAGCCGCAAGTTCGGTAACCGTAGGAGACAGATTGGTTGGCGAGATAAGCTGCGGCCTGGTAGTGTTTTTGGGTGTGGGTCGCGGAGATACTGTAGACGATGCCGGGTACCTGGCCGGCAAGGTGGCGAATTTAAGGATATTTGAAGATGAGCAGGGAAAGATGAATCTTTCGGTCCTCGATACTTGCGGAGCGGTGCTGGCAGTGTCGCAGTTTACTCTTTACGGGGACTGCCGGAAAGGAAGGCGGCCGGGGTTTTCAGAAGCCTCATCGCCTGAAGAGGCCCGCGGATTGTATGACGAGTTTATAAAAAAGCTAAAAGATATGGGTATCAGGGTATCTACCGGTTGTTTCCGGGAGCATATGCAAGTAAAAATAATAAATGACGGTCCCGTGACTTTTTTACTCGACAGTAGAAGGAATTTTTAAGAATGGAGGTAATGTGAGTGATTTTAGAAAGGTTACCTGTGGGTCCGATGGAATCAAACTGTTATATCATCGGGTGTAAGAAAACAAAAGCAGGTGCCGTGGTTGACCCCGGTGCGGACGCGGAAAAAATTTTAAAAAGGGTAGAGACATTGGGTTTGAAGATAAATTACATTATTCTTACCCATGGCCATGTTGATCATATTGGTGCCCTCGGAGAAGTACAACAGGCCACCGGTGCCAAGGTGTTAATTCACGCCGAAGATGCCGATATGCTTACTGAATCTCGGAAGAACCTTTCTTTTTATGTGGGTCCGACAATTAACTTTAAAGAAGCGGACCGCGTCTTACAAGAGGGCGATATAATTGAAATAGGGAACATCAAAGTTGAAGTGCTTCATACCCCCGGGCATACCAGGGGCGGTATCTGCCTGAAGTGCAGTCCGGAAGTGGTTATCACCGGAGATACTCTTTTCGCCGGGTCAGTGGGCCGGTCGGATTTTCCGGGTGGAAGTCATAAACAGCTTATTGCTTCTATAAAGAACAAACTGATGAATTTTCCTCCCCAAACCAGGGTTTGTCCGGGGCACGGCCCGGAAACGACCATTAAGGAAGAGGAGATGTATAATCCTTTTTTAAGGTAGAAATGCGTTGGAAGAGTTTTTTATCTGAGAAAGATCGCATCCTCATAAATTGACAAACAGTGGCAGGTTAATTACAATATCCTTATATATGAAAGTGATGACCGGGGCGAGTAAATGTACTTAGCCTGCGTCAGGGAGGGAAGGCCGGTGACTGGAAGCCTTCCCGGCAGGCGGACGTTGAAAAACACCCGAGAGCGGCCCCCGAAAGTGTGATTAAGCATTAGTAGGCGGGCCCGGCAGCCTCCGTTACAAGGTATGAAAGGGATAACTGAGGTTATCCGAAAAAGGGTGGCACCACGGATGAAAATCCGTCCCTGGCGATGCTTTTGAATGCATGCTCGGGGCGGTTCTGCTTTTTGGAGGGGTGATTTTATTTGCTGACCACGCGTCCCCGCGGTACCAACGATATTTTTTCCGGAGAGGTGGAAAAATGGCAGTGCCTCGAAAGGCACATGCACCGGATCTGCCGTGAATACGGTTATTCCGAGATCAGGACGCCCGTTTTTGAACATACTGAGCTGTTCATGCGCGGGGTGGGTGATATTACTGATGTAGTGGAAAAAGAGATGTATACCTTTAGTGACCGGGGAAACCGCAGTATTACCTTGAGGCCGGAAAACACCGCACCGGTAGTAAGGGCTTTCCTGGAAAATAAACTGTATGCCCGGCCGCAGCCGGTAAAGCTGTACTATATCGGGCCGATGTTCCGTTATGACCGGCCCCAGTCCGGGCGCTTCCGCCAGTTTCACCAGTTCGGGGTTGAAGTCTTCGGCACCCGGGACCCGGCAGTGGATGCCGAGGTTATAGCTATGGCCATGGATTTTTACGGGAGGCTGGGGTTAAAGAACCTGGAGTTGCAAATAAACAGTGTCGGGTGTTCCCGCTGCAGACCGGCATTGCGTCAAAAATTGCGGGATTTCTTTCATGAACGTCTGGAAGAGCTTTGTAATCACTGCCGGGAACGGCTGAAAAAAAATCCGTTGCGCATTCTGGACTGTAAGGAGGACCGTTGCAGGAAAGCCGGAGTTGATGCGCCTGCTACAATTGACTGTTTGTGTGCAGATTGTAACGGTCATTTTGAAACGGTTAAAAAATTTCTTGATGTATTGAACATTAGGTATACCGTGAATCATCGTCTGGTGCGCGGGCTGGACTATTATACCCACACCGCCTTTGAAATTACGGCTCCTGATATCGGTGCCCAAAGCTCCATCGGTGGTGGCGGTCGATATGACGCCTTGGTTGAAACCTGTGGCGGGCCTCCCACACCGGGAGTCGGCTTTGCCCTGGGAATAGAAAGGATTCTTCTGGCCATGGAGCGCCAAGGAATAACCGGGGAGGAAAAATCCGGACCGGTAGTGTTTGTAGTGACGGCGGGACAGGCGCAAGCTGCTGTGGCTGCCTCCTTTAAAATGCTTTTTAAATTGCGTGCCGCAGGTATTCCGGCCGACAAGGACTACTTAAGCCGCAGCATGAAAGCTCAAATGAAGTATGCCGGAAAAACCGGCGCCAGGTACGTTGTGATTACCGGGGAAGAAGAGCTGGAAAAAGGTATGGTCATGGTCCGGGATATGAATGCGGGGAAGCAGGAGACGGTGCCGGCCGGCGAGGTGGTAAAATACCTCGGGAGCAGGTGTTAATGCTCTTGAAGGGTCGTGAATAATGAGAAAAACAGGCAGTCTTGCTATATAGCGGAAGAAATAACCGGGAGGGGCTTCAAAGATGATTGAATCTATGAACGGGTTAAAACGCACCCATTATTGCGGAGACTTGAGCATCAGGAATGCCGGCGACCAGGTGGTCTTAATGGGTTGGGTGCAGCGCCGGAGAGACCACGGCGGGTTGATTTTTATTGACCTGAGAGACAGGAGCGGGCTGGTGCAGGTGGTGGTCAGTCCTGACCTCCATAAAGATGCATTTCTGAAGGCAGAGGATGTGCGCAATGAATATGTACTGGCCGTACAGGGCAAGGTTCGGGAGCGCCCGGAGGGTACTGAAAACCCAAATTTGGATACCGGGCAGGTAGAGGTACTGGCCGGCGAACTCAGAGTCTTAAACCGGGCTAAGACCCCGCCTTTTTATATTGAAGACGAAGTGGATGTGGACGAAAACCTGCGGCTGCGCTATCGCTATTTAGACCTGCGCCGCCCGGAAATGCAGGAAGCCATGATTTTACGTCACAAGGCAGCTAAGTCAGTGCGGAACTTTTTGGACGAACACGGTTTTTTAGAAATAGAAACGCCCGTACTTACCAAGAGCACACCGGAAGGAGCGCGGGATTTCCTGGTTCCCAGCCGGATAAGCCCCGGGAAATTTTATGCACTGCCCCAATCTCCTCAGCTGTTTAAACAAATTTTAATGGTAGCGGGAATGGACAGGTATTATCAGATTGTACGCTGTTTCAGGGATGAGGATTTGCGGGCTGACCGCCAACCGGAATTCACTCAAATTGATCTGGAAATGTCTTTTGTTGATGTGGATGATATTTTAGAGCTAATGGAAGATATGGTGGTGAGGCTGTTTCGGGAAACTACCGGCCGGGAAGTTTTACGCCCGTTTTACAGGTTGTCCTACCGTGAAGCTATGGATCGCTTCGGCACCGACCGACCGGATACCCGCTTTGGAATGGAATTGAAAGATATATCCGACCTTGCCGCCGGATGCGGGTTTAAGGTGTTCTCTTCTGCGGTAGCAGCCGGTGGACGGGTTAAAGGCATTAACGCCAAGGGATGCGGAGTATTCAGCCGGAAAGAGATCGATGAGCTGACAGCTTATGCAGCGGTCTATAAGGCCAAAGGATTGGCCTATTTTATAGTAACTGAAGACGGGGTAAAATCAGTTATTTCCAAGTTTTTCAGTGAACCGGAGCTGGCTGCTGTTTTGGACCGAATGGAAGCAGAACCGGGAGATTTACTGCTATTCGTCGCCGACAACCCGGTTGTAGTGGCCGATGCCCTGGGAATGCTGCGGCTGTACCTGGGTGAAAGACTGGGTTTGATACCGGAGAACACGTATAATTTTGTCTGGGTGGTTGACTTTCCGTTGCTGGAGTACAATAAAGAGGAAGGCCGTTATAATGTTATGCACCACCCGTTTACCGCGCCGAGGGAGAGTGACCTGGAGTTACTTGAGAACGACCCCGGAAAGGTGCAGGCCAAGGCTTACGACCTGATTTTAAACGGCGTGGAAATTGGAGGAGGCAGCATCAGGATCCACCGCAGGGAGATACAGGAGAAGATGTTTTCCGCTATCGGTATCGGCTTGGAGGAAGCTGCGGATAAATTCGGGTTTATGTTGGAAGCTTTTGAATATGGAACTCCTCCTCACGGGGGAATTGCTTTTGGTTTTGACCGGTTGATTATGTTGCTGGCCGGGAAAAAAACCATCAGGGATGTCATTGCTTTTCCCAAGACCCAGAGTGCCACCGATTTAATGAGCCGTGCCCCCGATTTTGTGGAGAAAAAGCAACTGAAGGAGTTGCATATTAAAAGTACTTACTTAAAAAGCGATTTAAAAAGCAATACATAAAAGAACCCTGCAAACGGAAAAATAATCAGAAATATGGCTAAATTATGGCACTTGTAAATAAACGTTGGCTATGGTAACATATTGTTGTCAAGATTAAGCCCTGCTGTGTGCGTGAGCAACCTTGAAGTTTTGAGCCAACACCATTAAATAGGGAGCCTGGACTCTGAATATGGCTTGCATGCCTCTTCGGTTGGGGAAACATAAAATATTCAGGAGGGCACCCACCTGTGAGAGCAGGTTCAAACTTTTGGGGGTCACGGCACGAGTGGGGTTTTTGTTGGGTTTTAAAGATAAGGGTTTTCAGTTTCAGGACCGTTTGGGGTCGGTGGCTGAAAACCTTTTATTTTAGTATAGGAAAGTATGCTTTTTTAATTACAATGCTATGATGAAATGCCTTGGTGTTGAAGCTCGCTCAGAGAGCTTCAACACCAAGGTCTAATAAATCGCCCGAAGGGCGAATTTGTTCTTTAAATTAATATTTTCCGAGGTGAAGGTTATGTCCGGGCGGTTTAACCGTACTGCCATGCTGATAGGCCGGGACGGTCTGAAAATACTGAGAATGAGCAAAGTAGCTGTTTTCGGACTGGGCGGAGTAGGGTCTTATGTGGTGGAAGGCCTTGCCAGAGCCGGTGTTGGAGAGTTTTGTCTTGTAGACCATGATATAGTAGATATTACCAATATTAACCGGCAGATTCACGCGCTGAGCGAGACAGTCGGCAGGTCGAAAACCGGACTGATGTCGGAACGGATAAGACAAATAAATCCCGGGGCGCAGGTTACTGCTTACCAAGAAAAATATTTGCCGGGTAAAAGTGAGCGGTTGATTCCTCCGGGACTTAGTTATCTGGTGGATGCCGTAGATGATGTTGAAGCAAAAGTAGACCTTATTGTCAGTGCCGTCAATATGGATATTCCGGTTATTTCCGCCATGGGAGCCGGTAACAGGCTTGACCCCTGTAAATTTATCGTGGCCGATATATTTCAGACTTCTACCTGCCCCCTGGCCAGGGCCGTGCGCAAAAAACTCAGAGCCGCCGGTATCAGGAAGGGAATAAAAGTTGTTTACTCAACGGAAAGTCCGTTAAAGGTCGAAAGGCTTTTTAAAACTGATCATGTCCGTTTGCCCGGACCGAGCGGCACGGGAAGCATCTCTTTTGTACCATCAGTAGCCGGGCTGATCATCGCCGGTGAGGTGGTTAAAGATTTATTGTCTCAAATGCCATAATTTTTTTCAAAAAACGTATTAACCCCAAATAATGAATATTTAGTTCAGGTTTGTGTCAATCTAATAACATTAGTTAACTGTTTTTAAATTTATATTAAAATAAATATTATGAAAATTGTTTTTATTTTATTATCTAAATTGTTGGTACATAGGTAGTCTTACTGAATTCATAAAATCGAAACTGGAAGAGATAATATAGATCAATTGACAAAGAGTTTTAATGGGTATTATAATTTATATAAGCTAAAGAGGCAAAATTTAAAGTTAATACTAAATATTTAAACAATTTTGTATATTTAATTTCATGTTTGTCCGGAGAGAAAATAATAAAATTGGAAAGGGGAGAGTTTCTTGGCCAACAAAAGAATCCTTGCCTTGAACGACGGTGAATTTAATAAAGTGGTCAGTGAGTCTACAGTACCGTTGCTGGTAGATTTTTGGGCGGAATGGTGCGGCCCGTGTAAGATGATTGCTCCGGTAGTGGAAGAAATAGCTTCAGAATTTGAAGGGAAAATACAGGTAGCTAAGTTGAATGTTGATGAAAATCAAGATGTGCCTACAGGTCTAAAGGTGATTAGTATACCGACCCTGATTCTTTTCAAAGCAGGTCAGGAAGTAGAACGTTCTATAGGATACAAAACCAAGGAAGAACTCAGTAACTTAATAAAAAAATATATTTAATTCGTAGATGAAAAAAACGTCGGTAGCTGTTTTTTTGATATTTTTAGTATTAAAATTACCGGCTGAGGGAAAGATGAATTATAAGCGTCCGTAATGACCGGACCGGGATATTTGCATTCATAAAGAACCTTCCTTCTTAATGGGGAGGGTTTTTTATTAGTAGTGACAATTTGCAAAATATTGTCAAGTTATAAAGAAATTTATTAAGTAATCTTGTGATTCAACGAAACTCGAAAGGACGATAATTTATCAAGAAAGGGGTTTATTTAAACCGTGCGTGAGGTTTATTTTGATCACAGTGCCACTACTCCGGTACACCCGGTCGTGGCCGAAGAAATGATCCGTTACATAACCGGGAATTTCGGTAACCCTTCCAGCATGCATTCTTACGGGCGTACAGCCAGGAAAGCAATGGAAGAAGCCCGGGAAAAGGTTTCTCTGGGTGTAGGAGCCGGGCCGGAGGAAATTGTATTTACAGCCGGCGGCACCGAATCAGATAATATGGCCATAAAGGGCGCCGCTTATGCCAATCGTAATCAGGGCAATCACATAATTACCAGCGCAGTGGAACATCATGCAGTTCTGGATACCTGTAAGTCTCTGGAAAAAGAAGGTTTTTCAGTAACCTATCTGCCGGTAGACAGGTTCGGAATGGTCAGCCTGGAAAGTGTGGCTGATGCAATAAACGATAAAACTATTTTAATTTCAATAATGCATGCCAACAACGAAGTGGGAACGATTATGCCGGTTCCTGAAATCGGGCGGTTGGCACGGGAGAGAGGAATTCTTTTTCACACCGACGCCGTACAAAGCATGGGTAAAATACCGGTTGACGTAGATGAAATTCAGGCAGATTTTCTTTCTGTTTCAGGACATAAATTTTATGCTCCCAAAGGGGTAGGAGCACTTTACATCAGACAGGGTGCACCATGGCTGCCCATCAGACATGGCGGGGGACAGGAAAGGAACCGCCGGCCGGGGACGGAAAATGTGCCGGGTATAGTCGCCCTGGGCAAGGCGGTAGAGCTTGCCTTGGCTGACATGAAGGAGGAATCATCCCGTCTTGTCCGGTTGAGAAATATGATTATCAATGGAGTTATGGAAAAAATACCTCATACACATTTAAACGGGCACCCGGACAAACGCATGCCCAATCACGTCAATTTATCTTTTGAATTTATTGAAGCGGAGTCACTGGTGTTAAGCCTGGACCTGGAGGGAGTGGCGGCATCCAGCGGTTCGGCGTGTTCCTCCGGCTCTGAAAAATCTTCATATGTGCTGTCGGCCATGGGCGTTCCCAAAGAACTTGCCCGCTCTTCGCTACGCCTTACTCTGGGAAGGGATAATACGGAAGAAGACGTGGACTATCTTTTAGAAATACTGCCTGCCATGGTAGAAAGATTAAGGTTAATGTCATCCTCTTATAAAGATAAGCACTAACCATCAGAAAAAGTTGTTTTATTTAACAATTTTTTGTTTTATCTTGAGTAAAATACTCGGTTTTAAATTGACTTTGCCCCGGTGCCGTGCTAAGATAACTTTTAATTAAAGGTTGGCCGGAATCTTTTCCTTAGTAAAAGGTTCCTTTTTTAAGAAAGGCGGGTTTGTTCCTTGAGGCTTTCCACCAGGGGGTACTATGGACTGAAAGCTATGTTTGATCTGGCACAGAATTATGGTTCTCATCCTATTACCCTGAAAAGTGTGGCCGAACGGCAGCGAATTTCAGAATCATACCTGGAACAGCTTATGGCCATGTTGCGGAAAACAGGCCTGGTTAAGAGTTTCAGGGGAGCCCAAGGCGGTTATATTTTGGCCCGGGAGCCCGCCCGGATTACTGCGGGAGATGTGGTACGCGCACTGGAAGGTCCTATTGCTCCGGTTTACTGTGTTAACGAGGAGGAGCCGAGAGAATGTGATGAGGTTGATTATTGCATCACACGTACGGTTTGGCTCAGAGTACGGGACGGTATTACCGGGATATTGGATTCCATTAACCTGGCTGATTTATGCCTTGAAGCTGAAAAAGTCCGGCAGACAGGCAGGGGAGAGCATATTAAATTAAATAAGTATTAGAAATTTATGTATGTGCTGTATAATCAAGAGGAGGAAAAACGGCTACCCAACCACGCCAGTTTTTATTTTCAATTTATCAAGGGCGAATCAATGCTGCTCCACCTTGATATGAAAGGGGTGCCGATCATTGAAAAGTTGCGGAATATGTCCCCGCTTTGTGCAATTGATGAATGTGAATCAGAGGAGGCATGCTTTACATGTACAGCGAAAAGGTGATTGACCATTTTACAAATCCGAGAAATGTAGGCGAAATTGCTGATGCCGATGGTGTCGGGGAGGTCGGCAACCCAATTTGCGGTGATACCACAAAGGTATCTCTTAAGGTGGAAAATAATGTTATTAAGGATATTAAGTTCAAGACTTTCGGTTGCGGCGCCGCTATTGCTTCCAGCAGCATGCTTACGGAAATGGCCAAGGGTAAAACTTTAGAAGAAGCATTAAAAATAACCAATGAAGACGTAGCCAATATGTTGGACGGGCTTCCGCCTCAGAAAATGCATTGTTCAAATTTAGCTGCAGACGCTATGCATGCGGCCATCGAGAATTACAAGAATAAAAACGCAAGTTCCTAAAGTGTTTTTAACAAAGAATGAGTAAGATAGGTGTTTTAATCAAGAACAGAGGTTGCAGTTTATTAAACCAAGGTGATCCGGTGAAGAACAGAACCAGGGTAGTTGTAGCAATGAGCGGAGGGGTGGACAGTTCTGTTGCCGCAGCCCTCCTGGTAGAGCAGGGCTTTGAAGTTATCGGTGTTACCATGCAAATGTGGGAGGAAGACGGAAAAACGGCGGGTGCTGAAGAAACCGGCCGTTGTTCTCAATCCGCCGTAAATGACGCCGCACGGGTAGCTGAAAAGCTGGGTATTCCTCACATGGTATTGAATTTTCGGGCTCTGTTTGAAGCTAAGGTGGTTAATTATTTTATTACCGAGTACCTGCAGGGGCGCACCCCGAATCCCTGCGTTGTCTGTAATCGTTATATTAAATTTCAGGCCCTCCTGGAAAAAGCCTGCGGTATGGGGGCGGAATATATAGCAACCGGTCACTACGCACGGTTAGGTTTTAACGCGAAGTACGGAAGACACACGGTGAGCCGGCCTGCTGATCGTAAGAAAGATCAGACCTACGTGTTGTACGGAATGACCCAAAACCAGATAGCGCGTACCATGATGCCCCTGGGGAACTATAACAAAGAACAGGTGCGTGAGCTGGCATCCGGTTTCGGTCTGCCGGTGGCCGGCAAGGACGAAAGCCAGGAGATTTGTTTTATTTTTGACGATAATTACCGCAGGTTTATACGGGAGAGAAGCGGGGGTGCAAAACCCGGACCTTTTCTGAATATGAAGGGTGAAATCATTGGGGAGCATCAGGGCATACCCTTTTATACGGTCGGTCAGCGCCGCGGCCTGGGACTGGCAACCGGGGAACGCATTTACGTGGTTGAGATAGATCCTGAAAGTAATTCTATAACTCTGGGCCCTGAAGAAGCCATATCGGGCTCCGGTCTGATCGCGGGAGATATGAATTTAATCCTTTACGATAAACTTGAGGGCCCACTGGAATTAGAGGCCCAAGTTCGTTATAACGGCAGGCCTGCTCCGGCCACCCTGGTTCCCCTGACCGGAGGTCGTGTGAGAGTCCGGTTCCATTCACCTCAGCGCTCCATAACTCCCGGCCAGGCAGTGGTATTTTACCACGGAGATTGCTTAGTCGGCGGTGCCACTATAAAAAGGACCATACAATAAAACCACTTCCTTGGGAGTGGTTTTATTCATTTGCGCATTTTTTATCAACCAAACGGACATAATAACAAATAAAGTCTGGAAAACAGGAATTCTAAAAATCGGGGGGAGACAACTATGAAATGCCCGGTATGTGACGGTAAGGCTACCGGAAAAGTAGGTGTCGACCAGTATTATTGTTGGGATTGTTGTGTGGAATTTCGGATCAATAAAGAAGGGGTTCAAATCTATGAACTTGATGAAGACGGGAGCCTGGTTGCTTTTGATCCACAAAATGAATTCTTACTTTAAGAGCAGTGAGGGGGTGGATATATCTTGCGGAATAACTTTTGGCGCGGTGTTATTACCGGTACTATTATAGGTGCCACTGTCAGTATGATAACCGGAGGACGGCGGCAGGAAAGAAGAGGGATTATCAACTACAATCCGAAACAGGTAAGGTCCAGGGCAAACAGAGTACTCCGGGGGGTATCAAGAACGGTTAACGACCTTATAAAATAAAAATCTAAGTCTTTAAAGTGAGGAGGTCATCCTCACTTTTTCCTTGGTGGTGATGTTATTTGTTTTTGTGGCAACCAAAAAAAATACGGTTGATTATTTATCTCATCCTGGCCTTTTTCCTGGTTTATTTTCTTTACCTGGTGCGGGGCCTGCTTTTTTCTTTTGTCTTGGCTGCGGTTATAACTTACGTTTTGAATCCACCGGTCAGTGCCCTTGAAAGAAAAGGCACCCCAAGAATCTGGTCGATTATTTTTGTATATTCGGCCCTTTTCTTTATCGCAACGGGGATTATTATTTATGGAGTTCCCCGGATTGTTGAGCAATTAAACCGGCTGGCGGAAACTATACCCTTATATGCCGTACAGGTTCATGATATTATTGAGTCATTACATGCCAGTTACATTTATCTTGGTATTCCCGACTGGATGAAACAGATAATTGATGAAAGGATTTATTGGTTGGAAGAAAGTCTTTTGCAAATTGTCAGAAGGACAGTGGACGGCCTGATAAATACTGCGGGATATATTTTTAAAATTTTGCTGGCTCCAATACTGGCGTTTTATATTTTAAAAGACCTGGACCTGATAAAAGAAAAAATAGTTACCACTCTGCCGGAAGAGTGGAGAGAAGGATTGGTTGATCTTTTTAAGGAATTGGACCAGGTATTGGGTAGTTTTATCCGTGGTTACCTGTTGGTAGCGGCAGTGGTGGGTGCACTGACTACTGTAGCCATGGCTTTGCTGGGCATGGAATTTGCCTTAATGGTAGGTATATTTGCCGGTTTGACGGAATTAATACCATATTTCGGGCCGGTTATCGGTGCTGTGCCGGCCGTCGCCCTGGCACTGTTAGAATCGAAATGGATGGTGGTAAAAGTCGCCCTTGCTTTTTTGATTATCCATCAACTGGAAGGATACATTATTTCTCCAAAAATATTAGGAGCTAAAGTCGGGCTGCACCCACTGGTAATTATTTTAAGCCTGCTGGCCGGAGGACAATTTTACGGGTTGACCGGAATGCTGTTGGCAGTGCCCGTGGCGGCAATGGTCAGGGTGGTGGGCAGGTTTATATGCTTAAAGGAGCAGCCTGTGAAATAAAAAATATCAGTTAAAAGCAAAACCGGGCGAACCAGGAATCCTTGACACCCTTCAGGTATTTTTTGTATAATTATAACGCAAAAAATAGAAAAAGGGCCGTAAAGACTTTAAAATAAAGCTCCTTACCGTTGTCCGGTACAGGTAACTGCGACCCGTAGGCCTTCCCCGGGTGGCGGCGGGTTAAACCTTTCCGTCCCTTAAAAAATTAGGAGGAAGGTTTTTTTGTTCGGTATGGCAGTTCTCAATTTGGGAGGTTGTTTTTCTTGAAGACCGGTAGTGAAATCAGGGATGGCTATTTAAAATTTTTTGAAAGCAAAGGACATAAAATTTTACCCAGCGCTTCACTGATTCCTGCGCACGATCCCAGCATTCTTTGGACGGCTGCAGGCATGGTTCCCTTTAAACCTTATTTTACGGGGGCCGCCAAGCCTGAATTTACCAGGGTAACTACGTGCCAAAAATGTATCCGTACGCCGGATATTGAATCGGTAGGTAAAACTGCGAGACACCACACTTTTTTTGAAATGTTGGGTAATTTCTCTTTTGGCGATTATTTTAAGGAAAGTGCCATTCCGTGGGCCTGGGAGTTTGTTACGGAGCACTTGCGCCTGCCCCCGGACAAGCTATGGGTTACCATTTACCTCGATGATGATGAGGCTTTGGAAATTTGGCATAAGGTCGTGGGGGTTCCTGCCGGGCGCATTGTCAGAATGGGTAAAGATACTAATTTTTGGGAAATAGGCGTTGGACCATGTGGGCCCTGTTCGGAAATTTACGTTGACCTGGGTGAAGAAAGAGGCTGTGATTCACCGGAATGCGGGGTGGGATGCGATTGTGACCGTTTCCTTGAAATATGGAACCTGGTTTTCATCCAGTTCTTCAAGGATGAATCGGGCAGCTATACTCCCCTGGAACAAAAAGGCATTGACACCGGGTTCGGCCTGGAACGCGTGGCATCGGCGATTCAAGAAGTTCCTACCAACTTTGATACCGATCTCTTCCGGGAGGTTATGGATTTTACCGCAGGTATTTTCGGGTTAAAGTACGGTATTGACAACCAGGTGGATACGGCTTTAAAAGTCATTGCCGATCACTGCCGGGCCATAACCTTTGCGCTTGCCGACGGAGCCCTGCCGTCCAACGAGGGCAGAGGATATGTGCTTAGGCGCCTTTTGAGGCGGGCGGTACGTTACGGCAGGCTTTTGAATATAAAAGAGCCTTTTTTATATCAGGTTGCCGGGTCCGTGATCAACCAGATGGAGAAGGCTTACCCGGAGCTGGTTGAGCGGCAGGAATTCATTCTAAAATTGATCCGGATTGAGGAGGAGCGTTTTGGTGCGACCCTGGTCCAGGGTACGGAAATGTTGAACCGGTTGATATATGATGCCGGGATGGCAGGCAATACAGTCATTTCAGGGGAGGACGCGTTTAAACTCTATGACACTTACGGTTTTCCGTGGGAATTAACCCGGGAAATTGCCGCCGAACACGGCCTGTCGGTCGATGAGGATGCATTCAGCCGGGCTATGGAAAAGCAGCGGCAGCGGGCAAGGAGTGCCAGACAGGAGACAGAGTATCTATCAGAAAAAGATGTTCTGTTTAAAGAAGTACGTGAAGAAGCCGGAGAAACCAATTTTGTGGGTTATGAGTCTCTAAAGGCTGAAGCAAGCGTTATGGAAATTATTAAGAACGGCAAAAGGGTGAATTCGGCAGGGGCCGGAGAAAAAGTGGAATTTATTCTTGATGCTACCCCTTGCTACGCGGAATCAGGCGGGCAGGTCAGTGATTACGGAAAATTAACCGCTTCCGGGGTTGAAGTGGAGATATATGAAGTAACTAAACCGGTGGAAAATCTTTTCGTTCACCGCGGTAAAGTAATAAAAGGGAGCTTGAAAAAATATGACCGGGTACTGGTGCAAGTGGACCGCTCCAGAAGGTTGGCCGTTTGCAGGAACCATACCGCTACCCACCTCTTGCACAAAGCTTTGCAAGAGGTACTGGGCGACCATGTTAACCAGGCAGGATCGCTGGTAGATCCGGAACGGTTGCGTTTTGACTTTACTCATTTTACTGCCGTTACACCGGAGGAGCTTCATGAAGTAGAGGAAATAGTAAATAATGCCGTACTTTCCAATCTGCCTGTGGAGGCATTCGAAACTTCGCTGGATGATGCGCGGGCACTGGGTGCGGCGGCTCTTTTTGGAGAAAAGTACGGGGAACGGGTCAGGGTAATCAAGATCGGTGATTTCAGCCTGGAACTGTGTGGCGGTACCCACCTGAAGAGCACTGCTGAAGCAGGATTGTTTAAGCTGACGGGTGAAAGCAGCGTCGGTGCCGGCCTGAGACGGGTTGAGGCATTCACGGGAGAAAGCGCTTTACGTTATGTTAAGGTAAAAGAAGAACAACTTAATGAAGTTGCCCGGATGGTCAAGGCTGCACCGCATGAAACGGTCGACCGGGTAGTAAGCCTGTTGCAGAATATAAAAGAACTGGAGGCAGAAAACGAAGCCTTGCAGGCCCAGTTGGCCAGGCACCAGGTGCAGGACCTGGTAGACCGGATAAAGGAAGTCCGGGGGGTTAAAGTGCTTGCCGGCCGGGCGGCGGCACCTGATATGGACAGCCTGCGGGGAATGGTGGACCTTTTACGTGATAAAGTAGGGTCGGGAGTAATTGTGCTTGGAAGCACTTCGGGAAACAAAGTAAACTTAGTTGCGGCCGTTACTAAAGACCTGGTCAAAATCGGTCTCCACGCCGGAAAGTTGGTTAAAGAACTGGCGGTCGTAGTGGGCGGTGGCGGTGGTGGCAGGTCCGAGATGGCTCAAGCAGGAGGCAAAGATCCGTCCCGTTTGGACAAGGCATTGGAAAAAACCTACCGGGTCGTGGACAGCCAGATAAAATAAGCATCCGGATTTCACTCTTAAGACTTAAGCCCCGGAAGGATACCGGGTTTAGACATGTTACCGCCGGACCTGATTATCAGAAATGTCAGAGGTTGATGACCATAGCTATTTCTTCACAGTTGGGAAATTTCGGGCAGTTGATGCATTCCTTCCAAACTTTCTGGGGTAACGACTCTTTTAAGATTGTTTTAAAACCACATTTTTCAAAGAATTTTTGCTGGTAAGTCAGGGCAAATACACGCGGCAGGGCCAATTCTCGTGCTTCTTCAAGAAACTTTTCTACAAGTTCGCGGCCGATTCCGTTTTTACAGTGTTCCGGTGTTACAGCCAGAGCCCTGATTTCAGCCAGATCATACCATATAATGTGCAGTGAACCGGCTCCTATCAGCCGGCCTTGATATTCAGCGATGGTAAATTCCCGGAGGCCTTCGTAAAGTTGGGTGCGTGGGCGTGCCAGCATCAGCCCCCGATCAGCATAATAATTAATTAAAGCATGAATTTCTTCGACGTCGGTAATTTTTGCCTTGCGCAATATCATTAGCACTACGCCTTTCCTTGAGTTAGCAACATTATATATTACTTTCTCAAACCACTCAATAATCTTTTGTAACCGGTTATTTTTAACAATGAAGGAAAAGAAATATTTACCGCCGAATGTTAATTATAAGATGCATTTATATTTTAGTTATGTTGATGGAAAAAAGGAAGGGGTCAGTACTATGTCTTGCGATTTTTCAGAAAAAACCATGATGTTTAAAGTCCAGGCAGAAGATATCAGTCAAACTCATGATATTTTACATCAGGTTTACCAAGCTTTAAAGGAAAAAGGGTATAATCCGATTAACCAGCTTGTAGGTTATCTTTTATCAGGGGATCCGGCCTATATTACAAGCCACGGCAATGCCCGCAGCCTTATCAGGCGCTTGGAACGGGACGAATTGCTGGAAGAATTGGTTAAAAATTATCTTGAAAAGAGCTAAACCAAGGGCAGATCTCTCAGGAGATGGTTGATACTTGCAGTATAGATTTCTCGGCAAAACCGGTCTTAAAGTTTCAAATCTTTGCTTCGGTGCTCTTACTGTCGGTCCGCTTCAGGCCCGTCTTTCGATCCAAGAAGGGGCCAAGGTTATTCGCAAAGCCCTGGAGGCCGGCGTAAATTTTATTGATACAGCAGAGATATACCGTACTTATCCATATATTCGTGAGGCGATACGGGGATATAATAATGAGGTAATAATTGCTTCTAAATGTTATGCCTACACTTATGACGGCATGAGGCAAAGTGTTGAAAAAGCGCTGGAAAACACCGGCAGGGACTGGATAGATATTTTTATGCTCCATGAACAGGAATCAATTTTGACCATAAAAGGCCACTGGGAAGCCATAGAATATTTGTTGGAGGCAAAAGAAAAAGGCCTGGTGCGTGCCGTGGGCATATCCACCCACCATGTGGAAGGAGTTTTAGGCGCCGCCTCGGTTCCGGAAATAGACGTGATTCACCCGCTGATTAATATGGCGGGTATCGGGATCAGAGGTGGCAAGACAGAAAATATGCTCAGGGCGATTAAAGTAGCTGCAGGCGCCGGAAAAGGCCTTTACGCGATGAAAGCCCTGGGCGGTGGAAATTTGATTGACCGCGTGGAAGAAGCTTTTAATTTTGTCAGGTCAATTTCTGAATTATCGTCAGTAGCGGTAGGGATGAGTACCACGGACGAAGTGGAGTACAACGCCTGTCTTTTCGACGGCCGTCCTGTTGAAAGTGCTTTGAAATATAAAGTTAAGCGCCGTCCCAGGCGTTTGCATGTTGAAGATTGGTGCCGGGGTTGCGGTCGTTGCATAGAGAAATGTGCGCAGGGCGCTTTAAGCATCGTGAACGGAAAACTTATAGTTGATAGAAAACGGTGTATTTTCTGCGGCTACTGCGGTGCCGCCTGCCCGGATTTTTGCATCAAGGTGATTTAAAATGCGGATAATGGCACTGGATTTGGGAGCTAAAAAGATCGGCCTAGCACTAAGCGATCCGCTGGGGTATACCGCCCAGGGCCTTAAAGCAATTTCTGCCAAAGGATCAGTCCGGGAAAACATTGAAAAAATCAGAGAAATTGCCAGGGAACATGAAGTTGAAATGATCGTGGTCGGACTCCCCAGAAATATGGACGGTAGTCTGGGCTTCCAGGGGGAAAAGGCCAGGGACTTCGCCGGCCGCCTGGCAAAAGTACTGGACCTGCCGGTGGAAATGTGGGACGAACGTCTGACGACGGTGGCGTCTGAAAAGCTATTGATTGAAGCCGGTATGAGCAGGGTCAGGCGCCGGCGGGTTATTGATAAAATGTCGGCTGTTTTAATTCTGCAGGGTTTTCTTGATTTTCGGGTCAACCAGAATAACTAAGGAATACGAATAGGTAAAAACAACCGGCGCAACTTTGTTTTCGGAGCAGAGGTCAGGAGTTTTCTTGACAGGCAGCATATTTTAATATAAAATTGTCAATAAACTCTAATAGAGGTGAAAATAGTGACAGAATCAGATAAGGCTGTTACCCTGATGGATGAAGAGGGAGTCGAACATGATTTTACAGTAATTGATATAATAGAGGTTGAAGGTAAAGAGTACGCTATCCTGCTGCCGGTGGATGAAGAAAGTGACGAGGCAATCATATTAAAGTTTGATCTGGATGAAGAAGGAAACGAATTGCTGGTTGATATTGAGGATGATGAAGAATGGGAAAAGGTGGCAGATTACTGGGAGGAAATGATTGTTAAAGAGGAAGAGGAAGAGGAATAGTGTTTTAATAAAGTAAGCTGGTTGAGGGTTTTTAATACCCTCAGTCCGGCTTTTTTTATAGGTTGGGAGTGTTAATAAGTGTCGGTTAAAATTGCCCGTACTGTATACAGTTTTTTTATTGTTGCCGCAGTTATTATATTGGTGTTGTTTTTCGGTTCGGGCTTTTTTTCTTATGCCTCTGAAAAAGTTTTGCCTGGTGTTGAGGTTATGGGAGTAAGCCTGGAAGGATTAAGCAAGACAGAAGGCGTGGCAAAACTGGCGGAACTAGAAAGCGACCTCCGGGCGACCCGGGTGGAACTCAGTTACCAGGGTCTAAGCTGGCCTTTGCTTCTCAGTGAGGTGGGAATTGACTTAAAAGAGGAAGCCATCATGGATGCCGCCGTCAACGCAGGCAGGCAGGGTAGCATTTTCCAGCGTTGGAAGGATAGAAGAAGGTTTGAAAAAACAGGGCTTTCATTGGAACCGGTCATGGAATTGGACCGCGACAAACTATCCCGCAGGGTAAGGGAATTGACCCGTGAAATAACCGAAGAACCGCGCGATGCTGCATTTAAAATCAACAGTGATGATACAGTCACGATAATTCCGGGAAGAAACGGTACTGTCGTGGACCTGGACCGGCTGGAAAAAGATATTTTAACCATCCTGGAGGAAAAGGGAAAAACCAGGGTAACTTTGTCACTGGTATCGGTCCCACCGGAGCGTTCGACAGCACTGGTTCAGTCTATGGGTATCACCGGCCTGCTTGCTGCGTATACGACCACCTTTAATCCGGCCAAAACGAGCCGTTCTTATAATATCAGTGTTGCCGCGCGGGCATTAAATGAATTACTGGTATTACCCGGTCATATAGTTTCATTTAACGAAGTTGTCGGTCCCCGCAGTTCGGAATCCGGTTACAAAAATGCACCTGTAATCATTAATAACGAACTGGTCGACGGTCTGGGCGGAGGGGTATGCCAGGTTTCCACTACCCTTTATAACTGTATCCTGCTGGCAAACCTGGAAGTGGTGGAGCGGACCAACCACTCACTGCCTGTCAGTTATGTCCCCATCGGGCGTGATGCGACGGTGGTTTACGATGTATTGGATTTGAAATTTCGCAACAACACCGGTAGTTATATTTATCTAAAGTCTTATATTTCCGGCGGCAGGCTAACCTTTAAAATATACGGTAATACTGCCTACAAGAAGGAGGTTCAGGTCCGTTCCTGGGTGATCCGGGAGATTGAACCGGAAGTGATCTATGAGGAAGACCCGAATCTTCCGAAAGGTGAGCAGGTGGTCAAGCAGGAAGGTGTAAAAGGATTCAAAGTTTTAACTCAACGGGTTGTCAGCTTCAACGGGGTGGAAAAAAGAGAAATGATGCCTGCCAGCGACTACAATCCGGTGCACAATATTATTGCCGTGGGAGTTATGGAGAAAGATTTACAGATAGCTCCGTCCACGCCGTCACCCGGGTCAAACGGACAAAATGCCCAGACCGGGGATGACCTTAAGCAACTGAGCGTTTCCGGCCAGGTCTACCAAACGTCGCCCGTGAGCAGTGGTAACGATGCCGAAACCGGAGAAATCCCGGAAGATGAAACCGGTGCTGAAGGCATGATTCCTGCCGTTTCAGATAATGGTAATGACTCCCCGGTAAATGAAGAAACGGAAACCGGTAGCGATTCTTAAGGAAATATAAAGAACGTTGTTTAATAAACGGTAAGTTGTTTCTTATGAGGTGTTAAACATTCTTTTTTTGAATCCGAAAAAAACAAAATTCCCTGCACCAGGCAGGGTTCGGGTAAATAATCGTTACCTGATACCGGTGCCGGCAGCCCTGTTTTGTCTGGTAGTAATTTATGTGCTGGTCGTTCTTTCGCCGGTGTCGTCCCGGGGAAACGCCCGCGACGTAACCCTGGAAGTTCCGGCCCGGGCAACGGCAGCTCAGGTGGGTAAGATATTGAAACAACACGGATTAATACGAAGCTCTTTGGCGTTTAGGTGCTACGCCAGGTGGAAAGGCCTGGACAGCCGGATTAAGACGGGTGAATACCGGCTCAGTACCGGTTTCTCTACCCCGGAACTGCTTCAGGAACTGGTAAAAGGGCAGCCAGCTTTACAATCTTTTACCGTGCCCGAAGGGTATACTACGGCTCAGGTGGCCGATCTTCTTGCTTCCAAAGGGTTAGTTGACCGGGAAGAATTTTTTTCGGCGGTGGCGGGTGAAGATTTCCCTTACTCTTTTCTCAGGGGCCTGCCGGGTGGAGACAGGCGCCTGGAAGGATATCTTTTCCCGGATACATATAAAGCAACCGAAGACAGCGGAGAAGTTTTAATTATAAATATTATGCTGGAGCGTTTTGAAAAGGAAATGAAGGACTTGAATTATGCCGACAGGGTAGAAAAAATGGGTTTAACCCTGCACCAGGCCGTAACCATAGCCTCCATGGTGGAGCGGGAGGCGAAAAAAGATGAGGAGAGACCCGTTATTGCGGGTGTCATTTACAACCGTATGAGCAGGGGGATGCCCCTGCAGATTGATGCCACCGTCCAGTATGCCCTGGGAGGTACCAAATCGAAAATCTACCATAAAGACCTTGAAGTTGATTCACCTTACAATACGTACAAGATTAACGGCCTGCCGCCGGGTCCCATAGCTATGCCCGGCAGAGCGTCGCTTCTGGCCGCAGTCAACCCGGCCCGGACGAATTATCTTTATTACGTGGCAAAACCGGACGGTGCTCACGCTTTTGCCGCCACCCTGGCGGAGCACCTGGTTAACCAAGAGAGGTATTTGCAATGAAACCGGAACTGTTGGCCCCTGCAGGGAATCTTGAAAAATTAAAGGTAGCTGTGTTATACGGCGCAGATGCCGTCTACCTTGGTGGGCGGCATTTCGGCTTACGGGCCGGGGCCGGTAACTTCAGTGAGGAGGAAATGGCTGAAGGGGTGCGGTTTGCCCGTGAGAAAGGGGTCCGGGTATATGTAACGGTAAATATTTTTGCCCACAACCGGGACCTGGAACAACTTCCGGCTTACCTGGATGCAATTTGTACGGTAGGAGTGGACGGGGTGATCGTATCAGATCCGGGGATTGTAGACCTGGTGAGAAAACTGCAACCGGGGCTGCCGGTGCACCTGAGTACTCAGGCCAACACTACCAACTGGGCATCAGCGCGCTTTTGGGAGGAGCGCGGAATATCCCGGATCATTCTGGCCCGTGAGCTCTCCCTGGAAGAAATAAAGGAGATCCGGGGTAAATTGGGCGTAGAACTTGAAGTGTTTGTGCATGGCGCCATGTGTATGGCCTATTCCGGACGTTGCCTGCTGAGCAATTACCTGACCGGCAGGGATGCCAACCGGGGTGACTGCGCCCAATCCTGCCGCTGGAGATACTCCCTGGTGGAAGAAAAGAGGCCGGATGAATACCTGCCGGTAGAGGAAGATGACCGGGGAACTTATATCCTGGGTTCCCGTGATCTTTGCTTGATTGAACATATTCCGGAACTGGTCCGGGCCGGGGTGAACAGCTTTAAGATTGAAGGGCGCATGAAAAGTGCCAACTATGTGGCAGGGGTGGTAAAAGCCTACCGGGAAGCACTGGATGCCTATTTGAGGGCACCGGATAATTACCGTTTTAATGCGGCCTGGATGGAAGAAATCAGCAAAGTGAGTCACCGTCGTTATACCACCGGCTTTTTGTTTGGCAACCCCGGTGTGGCCGGTCAGCATTACGAAGGGGAGATATACCTGCGAAGCCATACTTTTGTGGGGTTGGTAAAAAGTTATGATCAAAAAACCGGGCTGGCGCTGGTGGAACAACGAAACCGTTTTACCGTCGGGGATAAGGTGGAAATTTTGGTTCCCGGGGGAGATAATTTTAAACAGCGGGTGGTTTTTATTTATGACGAAGAGGGCCATCCCGTTACGTCGGCGCCGCATCCCCGGCAATTGGTACGGGTACCTCTTGAGCGCCCGGTACCTCCTTACTCGATAATAAGAAGCTACTAACACTACAGCGTAAATTA
>DFAQ01000001.1 GCA_002365865.1 Pelotomaculum sp. UBA3102
AGATAATGAAGATATTGTTAAAGCTTATGTTGATTCATTAGAGCTGGCCAATAACCTTTATTCTTGATAGACCGTCGAAAGTAGCGGTTTAATTTTAACGTTTTTTACTCCCTTTCAGTTTTATCCGTTTAAAAACCGGTTGCATAACCAGGCGTTCTTTTAAGAAGCCGTATAGCAACCCGCCCAGCATTAACAGTCCGGCATATCCCACCGCAGGATACAATATTTTTACCAGGGTGGAAAAACCTAATTGACTGGCCGCAAATGCGACAATGCCGGTTCCGATTACCAGCCACCTGAATCTCGGGCTCTCCTGGTCCGTGAATCTGATTATAAACCCATACAGGCTCCCCACGGCAGTAGTATATACTTCCGACAGCAGTACGATGCTATAGCCGAATTGAAATACCGGGGATATTTGTGACGCAATATAGATCATGGGAACTTCGTAGCCGGAGATTGCCGGGATATTGGTGAGTAAGGCCATGTGGATGGCTAAAGCACCGACACCCAGGCCAATCCCCCCGTAAAAAGCCCCTTTATTCAAGTTTTGCGGGTTTTTGGCTAATCTGCCCAGGGGGGCCAGTATGGCCACACTGAGCACCATGTTATATGATACATAATTAACGGCCGACAGGGGCCAAAACGGTACGGGGGCCCGGGACGGCTGGGCCCACTGTCTGACCGCACCGAAATCCACCGGCGTGTTGACCAGGGATATGATGCTGATTCCCAGTACGGATACCAACAAAACTGGAACTACGAAACTGATGGAATTTATGACGCTGTGGACACCCAGCAAAACCGTAAACAAGGTGATCCCGATTATGACCAGGCTGCCGAGCAGGTGAGACAGACCAAATTGTTCGGTAAAAATGGCCCCGGCCCCGGCAGCCATTGCCGTTAAAGCGCCGAAGAGAAAAAACGTGATCACTGCGTCAATAACGGTTCCCAGCCAGCGCCCGCCGGCATAATTGATGATTTCCCTGTAAGATTTGGCATTCAAGCTGTTGCCCAATCTTAAAATTATTAACCCGAAAAAGCCGAACAATAACGTAACCAGCATTATAGCCGGAATTCCGTAGACACCGAAGAAACTAAAAAACTGGAGCACTTCCTGACCGGAGGCAAACCCTGCCCCAACAACGGTTCCAATATACACCGCGGCTACTTTAAAGGTGGATAAATTTTTTGTGTTTGTACTCATACTGATATTATTTCAGGGGGAATTGTTTTTTATGTTGCATTTCACTAAATCAATTATTTATCTTGGCAACCCCAAACCTTAATAAAATGCAACTACCAATTTCAACAAAACATCACATAATTTTTTTATAATAATTGCAGGAAGTTGGTATCAAATGTGGTATTATAGTATACAATAAAGGGGAGAAATAAGTGAGTCAGATTAAAAAGCTACTTAAAAAATTTAAAAGAAAACCTACTCCCACTGATATATTATTTTCGGAAGCCCATAGAGTTCTGGAAGCTTTTGGATATCAACAGAGAAGACCTTCTGGTGGAAGTCATTTCATTTATACGCATCCCGAAATACCAGGATATGAAGTATCAATAGTTTTCCATGATAAAAAGGTAAAAGTGGGTTATATAAGAAATGTTATTTGAAGCAGTTGGTAAAGTAATGGAGTTAATGGAGGAGGATTGATTATATTGGATGATTTAATTAAAACACCATTTAGGATGAGAGTATATCCTGTTTCTAGTACCGAAGGTACAGAGTGGGTAGCAGAATACCCTGAGTTACCTGGTTGTATTGGGTGCGGTGATACCCCTGAAGAAGCCGTAACTATGGCCGAAGATGCGAAAAAAGGTTGGTTGGAAATTGCCTTGGAAGATGGTAGGGAAATTCCAGTTTCCTCAAGTCTTTATAATACAGATTTTAGCGGTAAGTTTACTTTTAGAATTCCCAAAAGCCTTCATAGAGAGTTGTCATTAGCAGCCGAAGAAGAGGGGCTAAGTTTAAATCAATATTTATTATATTTAATCACTAAAAATCATTATGAAACACAACGTAGTGGGCGTTCAGATATTAAAAGGTCTATTCATACAAAAGAAATAAGTATTAAGGTAGTCCAAGAAGAGGTTGCATCACTTTGGGAGCAGAATCGTTCGCCAGTTCCTTATCAATTTTCAAAATTAAGTAGGGGGCCGAGAATATGAGTAAAGAAAACAAACCTATAATTATATATGATGGAGGTTTTGCTGTAAGTTTGCAAAATTTATTATATAATACAATATCTGAAAATGATACTATTGAAGAGGATACAAAATTAAAAATTAAGGATTCTTGTAAGATAGAAAAAATTACCTCTGATTATGTATTAATTGAACACGTTAGGGAAAAATATTTTGAGCCAAAAACAATCTTTGAATTAAAAATGGTATTTCATTTAAGGTATAATTTAAATAAAAGTAGCGATATTAAAATTACTAAAGCTGTTATTGAGAAAGAATTACGAAACAATAAAGAAACTCTCTTACGTCCAAGTTGTTCATATGCTTCATTCATTTTTAGTGCATTATCGACTGCTAATTTTAATATACCTATAATAGATCCTCCATATCCATTAGAAGAAGATGTTTTTGATAACGAGTAACTTAGAGGTCCCTTATCAGGAATCAGCTAAATTAATTTTTGTTCCTGGCAAGGGCTCTTCCTTTTTGCTTGAAGCCTGTGCCGCTGTCCCTGACTAGAGAGTTCGTTATTATCAGCCCAGAATAGGGGCCAGGCCGGGGAAGGTTTCAGTCAAAGAACAAAAGAAAAGATGGGGCAGTTGCAGTTCCAGGGGCAACATAAACTTGAATTGGAGAGCAGTAATGGCCCCCTCGTCAGTGTTGGATTACATTATCGTTCATGAGTTTTGCCATTTGATTCATCATAATCATTCAAAAGAGTTCTGGAACCTGGTTGCATCAATTTTGCCGGACTATGAAAACAGGAGAGAGTGGTTAAAGAAAAACGGGGTTAGGTTGAGCTTTTAGAGAACCGGAGGTAGCATTTAAATGATCGAAATAGTCAAAAGCACGGTGCTACACGGACTGGACGGCCGGATCGTGCAGGTGGAAGTGGATGTCTCAAGGGGACTGCCTTGCTTTGATATTGTCGGACTGCCGGATACCTCGGTGCGGGAGGCCAAAGACCGCGTCCGGGCGGCGATAAAGAATTCGGGTTTTGAATTCCCGGTGAAAAGGATCACGGTAAATCTGGCCCCCGCCGATTTAAAAAAAGAAGGACCCATCTATGACCTGCCCATTGCAGTGGGCATACTGGCGGCCACAGAACAGCTGCCGCCGGAGCGGTGCCGTTTTTTCGCCTACCTCGGGGAGCTTTCATTAAACGGCTACCTGCGGGGTGTCAACGGTGTCCTGCCCAGTATTTGGGCAGTCAGGGAAGCATCATCTTTAAATAAAGTAATCGTGCCCGAGGAAAATGCGGCGGAGGCGGCACTGGTTGACGGGGTGGACGTATTCCCTTGCGGGTCCCTGGCAGCAGTTGGGGAATTCCTGCGCGGAGAGAGCGAAATCAGTCCGTACCAAATAGACCTCAAGGAATTGATGAGCAATAATTCTTCCAGAAAACTGGATTTTGCCGACGTCAAGGGTCAGCAGGCTGCCAAAAGGGCGCTGGAAGTAGCGGCCGCGGGGGGACACAACCTGGTCATGATGGGAAGCCCCGGGTCCGGCAAGACCATGTTGGCCCGCCGCCTGCCGGGCATCCTGCCGGACCTTACTTTTCAGGAGTCCATGGAAGCAACCAAAATTTACAGCCTGGCCGGCAAGCTTGAGCCCGGTACCCCTCTGGTTGCCAACCGGCCTTTCAGGGCCCCCCACCATACCGCATCGGCGATAAGTATCATCGGCGGCGGCAGGGTGCCCAGGCCCGGAGAAGTTTCGCTCGCCCATAACGGAGTTCTTTTCCTGGACGAAATGCCCGAGTTTCACAAAGACGCCCTGGAAGCTCTCCGGCAGCCGCTTGAGGACGGCGTGGTCACTATTTCCCGGGTAAATGCCTCCTTAACCTATCCCGCAAGGCTGATGCTGGTTGGCGCGCTTAACCCCTGCCCGTGCGGTAGCAAAGTACAAACAATATCGTTTCAGGTGGCTTGCGGCTTATCTCAAGAACCAGACCTTTCAACCGTAGGAGCCAGGTTGAAACAGACCAGGTTAAGTAAGGGTTTAACGATCAAACAACTCGCCGGCAATGTCGGAATGAGTGAGGTGACTTTAGGACGTTGGGAAAAGAATCTCGGAAAAATAGAAAATTATCCCGACAAAGTCAAAAAAATATGCCAGCTTTTAAACATCGGCGTGAATTATTTATTCGATGAGCTGAAGGATAATTCCTTTTCGGCAGTTTTAAAAAAAGCAAGGTTTGAAATGGGTCTTTCTAGAAAGGAGCTTGCCCAAGCGCTCGGGGTGGATAAGGGTACCGTCCTTTGCTGGGAAAGAGGGGGAAGGATGGTCAAATACGAAGAAAAAAGCATTTTAAATAAAATATGTGAGCTGCAGCGACGCGGGTTCGGGGCCTAAAAGCAGTAGTAGGTTGCTTCGTGTACGCCAACAATTCTCNNGCTTAACCCCTGCCCGTGCGGTTATTACGGGGACAGGGAACGGGAGTGCACTTGTACTCCGCACCAGGTTCAACGCTATATATCCCGGCTTTCCGGCCCTTTATTGGACAGGATTGATATTTGCGTGGAAGTACCCAGGATGCCGTATGAAGATTTATCCCAGGTGGAAAAAAGTGACCGTTCCCAGGCCATAAAAGACCGCGTGACAAAAGCAAGGGCAATTCAACTGCGCAGATTTGCCGGTTTTGAACCTGAAGGAGATTATAACCGGTCCGGAAGTTTCCAGGTGTATTGCAACGCGCATATGGGGGCACGGGAAGTTCGGCTGCATTGCAAGCTAAAAAAAGCAGCTGAAGCTTTACTTCGGGATGCTTTCAACAAGCTGAGTCTGAGCGCCCGCAGCCATGACCGGATATTAAAAGTCAGCCGGACCATAGCCGACCTGGCGGGTTCTGAGGCAATTGAGGAGGTCCATATTGCTGAAGCACTGCAGTACCGTATCTTTGATCTGGTCAGGTAAATATGTTTAATGGCCTTAAATCAGTTCATTTAAAAACTACGCCGGCAGGAAATCAACTTTTAAGCAAGAATATAGCAATTAATAACCTTAACACTACAGCGTAAATTAA
>DFAQ01000072.1:0-7898 GCA_002365865.1 Pelotomaculum sp. UBA3102
CGGTTCCATCGTCTTCCCTTCGGCCCTTTGCTACGCTTCGGGGACGCTCGAACCGTCCCCATGGCTCCATAGCTCCGCTAACCTTTAATTTACGCTGTAGTACTATGTTAAAAATTTTTTACCATGCCTTATGTGAGCTGCCGAAAACCCTTATTTTTTCTCTGATCACTTTCGCCGCCGCATCTCTGGCGGGACCCATAATCTTGCGGGGATCTATTTCTTCGGGGTTGGCTTCCATAAACTTACGCACGGCGGCGGTAAAAGCCTCGCGAATATTGGTGTCAATATTAACTTTACACACCCCCGACCGTACGGCTTCGCGGATATCATCATCCGGCACCCCGGAGGAACCGTGCAGCACCAGCGGTATTTTAACCACGGACTTAATTTTCTTCAGGCGCGGAAAATCCAATTTAGGCACCCCTTGGTATTGCCCGTGCGCAGTACCTATAGCTACTGCCAGAGCATCCACCCCGGTTTCGCGCACAAAAAAACCGGCTTCCTCCGGGTCGGTAAACAAAGCTTCCCGATCACTGACGGCGATATCGTCTTCGGTGCCGCCGATTTTACCCAGTTCGGCTTCCACCGAAACATTAACCGCACGCGCCGCATCCAGCACCTTCTTCGTCAGGGCAATATTTTCCCCCAGTGGCAGTCCGGACCCATCGATCATTACTGAAGAAAAGCCAGTCCGTATGCACTGCATTACCTGCTCAAAACTGGTACCGTGGTCCAGGTGCAGGGCTACCGGTACCCCGGCGTTTGCGGCAGCCAGCTTGGTCATGGCTGCAATATAACTGATTCCGGCATATCTAATGGCACCCTGGCTGGCCTGTAAAATTACCGGGGCATTTTCAGCCTCAGCCGCGGCAATAATGGCCTGGATAATCTCCATGTTGTTGCAGTTAAATGCACCTACGGCATAACCCCCGTCTTCAGCACGCTTGAGTAATCCATCAACCGGCACCAGAGACACCATATCTCCTCCTTTGCAATAAGGTATCCACAGTATGGCCGGAGTAAGATCAAATTATGTTTTATTCTTCTTGCGGCGGGTTTTTTTAATCTTTCCGGTGCTGGCAAGACTGTCCAAACAATTAAAACCGTGTCGCTCCAACTCTATGACCTCAACCTGCTGGATGACTTTCAGGTCCTCTTCCGTTTCAGCGTAAATAATATTAATGCTGTCGCAATTCCGGCAATGCAGTTCCAGGCGGTCCGGAAATATATCCACCTCTATTTTGTGGTTGCCGCAGCGGCAGTAAAGTGCCCCCTGCCCGGCAATATCATGCAGGCAATTCATCACTTCATACATAATCTCAGAATTATGGAAATAGCCGTCGCAACCAAATTCATAAATGAGTTCTTCCAGCTCTTGTTCGTAAACGTTAACTATTTCTCTGACCTCAGGTTCCGGCCCGATATGTCCCAACTCCAGCCCTGTATCCTGGCAGGACAAACAGGTGACGTTCCGGGACCAAAGCGATTTTCCCGACATCTCCCTCAAATGCTTGGTCTCACAAACCACACAGGGAACTTGTATCAAGTATGAAGCGTAGTTTTTAGTGCTGACTATAAGCTTGACAGCTCCACAGGAACAATATACTTTTTTATTTTTACCCCTGCAGAAGCCAAAACGGTTGAAGTCATGAAACTCCATTTTCCCGCATTCGGGACAGCGCATGGCCAAAACGGCAGTTGTGGCAATAAGCAATGCTTAAAACCCTCCCTAAAGTGCTATAAAAAACCAGCAATTTTCACAGCCTTGATAAATATTAATATACTTCGCCATCCCAAAAAAAAATCCTCTAACCCGAAACACTTAAAATAATAACAAAAAGAATTTAATTGCCTTAAATCAAAATTAAAAACCTTTGGCCGAAACTGCTTCCTGTTTTACCTTTCCCCCTAAAAGCAACCTCTTGACGAGGTAACGGACCTCATCCAACTCGAAGGGCTTGATCAGGCAGTGTTGAACCCCTCTCTTTTCAGCTTCGGTTACAACTTGCATTTCATCGGATGCAGTCATGATCACCACCGGTGTCTCCGGGGCAATTCTACGTAATTCTTGTAGTGTATCTAAACCGTTTATTCCGGGCATTTTAAAATCAAGCAAGATCAGCAAATAATTCCCAGTCGCGGCCTTATTCAGGGCATCTTTTCCACTGGAGGCCACATCAACGCGATATCCCTCGTCAAGAAACACTTCATATAGCAAATACCGTACCCCTGCCTGGTCATCAACAACCAGCAGGTCATAAGTTCCACCCGGCATTTTTACCCCTCCGTTTTCCGGAGCATAAAAAAGCTTGCACTTTATAATTCCCCGTAAATTCTAAAAATCCTTTTCAGTCACAGTAAAACATTGCTGGATTGATCTTTTAATTTAATTTTTTCTAAAAATAACCGGGCAGCCTCATCCCGGCGGTCAAAGAAGTTACCACAACCGCAATCCCTGCCACCGTCAAAAGAGCCAGCACCAAAAAGACCAGGAAGGGGGTGGCAATGACCAGCACCGAGCGTCCGGTGGTAAATCCGTGCACGTGCTTAAGGCCTGTAACCAGGATGATCACGTTCCAAATGAGCAAACCCAGCCCCGCCAGCAATACCAACAGGCCCACTGCAAACTTCCCGGTTCCGAACCAGTACGCTAAAAGCTGGACCGGAATCATGAAAATAAATGGTAGTCCGGCCAGTCCCACCACCGCGAAAACCCCCCTGGCCCGGCCTTTTCCTCCAAATAAATCAGCGGCCAAGTGGATAACGGCACTGTAGCCGAACCATTTGACATAACTCCACAAAAGACCGCAGACCGCCCCCAGCACGGCCAGGGACTGTACCGCCCGGAGCGGAAAATAGTCACCCGCAACCATGCTGGATAAACCCGGGACCATCACCCGTGAAGCCGTAAGAAAACCCATCAGCGATCCGATAATGCCGGTAATGGTAACGACCAGCAGTGCCGGAACCAGCGGCGGATTTAAAGCCACCCCGGCCATGGTTTGATCCGGGTCAAAGAGCACTCCGTAAACCAGCTCCAGGAAGCCGGGGGAAGCTTCCCCGCCGCTGCCGGACTCCCCGGCCTGACCGTTTTCACCGGCGCCATTATTTTCACTGTACCGGCGGAAATCCTCGCCCATATCATATCCCCCCCTTGGTTATAAAAACATCAGGTTTATTGAAAATAAAAATAGTAGCCCTCTCTTTGGCCGGGCAGGATGGGGACGAAAGACCGGCTCAGGCCCTGGAAAACGCTTCCGCCGGCCGTAACGAATAATTCCTGCCAGATACTTTTGGGCCCTAGTTCCACTACTTGGGGTTCACCCGGAATACCTGCAAGTTCGCCGGCGAGTAACACCGCGTCGTGCAAGCCGCCCAGGCGGTCCACCAGTCCGGTTTCTTTAGCCTGACGCCCTGTAAGCACCCGGCCGTCCGCAATTTTCTTTACTTCTTCAACTTCCATATTCCTGCCCCTGGCGACAATCTCCACGAACTGGTTGTATATGTCGTCGATCATAGACTGGAAGATGGCGCGTTCCCCGGGCGTAACGGGCCGTGAGGGAGAACCCATATCCTTGTAGGGACCGCTCTTAAAAGTTTCCGTATCCAAACCAAGCTTGTCGTATAAACCCTCAGTATTTACGAGTTCCATAATCACTCCGATACTGCCCGTCATGGTTCCGGAATTGGCCACAATCAGGTCGGTACCCGCTGCAATCCAGTACGCTCCCGAGGCGGCCGTATCTCCCATGGAAGCAACCACTTTTTTGCCTGTTTGCTTCAATTTCTGCACTTCGGAGCTGATTTCCTGCGCTGCGGCCGCGGTACCTCCCGGGCTGTTCAGCCGGATTACCACTGCCTTCAGCTGCGGGTCCTTGGCCGCCTGTCTCAATCTGGCGGCGATCCCTTCAGCACTGCCGGGGTACCCGAACAGCCCGCCCGTACGCTGACCGCTGTAGATGGGACCCTCTATGTAGATTACACCCACCTGCCCACCGGCACCGGTCCCGGTGGCACGCATATTTCCCGGCTTGACAACCAGGGCCAAAACCAAGGCAAGGGCGACTACCCCCAAAACCAACCCGGCAATCACTTTTCTTTTCAAAACCTGTCCACCTCCCAAACTGCTTATAGCATGCAGACATAACTTTAAAAAAATACCGGTTTAAAAATAAAAGATCCGATAAAAATATTCCATATCCAATATAAAAAGCTTTGGTTTAACCAAAGCTGCTTTTAACCTGCCGTCAATCAAATTTCTCTTTTTTATATTTCTGCGCCGCCCCGATAAAATCCTTAAATAAAGGATGCGGGCGATTGGGACGGGACTTGAACTCAGGGTGAAATTGGGTCGCCACAAACCAGGGGTGGCCTGCCAGTTCAATAACTTCCACCAGGTATTCATCGGGGGGCAGGGTGCCGCTCATAACCAGACCGCTCGCGACCAGCTCGTCCCGGTAAAAATTATTTAACTCATAACGGTGGCGGTGTCTTTCTGCGACCAGTTCCTTCCCGTAAGCCTGAAAGGCCAGCGTCCCGGGTTTCAATTTGCAGGGGTAACGGCCAAGCCGCATAGTTCCTCCCAATTTTTCCAGATCCTTTTGTTCCGGCAACAGATCAATTACGGGATAAGTGGCCGCCGGATCAAACTCAGTGCTGTTAGCCCCCTGCCACCCCATCACGTTACGGGAAAATTCCACCACGGCCAACTGCATACCCAAACATAAACCCAGGAAAGGAACCTTCCGTTCCCGGGCAAAACGCACCGCCTCAATTTTGCCTTCAATACCCCGGTCACCGAAACCGCCCGGCACCAGAATACCGTCGACATCTTTTAAATATTCCTCAACGTTGGACTGGGTAACCTCCTCTGAGTTAATCCACTTTATTTCAACCGCCGAACCATAGCAAAATCCCGCGTGCCTCAACGCTTCGGCTACACTAAGATAGGCGTCGGGCAGGGATACATACTTTCCGACCAAACCTATGGTGGTCAGGTAGCGCATGTTTTTAATCTTAGCCACCATACCCCGCCATTCCATCAGGTCCGGAGGGCCGGTTTCCAAGCCCAGTTTCCTTAAAACTATATCGGCCAATCCTTCCTCTTCCAGCATCAGGGGCACCTCGTAAATGGACGGCGCGTCCAAGTTCTGGATTACCGCCTCTTTATCTATATCACAAAAGAGAGCCAGTTTTTCTTCCATTTCTTTAGAAAGGGGCCACTCGCTCCGGCAAACAATAACATCGGGCTGAATGCCGATACCCCTGAGCTCCTTGACGCTGTGCTGGGTAGGCTTGGTTTTCAACTCGTTGGCCGCCCGGATATAGGGAACCAGCGTAACGTGCACGTACACCACGTTACCCCGGCCCAGGTCACTTTTCAGTTGGCGGATGGCCTCCAAAAAAGGCTGGGACTCTATGTCCCCCACCGTGCCGCCGATTTCGGTAATGACCACGTCCGCAGCGGATTCGGCAGCCACCCGGCGCACCTGTTCCTTTATTTCGTTGGTGATATGGGGAATTACCTGAACGGTACCGCCCAAGTAATCACCCCGGCGTTCCTTGTTGATTACCGACCAGTAGATACCGCCGGCGGTAACGTTGCAGCTGCGGGAAATATTTATATCGATAAAGCGCTCGTAATGTCCCAGGTCGAGGTCGGTCTCAGCACCGTCTTCGGTGACAAAAACCTCTCCGTGCTGGTAAGGACTCATGGTGCCGGGATCTACGTTGATATAAGGGTCCAGTTTTTGAATGGCCACTGCAAGCCCCCGGCTTTTCAACAGGCGCCCCAGGGAGGCGGCCGTAATGCCTTTACCCAGCGATGAAACAACCCCTCCGGTAACAAATACGATTTTGGCCATTGAAACCAGAGACCTCCTGTAATTTTTTGTCTAACAGTGGCGTTTTTTAAAACCACTTCTCCCATTTTATCCGTTGCCGGCAAAACAGTCAACCATAATTAAACGTTTTACCCTGCCGCCCGGGATCACATTTTTTCCGGAGCAGTCAGCCCTAAAAGTCTCAGGGCGTTTTTCAAGGTAATCCTGGTGGCGTTCACCAAAACCAGCCGGGCGGCGGAAAGGTCCCGGTCTTCAGTAATTACCCGGTGGCGGTTATAAAAACTGTGCAGGAGCCCGGCCAGTTCGTGGAGATAACGGGCAATACGCTGGGGTGCCAGGCCTTTCGCCGCCGAAGTCACTTCCCCGGGGAAATCGGCCAGCTTTCTGGCCAGGGCCAGCTCGTGCTCTTCTTTCAACCGGCTGTAATCAACCTGCTCCGGGTTGGGCATCTCCCCGCCCTGCTCTTTTAACTGCTTAAATATGCTGCAGATACGGGCGTGGGCGTATTGGATATAATAAACCGGATTTTCGTTGGACTCTGCCTTGGCCAGGTCCAGGTCAAAGTCCAGGTGACTGTCGGAACTGCGCATAACGAAGAAAAAACGGGCGACGTCCCTGCCCACCTCTTCCATTAGTTCCTCCAGGGTTACAATTTGGCCGGCCCGCTTGGACATGCGCACCAGTTCCCCGCCTTTAAAAAGCCGGACTAATTGCATAATCACCACATCCAGGGCAGCCGGGTCATAGCCGAGAGCGGCTACCGCACCCTTCATCCGGGGAACGTGCCCGTGGTGGTCGGCTCCCCAAACATCGATGATCCATTCGAAACCGCGCTGAAATTTATTCCGGTGATAGGCGATATCTGAAGCAAAGTAAGTCGGCACCCCGTTGGAACGTACCACCACTTCATCCTTTTCCGCACCAAAATCCGTTGTTTTAAACCATAGAGCGCCTTCGTTTTCAATAATATGGCCTCTTGCTTGCAAATAATCAAGCGTTTCTCGAATCGCCCCGGTATCGTGAAGAAACTGCTCGGAAAACCAGACATCGTACGTAACCCCGAAATCCCCGAGGACTTTTTTAATCGCCTGCAGCTTCTCGTTCAGGGCATACTGCACCAGTACCCGGCAGCGTTCCTCCTGATCCACGGTCAAATACTTGTCCCCGTACCGTTCCGTAAAGCCGCGCACCGTCTCCAGGATGTCTTCTCCGTGATAACCTTCCTCCGGAACCGGCACGTCACGCCCCAGGAGTTGCATATAGCGGGCTTCCAGGGAAAGCCCGAAGTTGTCGATCTGCTTGCCCGCGTCATTGATATAAAACTCCCGGGCTACCCGGTAACCGGCAAAATCCAAAATCGAAGCGATACTGTCGCCCAGGGCCGCTCCCCGGGCATTTCCCAAGTGTAAAAGGCCCGTGGGGTTGGCACTGACAAACTCTACCTGAACCTTCTTACCCCCGCCGATATTTACCCGGCCGTAATGCTCTCCCTGGAGCATGATCAGGGGGAGTGCCCGGTAAACCCAGTCTTTCTTCAGGTAAAAATTAATAAAACCGGGTCCGGCAATTTCTACCCGTTCTACCTGGAGCCCGGAGAGAGAAAGATATTGCTTTAAAATCCCGGCTAGCTTGCGCGGCGCCATGCGCGCCGGCTTTGCCAGCATCATGGCCAGGTTGGTCGCAAAATCGCCGTTTTCTTTTTCACGGGGCACTTCCACCGTAAATTCCGGAACCTCATCCACCTTGACGGCCCCGCCGGCCCGGGCCGTCCGGAGCGCTTCCACCAGTGCATGGGTCAGGCTTGAGCGCATCTCTTCAACTATCCCGCTCATAAGCTAACTATAACCCCCTTGATCAAGATATTAAAGCCGCCGGTGCCGGCTTTTTATCCGTTTATTTTAAATTATAATTAAGATTAATACCTGATGCCTTTACCTGTCAAGCCACCGCACCTTACCGGCGGAGATCCGCGCATTACTTCGTGCCCAACCTGACCTGCCGCGGCCCAAAATGGTGCCGTGACTGTAATGGTCCGGTTAATTAAAAGAAGCAGGT
>DFAQ01000072.1:8221-34339 GCA_002365865.1 Pelotomaculum sp. UBA3102
ACCTGCTTCTTTTAATTAACCGATCTCATATCCGGACGCAAATGCAGCTTGGTTCACTTCCAGCAGCCCGGCCCGGACCCGCCCGGCCAGCGCCTGCTCCCATAACTCCTTTTTGATGGGCAGTTTTTTGGCCAGGATACCCAGGAGGACTATGTTTGCTGCTTTGGCACTGCCGCACTTCAGGGCCATATCGAGGGCTTTCACCACCACGACATTCTTTGCGACAGAACGAATGTAGTCAATAATGCCGGCCGGGTATACCGCCGTCCCCGCCAGTACCGGAACCGGTGAAATCTCCTGGTCGTTGATGATCACCGTCCCGCCCGGCTTTAAGAAAGGCAGGTGCCGGAGAGCCTCCAGCTTTTCAAAGGCCAGGATTATATCAGCACCGCCCCTGGTAATCAGCGGGGAGTAAACTTTTTCCCCCAGCCGCACCTGGGTGACCACGCTGCCGCCCCGCTGAGCCATCCCGTGTATTTCCGAAACTTTTATATCGTAACCGGCTTCCCGGGCCGCCCCTGCCAACACCCGGCTGGCGAGGATGGTACCCTGGCCGCCGACCCCGACCATCAAAATATCCACCGGTTTAAACATTCTCATCCTCCTCCGGCACCAAGGCCCCTTCCTTGCAAACCTGGACGCACAGACTGCAACCGGTACAGGTAATGGGGTCTACCGAAGCGATCCCGTCCCTCAGGGAAATAGCCGGACAGCCCAGGCGCACACAGAGTTTGCAGCCCTTGCATCTCTCCGGCTTCACCAGAATGGCTGATCCCGCCATCCGGGTCAAAAGAACGCATGGTCTATGTGCAATAATCACCGACGGTTCACCGGCCGCTGTTTCTTCCTGCACGGCCGCCGTAGTTTCAGCCAGGTTCAGAGGATCCACCGTCTTGACCCGCCGCACCCCCAGGGCGCGCATCAGTGCCTCAAGATTTATTGCCGGAGCAGGCTCTCCCATCAGGGTGCTGCCGGTACCGGGATGGTGCTGGTGCCCGGTCATGGCGGTAGTACGGTTGTCCAGGATAATCACCGTGCCGGTACCTTTATTGTAAACCAGGTTCAAAATACCGGTAAGGCCCGAGTGCAGAAAAGTGGAATCTCCGATCACGGCCACGGTCCGGGCGCCCATTTCCGGATTGGCCTTCGAAATACCGTGGGCGGCCCCGATACTGGCACCCATACAGACGGCAGAATCCATTGCTGACAAAGGAGGCAGGCCGCCCAGCGTATAGCAGCCGATATCCCCGGTAACGGTCAGCTTAAGGCTCCGCAGAACGTGAAAGAGCCCTCTGTGCGGGCAACCCGGGCACATCACCGGGGGCCGGCCGGGAACCTCCGGCACCTCCCGCCCGGTCCGGCCTGCGGTTGCCTGATCACCGGCCGGTAAAATACCCGCTTCAATAAATTTTTGCGCAATAATTCCCGGATCCAATTCTCCCGTTTTCGGAATGATTTCACTGCCGGAAACTGCAAGCCCCATGGCCCGGACCTGTTCCTCGATGAAGGCGCCCAGTTCCTCAACCACAATTAGTTTTTCCACTCCGCCCGCAAACTCCCGGATCAGGGTTTCGGGCAAGGGATTGGTCATACCCAGTTTCAAAACGGAAGCTTCCGGCAGGACCTCCCGCACATACTGGTAGATAACGCCGCTGGTAATAATGCCCGTAGAGCGGTCCCGCCACTCAATACAGTTAACGGGTGTTTTTTGGGTGTATTCCTTAAGCCCTGTCAGGCGGTCTTCCAGTACCTCCCGCCGTAAACGGGCAAAGGCCGGCACCATCAAATATTTTTTTTCATCCTTGACGTAAGGACGGAGCGCCCGTCCGGGCAACGGTTCTTTTAATTCCACAAAACTCTGGGAGTGGGCCACCCTGGTGGTAATCCTGAGCATAACCGGAAGATCAAATTCTTCACTTAGCTCCAGGGCCAGCCCCACCATATCCCTGGCTTCCCGGCTGTCACCCGGCTCCAGAAGAGGCACCCCGGCAAACCGGGCGTAATAACGGTTGTCCTGCTCGTTTTGCGAGCTGTGCATACCGGGATCATCGGCACAAACCAAAACCAACCCACCGTTTACACCGGTATAGGCCAGTGTAAAAAGCGGGTCGGCGGCCACATTCAACCCGACATGTTTCATGGCCACCATAGTGCGGGCGCCGGCCATAGACGCGCCGATGCCCACTTCCAGGGCAACTTTTTCATTCGGCGCCCATTCCGCATAAATCCCGGGATAACGGGCGAAGTTTTCCAGTACTTCGGTGCTGGGGGTTCCCGGATAGGCAGCAGCCACTTTTACCCCGTATTCATAGGCCCCTCTCGCGATCGCCTCGTTACCGGTAAGAAGTTCATTCAATTAAGCTCACCTCCGCGTTTAATCCTGAACCCCGCCCTTCGACCGTTTGTCTATTACCCGCTTGGCCTTGCCGGTACTTCTTTCCAGGGATTTCGGCTCCAAAAGCCGGACCCGGGCCGACAGGGAAAGCACGCTGTAAAGCTTCCGGCGCACTTTTTCCTCCAGTACCTGCAGGTCGCGGAACTGCCCGGTAAATCTTTCCGGAACCGGCTCTACATGCACTTCTATATAATCCAGGAAACCTTTTTTATCGACGACAATCTGGTAATGAGGAGCGATATCCTCAATGCTCATCAGAACACTCTCGATCTGGGAAGGGAAAACATTGACCCCGGAAATAATCAACATATCGTCGGTACGCCCCGTAACTTTGCGCATCCTGGTCGTAGTCCGGCCGCAGACGCACCTGTCCGGATACAACACCGAAATATCCCTGGTCCGGTACCTGACCAAAGGCATTGCTTCCTTGGTCAGGGTGGTAATGACAATTTCACCTTCCTGGCCGTAATCCAGCGAGGCACCGGTTTCAGGATCAATCACCTCAAACAAAAAATGATCTTCCGCTATATGCATGCCGTTATTATGCCCGCACTCACCTGATGGTCCCGGCCCCATCACTTCACTCAGACCATAGTTGTCGGTCGCTTTCATACCCCAGGCTTTCTCCAGCTGGGTACGCATTTTTTCACTCCAGGCCTCCGACCCTAAAAGGCCCAGCCGCAAAGGCAGGGAGGCCGGGTCGATACCCATCTCGACGGCCACTTCGGCCAGGTGCAGGCAGTATGACGGGGTCCCCACCAGGGCCGTGGTCCCAAAATCCTTCATGAACATGATTTGCTTTTCCGAGTTGCCCGAGGATGCCGGCACAACCGTGGCACCCACCCGCTCCAGGCCGTAATGCAACCCGAAAGCACCGGTAAAAAGACCGTAGCCGAAGCTTACCTGGGCGATATCCTCGCTGGTCACCCCGGCCAGGGTGACCATACGTGCCACCAGTTCTACCCAGGTTTCCAGGTCCTTACGGCTGTAACCCACTACTATGGGCTTCCCGGTAGTACCGGAAGAGGCGTGCAGGCGCACCACCTGCTTCAAGGGCAGGGTAAATAATCCGTAAGGATAGTTGTCCCTGAGATGGTTCTTGACGGTGAAGGGAAACTTGCTGATGTCTTCAAGTTTTTCCAGGTCGGAAGGTTTAACTCCACAGGAGTCAAACCGGTCCCGGTAAAAAGGCACCCGCTGATACACCCGGTTCAGGGTCTCCTTTAACCGGGTCAACTGCAATGCCCGCATCTCTTCCCTGTCCATACACTCGTAACGGGGATTCCAGATCATCTCAATACACTTCCTTGTATCCGGTTCTCAAAACGAAAAATGACCGGTACGTAAAGATTTTGAGGCAAAATCATTGCCGTACAGGTCCTTGGCCATTCAACACGTAACTGCAATTTATTTCCGTCCTCCCGTTCTTCAAATAATTTTACCGTCGGTAGTTTATTCTATAAGGTTTGATAGATTCCTTCTTTTTTAGGCTCCTCACCTGTAAAGAAAGCCGTTAAAATTCTTCCGCCGCTTTCCCTGCGTTTTAAAAATCTACCCATCCGCCGCAGGGCTTCCGTCAGGTCTTCCACGGAAGCGGCATAAGAACAGCGGACAAACCCTTCTCCCTGGTCACCGAAGGCATTACCGGGAACAACCGCCACTTTTTCTTCCTGCAAAAGCTCCTGGGCAAATTCCTCAGAGGACATCCCGGTATTACTGATATCGGGGAAGGCATAAAATGCCCCGCGCGGTTCAAAACAAGGCAGCCCCATTTCCTGAAAACCCTGAAGCAACAGGCGGCGCCGGCGGTTATACTGCTCAACCATCCTTTGCATACCGGGCCTGCCGTTTTTTAAAGCCTCCAGAGCCGCCGCCTGGGCGGTAATAGGAGCGCAAAGCATGGTATACTGGTGAATCTTCGTCATGGCCGAGATAAAATCCCGGTTTCCGGCCGCGTAACCAACCCGCCAGCCGGTCATGGCGTAGGATTTCGAAAACCCGTTCAGAAGAATCGTCCGGTCCCGCATACCGGGAAGGGCGGACACACAGGTATGTTCACCGCTATAAGTCAACCGGTCGTAAATCTCATCGGAAACTACGATCAGGTCATGCTTCCTGACCACCTCGGCAATTTCCAACAGGTGCTGCCGGTCGATGGTGGCACCGGTAGGGTTATTGGGGTAACACAGGACCAGCGCTTTGGTCCGGCTGGTAACGGCTTTTTCCACCATCCCGGCGGTTACCACGAAACCGTTTTCCGCTGACGTTTTCAGGTGTACCGGCCGGGCGCCCGCAAGTTTGGTTACGGGTGCATAGGACACGTATGACGGTTCCGGGATTAAAACCTCGTCTCCCGGGCACAGTATGGTCCGCATGGCCAGGTCAAGGCCTTCACTTACTCCCACCGTAATCAAAATTTCATTCCGGGGGTCAAAGACCACCCGGTAGGTTTCAGCCAGATACCGGGCTATTTCCTCTCTCAGCTCCAACATTCCTTTATTGGAAGTATACATGGTGTAACCCTTTTCGAGGGAATACACGCACGCTTCCCTGATATGCCAGGGGGTTACAAAATCCGGTTCGCCGACCCCCAGGGAAATAACCCCCTTCATTTCTGAAACCAGGTCGAAAAAACGCCTTATTCCGGAAAACGGGATCTCCTGCACCGAGGGATTAATACGGTCTTGCCATTTTCTCGGCGTTTTCATGGTGTGATCATCAACCTCCTGTCTTCTTCCCCGTCTTCGACAATGGTACCCTGATGTTTATAGGTTTTAAGCACGAAATGAGTTGTAGTGCTCAACACGTTCTCCAGTAAAGCCAGTTTTTGTGAAACAAACTCCGCCACCTCTTTTAAGGTATTCCCTTGAACCAGGACTAACAGGTCGTAGGTGCCGGATACCAGGCGCACGGTTCTTACTTCCGGAAAACGGTAAACGCGTTCCGCCACCGCGTCAAACCCCACCTCGCGCTGCGGGCTGATCTTTACTTCAATCAGGGCGGTAACCTTTTCTTCGCCCACCTTATCCCAGTTAACCAAGGTGAAATAACCAAGGATGACCTTTTTCTCTTCCAAATCTTTTATGATCCCGGCCACGGTTTTTTCTTCCAGGTCAAGCATGGCTGCTATCTGCCGGGGAGTAAGCCGGGCGTCATTTTCAAGCAGTTCCAAAATTTCCTTCAAAATGATATCCCCCTCTAAAAAAATTCCAATATATGAATCAATATTTTGCGTGCTCCCTAAAAAAACAAAAAAAACTTCACATCCCCGTAAAGGGACGGAAGTTTATCCGCGGTACCACCCAATTTGAACCGGGCAACTAACTAAAAAATGCCCCGTTCCGCTCCAGCCTTTTAACGGGGGCAAACCGGCTGCGACTTACTTTCACGGAAAGGATTTCGGCCCGCGGCATCCGGGACGGCCCAGGCACTTTCTTCCGCCGGGCTTACACCATGCCCCGGCTCGCTGTGGATTAACAGCGCCATTCTTCCCCTTCATTGCCTTACATAACAAATTAAAGCAATTATAGCACCGGCCGCTCCGGTTGTCAACAAGAAAAATAACTATGTATTTCCAGATCCAGTCTGATAATTATTCCCACCGGCCGTTTAGCATCAGCCTACCGGAAGTTTTTCTTTTTTTGCTTCCAGGTAGACCACTATATTGGTATCTATTACCACCAGCTTTACCTTTAACCGGTAACCGGCGCCTTCGGCTTCCACTACGCGGTTGTCAACAATTTGCGGTACCAGCAGGTGGTTGAGCTCTTTTACCTCCTGCCCCTTAACCGGTTCAAGCCACTCCCGCACCTGTTTGTCCAGGACCGGGAGCACAGCACTTTCCTCAAGCGCCGTCATATTTTCACCGGTAATCGTAATATTCGTCTCCACACCGGTGACGACTTCTTTTTCCCTTGCTCCCATGCTCTGCTTCAGGTGATTCAAATCGTCCTCGCAAAGCTCCAATTGCCGGCATAAAAGTTCGTTTGCATACTTCAGCTTATCTATCTGCCTGCCGATAATTACGGTTAAAAAAACACCTCCCAACAGCATGCCGATGACCAAAAAAGCCGCCAGGCGAAAAATATCTTTTCTCATTTTTCCCCTCCGGCCAGCGCCAGGATGATTAAGTGGCCCAAATGAGTTCCGGCCAGCGCCCCTACGATATAAAAGACCTGCTTAACCACCACCACAATTTCACCTTTTAAGATCCCCGATTCTAAAATTTCAATCGTGGAAAAAGTGCCTCCGATAGCGGTTACCACCGCCCAGATCTTGATTTCTCTGGCCAGCTTGAGCATAGTGTCCAGCGGCGGCTCGCGTACCATTATTGCCGCCAGGGAACCTGCCAGGACAGCCCCCAGCATTACGCCCATGGCGGTAAAAAAAATCAAGACAAAATTTTTTTCAAAGGACATGGAATAATTCCCCTTGCTCCGGGCCGAGTTTTAATAAATATATATATTAACAAAATTTAGGATGTATTACTGAAAAAAATAAAGAACCACCGCAAAACAACGGGGTTCTTGATAAAACGTCAGGTAAAATATTTACATGGTCAGTGTGCCTCCGGGGGTTTCAATAAGTTTCATTACGTTTTCCTCCCGGCCGTTAACCGCGTTAATGTAGATGAGGTACTTATCTTCCCCCAGTTGACCCCGGAATTCATACACCAGTTTTTCATCCGTCACGCCCTCCGGTATCAGGGCCAGTTTGCCCCCGGAGGTCTGAAGCCGGGGGTTAATCGTAGCCCTGGCCTGTTCCCCGGATATTTTAACCACCGGTAAATCACGCTCCCGGTGGGACATCAGGTACCCGGCGGCTTCAACCCCGGTTACTTCACCGTTGTCCAGGGCAACCGTAACCTTCACGAGATCCGGGTAAATGGTTACTCCGTCCTGTACCGCGGCCAGGTTAAAGGTAACGGAGTTTCCGTGGAGCAGGTAATAAGCGGACCTCATTTCTCCAAAACCGCGGCCTTTTAAAAACTTCAACGCCTTCTGCCGCGCCTGTTCCAACTCCACCGTCTTCGCTCCCGTTTGCCGGGAATTAAGCATCCAGACAACCCGGCCACCCTTTTTTGAGATGTCAAAAACCGTTCTGTCGCCGTTGTTTTCTTCGTCGCCAAACACCTCAACCCGGTAGGCCCGGATCTGGCCGCCGGTGGTTCCGGTTACCTCTGCGCGGTAATCTACTCCCTGCTTCCGGTCCATAAAGGCCAGCGCGTTATTCTTTGCCTCACCGGGCGTGATTTCCTCCAAGCCCTTTAACGCCCTGGGCTCCGCCTGCTCCAGGTGCTCAGAGAAAGGGCCGTCGTAAACCAGGGTGGGATAGCGCTGCATTTGCTCATCTAGTTTTTGGAAATCCGTCTGGGGCGTTTTGCCCGGCTTCTCCGGAAGGTTTTTCTGCAACTGCCTTACCAGTCTGGTAAAGTAAAAGTTGTTCTGGGCTACCCGGTATTGCATCCCCTGAAGTTCCCGGTTCAACTCAACGGCCTGCCGGTAAAGATCGTTCATGGTATTCCAGTGTTCAGCATTAATCACAGCACCGTTGTTGAGCCGTCCGGCCAAGGAGTATGCATAATCTCCCGCCTGGGCCAGAAATTGGGCGGTACGCCCCGCCAGTTCACCGCTTAAAGGAAGCTGGCTCAGGTCGGACTGGGCAAAGGCGGCCTGCTGCCGGATATCCATAAGAATGGTATTGTCCAGGCCGGGATCCGCTGCCACCAGGCTTTTTGACAGGAGCACTTCCAGGTCCTGAACCCTGTCGGTCAGATCATAAAACGCCCGTTGATATTTATTGCTTAATTGAATTTCCAGGCTGCGGCTTGCCGCCATCCGGCCGTACCCCCAGTAACCGGCCGCCGCAAGCACCAACAAGCCGATAACCGCCGGAACAATCCATTTTCTCACTGCTCTCCCCCCCCCTTTAACGCGCAAAAACGTGATCGCCAATCCGCGTGAGAATATTTCTGGACCAGATCCAGGGACTCACCGGCTTGGACGGGTTCCAGAAAAAAAGCGCTTCCCCCGTGGGATCATAACCGCTCATGGCCAACTGAGCGGCCTGGACCGACTCCTGGGTTAAGGGCCGGTAAGCCTGCCCGTTGGAAATAGACTCAAAGGCAGCATCCTGAAATATTACACTGCTGAGTGAATTAGGGAATGAAGCGCTCCTGAGCCGGTTCAGGACCACTGCCCCGACCCCCACTTTGCCGATGAAAGGTTCATCCGCCGCCTCTCCTTCTATCACCCTGGCCAAAAGGGTAATGTTGCTTCTGTCGGTGGCGGCTCCCCGCGATACCGCGGGAACCGGCTGGGACACGGATAAACCCAGATTTTCCCGGGTGTCGCGACCCACTACACCGTCCGGGGCGAGACCGTTATTGCGCTGAAAATCCTGTACCGCCCGGTAAGTTTCATAGCCATAGACCCCGTCCAGCGGGCCGGTATAATATTCCCACTGGCTGAGTTTCTGCTGCACCCGGACGACCTCGTCCCCCCTGCTGCCCCAATAAAGGACCTGGTCCTGGGCCACCGCCGTCTGTCCGCGTAAAAACATGACCGCAGCAAAAAAAGTCATCAGCAAGACCGTAAAGAGGTAAATTTTTTTTACGCGCCCTAAGTTTTTAAATATCTTTCATCACCTCCTGGAAATCATGTTATATTTTTTCTTTAAATCCAGGATATTATGTATCAATTTAAAAACAAAAACCGGGGTTAATTCCCCGGCAAGCTGGTTCTTAATTTAAAATTGTTTCTATACACACCCGGTAGGTTTCGGCAGTCCGGCCAGCTTGCAGGCACCCTTGGCCGGACCCGACGGAAAAAGTTCATAGATATATTTCAAGCTGAATCCGGTTTCTTTACAAAGCTTACGGATCATCGGGGCAACCTGAAACTGCGTGTAGTAATCACGCAGGTAACTGATCACATTCCAATGATCATCAGTCAGCTCCGTGATTCCTTCCTGAGCTGCCAGGGCCACGGCAACTTCCTTATCCCATAAATCAGGATTAATAATAAACCCGTCTTCATCAAGCTCAATTTCCCTGCCATTAACGTTGATACTCGGCATGCTGCAAACCTCCCAAGACTTTAAAGATAATTAAAAACATTCCTCCAATTAAGTATACTTACAAAGATACCATGACCGGACTGTTTCGTCAATCTTAGTTTTATTCACGCGCAGTTAAAAATGATACGTTTCCCCCCGGGCTATTTTAAACCAGCGATATAGCTGCTCCAGCAAAATCAGGCGCATTAACTGGTGCGGAAAAGTCAGCCTGGAAAAAGAAAGCTTGAAATCCGCGCGTTCCAAGACCGGTTGGGAAATTCCGAGCGGACCGCCGATAACAAACGTTATCCTGCTTTTACCCTGTAATGCAATTTTTTCTAAAAAAGCCGCCATTTCTTCCGAGGAAAGCATTTTGCCTTTTGCGTCCAGGGCAATTAAAAAAGTGCCCTCTTGGATCCGGCTCAACAGGCGGGCACCCTCAATCTTTTTTATTTTTTCCCTGCCGGAAGGAGTCAGTTTTTCAGTGAAACCTTCTTTTTCTACTTCTACAATTCTAACCCTGGCATAGGCGGATAATCTCTTGAGATATTCCGTCAATCCCGCGGCCAGATAACTTTCTTTCAGCCGGCCCACCGTCAAAATGGTAATATGAAACATTACTGGCCCTCCAAGAACTAAAACGTGCCCGCACGCTCATTTTCTCCAGATGGAGGCCCCCAAAGACCTCAATCTCTCCTCCAATTTATGGTACCCCCGGTCAATAAAGGCGGCGTTACAAATCTCAGTTTTCCCGTTAGCCATTAACCCGGCCACTATCAGCGCGGCACCCGCGCGTAAGTCAGTAGCCTTAACCTGGGCACCGTGCAGAGAAGGCACGCCCTCAATAACCGCTACCCGGCCCTCCACTTTTATTTTAGCACCCAGACGTTTAAGTTCGTCCGCCACCATGAAGCGGTTCTCAAAAATATTTTCGACGATGACACTGGTACCCGGTACAGTGGACAGTAAAGCCATCAACTGGGACTGCATATCGGTGGGAAAACCGGGGTACGGCATGGTTTTTATGTCAATGGCACGAAGATTACCGCCCGCCCGCACCCTCAGAGTGCCTTCGCCCTCAATTACATCCACGTTAGCCTCCCGCAGTTTGGCGCTCAAGGGCTCCATGTGGATTGGAATTACATTTTCCAGGGTGACATCGCCACCGGTGGCAGCCGCCGTAACCATAAAAGTACCCGCTTCGATCCGGTCAGGTATGATCGCGTAGCGCCCCCCGCCTTCAAGGGAAGACACCCCATCGATTTTTATTATATCGGTACCCGCGCCCCTTACCTTGGCGCCCATGGAATTTAAGAAGTTGGCCAGATCTACTATCTCCGGCTCTTTGGCTGCGTTTTCAATAAGAGTCTGTCCTTCAGACAGGCAGGCGGCCATCATTATATTCTCCGTGGCCCCTACACTGGGAAAGTCCAGGTAAATCCTGGCCCCCTTCAGGCGCCCGGGGACACTGCAGTAAACGTAGCCGCGTTCCAGCGAAAGGCCGGCACCCAACCCGGCTAGTCCTTTAAAATGCAGGTCCATGGGCCGGACCCCGATGTTGCAGCCGCCGGGCATCGCTACCTCGGCACACCCGAACCTGGCCAGCATAGGTCCTAGCAGAAGGTTTGACGCTCTTAGTTTTTTCACTAAATGAAACGGGGCTTTTCCATTTACCGTTTTCGGCGGAACAATCCTGAGTGTATCCGGAGTCTCCCACTCCGCAACGGCACCGAAACCGGTTATGATTTCGATCATAACCCGGACATCACTGATGTCCGGAACATTTTCCAGCAATATCTCGCCGCTTGAAAGGATGGAGGCACATAAAACCGCCAAGGAGGCGTTCTTGGCGCCACTGATTTTTATGCTTCCGCACAGTTTTTTACCCCCTTCAATAACAATCTTATCCATATTATCCTCATTATCCTCCCAAATTTCCTTTGTAGAAAAATCTCAAACATTTTGCAATTATTCGGCACCGGACTCTTTATTCCTGCACGGAATTTAAAATCACCCGCGCTCTTGTACCCATTCCTGCCACTTTTTTTCAAAATCGGCATAATCTATACGCATCACCTTTTTCAGGGCCGCGCTGAAATCCAAACCGCGACCCAATTCTTTGATCAAATCATTCAGGACGTCTTCGCCGTGGAAATGGATCAGGTACCGCACCGCGGCCAACGATTCCCAGTAAGCCAGGGACTGGTCCGGCAGGCCGTCAAATTTGCCGGCCAGTTCTTGCATGGAGTAAAGGGATGTATCCCGGGAAAATACCGGTTCGTTGATCTGAAATCCGGTCAATTTATATTCTTCGTATTGAGCTACCCCTTCGGTAAACCAGCGGGGATAGTTTCCTCCGGTAAGATAATCTACCACCAGGTGGGTCAGTTCATGGGCCATGGGGCCGGAAGAGATAAACCGGGTCCTGACACCGCGGGAGTCCGTTTCATGGATCCAGGCATCCGGGGTAAGCACCCTGACGGTTCCGGCCCAGTACACCCCCATGGCACTATTATCGGCATCCCAGCCAAAGCTTTTATTTAACTCCTCTCTGGAGGCATACATTATCACGGGAATTCTGGTCCTGGCGACAAAACCAAAGTCTTCAGTTACTTTAGGGTAGAACAGCTCGGCAGTTTCAAGCACCAGCTCCGCTGCCGCGCGGTCCTCCGGTTTAAATTTTACAAAAAAGTGTTCTGAACTCAGTTTTGACAGGTTAAAAGTGTTGATAACAGTATGCACCTTTACCAGTTCTCTTATGGCCCAATAACTATAAAACCTGATTCCCGCCGGAATGTTTCCCAACCAAACCGGGATTAAAAAGACCAGGGCCGCTGAGATTTTAGCAAGCTTCACCCAAAAAAAGTCTTTATTCTTTTTTTTAAAACCGTTCCGGTTAATTTGCAGTTCGTTTTTCATGGATGCCCCCTAGCTTTAAGGTCAACTAGTTAAATTATAAAACCACCAGGGGGCTCTTCCTAGCGGAAATAAATACAAAACCCACCCAAATAAAAACCACCTTTAAGGGTGGTTATGCGGGACATGATTAACTTATGACCTATTCTTTCGCCAAGGCCGACTTCCATTCATTAATCGCTTGTTTCGCCCTTTCCACATCCAGTCCTTCTCCGGTAAGGGCGATAAATTTTTCCATTTCCTCAATCCCGGCCGCGTAATCCTTTTTCCCGGTAGCCAGGACGACGCCGTAAAGATAATGCGCGCTCTTGTTGTCCGGCTCTCTCTCAATCAGTTCTTTCAGGTGTTTTATTGCCTGTTCGTAATTGCTGCTGTAATAATACACCGTGGCGAGGTTAATCCGGGCCTGGCTGTTTTCCGGATCGGCGGCCAGAACCTTCCCGTAGGTTGCAATAGACTTTTCGGGTTGGCCGGCATAAAGGTAGGTTTCCGCCAATTCCATCAGCAGGCCTGTATCTTCAGGGTTTTCTGCGACTCTGGCTTCGAGAGCGGTAAGTTCTTCCTGCAGCGACTGCGCTGACTGCATGGGCTGCCCCGCCGGGTTGCCGCCAGTTTGTTGAAAAAGACCCGCCAGAGGGACTACCAGTCCAATAGCAATCAATATAGTGATGGTTATAAAAATACCTCTTTGTAATTTACTCTTTTTATGGAATTTTTTTAAAAACAATTTTGACCACCTCAAAAAACATTATAACACCGTGAGCTGAATTAACAATACTTTTTAACCTCGAAAACAGTCGCTATAGTCAAAACCGCCCGGGCCAAGCCGGGCGGCAGTCGGTATCCAAATGCTATCTGCTTGTTAAATATAGATTTATCCTGCCTTCAGGGCAGATAATTGACCGGGTTGAGCGGCCGCCCGTCAATGCGCACTTCAAAATGCAGATGCGGGCCGGTAGTATAACCCGTGGCGCCTACCCTGCCGATCAATTGTCCCCGTTTAACCTGCTGTCCGCTATGTACGTTTATCGATGAAAGGTGGGCATACCTGGTTACCAGCCCCCCCTGGTGCCTGATTTCCACTATTTTACCATAGCCGCCCCGCCACCCAACAAAGTTAACGGTACCTCCGGCAGCGGCCACAACGGAACTGCCGTAACCGGCAGCAAAGTCCACCCCTTCATGCATCCTCCCGTCGCGCATCCCAAAACCAGAAACAATACCACCCGCGCAGGGTTTCTCCAAACGCGCCACCCCGCTTCGTGACGCCAGTGTAAGGTAACCCCTGGCCACTACCTGGGTACTGGGTTCGCGGATAACTTCCTGTTCCAGCACTTCTCTTTCCGTTTCCAAACCATTTTCCGTGGTTATGCGATAAGTAACGACCCGTTCACCTGGTACCCCCTTACGCACCACCATCTCTTCTCCCATTAACAGTCCCTTGTCTCTCTTGACCTCCACCGGACAAGGTATTTCTTCTTTCAGGGTTACCTGCCGGGTAGCCGTTACGGTAATCAGCGGGGCTTCCCTGCTCAGGTTGAGCACCTGCCCGATACTCAACCGGTCGGGGTCCAGGCTGGGATTGGATAAAACAATCTGGTCCGTACCAATATTGACGGCACGGGCAATATCCCACAAAGTATCCCCTTCTTTCACCGTATACTGCTGCACTTTATGCTGTCCCGTAAGGACCAGCTTCTTGGCTGCTTCCATTTCGAGAATATTCCCCACCGGGGTAAAGATCTCTTCAACCCCGATATTTTCCTTAAAACCAACCTGCCCGTCTTCGTTTGCCGGGTATAATGTTTTCAACCAGGCCAGCAGTTTGTGCGCTTCCTCCCCGTTTTTCAAAAAAACCTTGGGTTCTCCGTTTACCAGGATGGCCGTTCCTTTAGCCTTAAAGGTGAGCTGATTCGCCAATTTTTCCTTTAAAGCCGCCCGGCCTAATATTTGTTCCGGTTCCACCCTAACCCGGTCGAAAGAAACCTCCTCCATTACAGTCAAGTCCATTCCGGCCCGGCCGGATTTCAACCGCACCAATTCGTCCACGGCACTTTCGGCACTTTTCTTATCGGCAGCAACAGCCACCATATTTCCGTTTACCATTACCGCGCATGCATTTCCCCCGAAAGCGGCATACGCAAGCAACGCAATCAGAAAATAAACCGCGACTCCAAGTGCCACCTGGCGGTAAACCGGCTGTCCGGAAAACCAGTTACGCAAGCCGGCAATCAGACCGGTAAAAAAATTATCCCTCTCCGGCCCCGGGAGGTGCCGTAAGCCTCAATACTTCAGCGGCAAACCCGTCAACTCCTTTCAGGGAACTTGTAGAACCAACCAGTTAATTGTCGGATATTGAAATAATCAAGAAAAATCTGGTCAATTATATCACAAAGCAAACAACCCGGTAAAACAAACTATTGCCCGGAAAACCGCGATATGTTATTAAATAACCGGTTATCAATCAATTATGGTCAATTTTAGCATTATATCAATTCCGAAGTTGCCACCTGCAAATAAATGGCGCATTCCAGTCTCTTCCGGGCCAGGGCACATCCCTGCCCGTCCGGCTGATAGATAGAACCGTTCAACATTTCTGCGTTGGCATGGCAGCCGCCGCTACAGTAAAATTTGGCCCAGCACCCGGCACACTCTTCCTTATTATAAATATGGGCATCTTTGAAAACATCCCCAATATCCGGCCGGGACACCCCCCTAAACACATTGCCCATCAAATAACTGCTTCTGCCCACAAACTGGTGACAGGGATACAAGTCGCCGTTTGCCGCAACCGCCAGGTAATCACGCCCCGCGCCGCAACCGGAAAGGCGCTTGGGCAGGCAGGGCCCGCCTTCCAGGTCAATATTGAAATGAAAAAAATTAAGGGTCTGACCGGCCTTCCGCAGCCGGAGCAATGCGCGGGTCAACTGTTCATACTGGGAAAAAATAAAAGGCAGGTCTTGATCTTGAATGGCGTAACCGGCATCCCGAGGGGCCACAACCGGCTCTACCGAAATCTGCTCAAAGCCCAGGCCGGCCATATGCAGCACGTCCGCACCAAAATCCAGGTTGTGGCGGGTAAAGGTCCCACGTATAATATATTGTGAGCGTTTACATAAACTCACAATTTTTTTTATCCTAGGCAAGACTAGATCATAGGAACCCGCTTTGCCTGAAACGGGACGCATTTTATCGTGCACTTCACGCCGCCCGTCCAGGCTTAAAACCACAAAAATATCATTGTCAATAAGATAACGGGTAATTTCGTCATCCAAGAGCAGGGCATTGGTGGTCAGGGTAAAATTAATTTCTTTCCCCGCTTTACCGGCGGCTTCACGCCCGTAAACCACCAGTTCTTTTAAAACCGCAAAATTCAAAAGCGGCTCCCCGCCGAAAAAATCAACCTCCAGACGCTTTCGCCCCGCGGATCCGGCGATTAAAAAATCTATCGCCGCCCGTCCCGTTTCCGCTGACATAAGTTCGTCAACCCCGCCGAAACGCCCCTGCCCGGCAAAACAATAACGGCAACCCAGGTTGCAGCAATGGGCCAGATGCAGACAGAGAGATTTGACTACGGTACTACCGGCAGGATGATATTTTCCTGCCAGAGGATCATCACTGAAAAGCAACCCGTCTTGGGCCAGTTTTTTAATTTCTGCCAGCGCTTCTAAAACTACCTCCGGTTCATAGCGTCCCCGGTATTGTTCAATTATCCTGCCGGCGGGAAAGCGATCATAATCCTCAAGCAGGTTCCAGACCAGGTCGTCCACTTGATGCACGGCCCCGCTGTTAACATCCAATAAAATTTTTGTCCCGTCAAATTCAAACTTGTGCAGCAATATTGAACCCCCAAAAAAAGACCTCGTCCCGCCGGGACAAGGTGCTTACTTTACATTTTCTTTAGTACATACCTGGTTACCCACCGTACAAGAAGTTTTACAGGCAGATTGGCAGGAAGCCTGGCATTCACCACAACCGCGGCCCTCTACAGTGGACGAGAGCCTGACCTTATACAACGTTTTAATATGTTTACCCATTATGCAAACCTCCTCTGACAAGTATTATAAATGATTGAACTTACCGGCGCAACCGCCGGCAAAATAAAACTTCCTGCTTTTCACAAGATAAATATTTTTTATAATTTAATCAGTAAAAAAAACGTCAGTTTTCTACAATATACGTTGTTAACATACAAAATTAATGATAAAATGTAAGTGGTGGTCAAATTGGTAATTATTAGGTTCAATTTTAAGTTTATTGACAAAGTAAAATTTTTCACAAAGTATTTAATATCCGGTTTTTCCAACGGTGGCAGCTGGAAACTGAATCGCATCACTGAAATGAACAGCCGTGAAATCAGGAAAATAGTAGTAAGAAACGCCTCGACGTATGAAGAGCTGTTTTCTCACCGGGAAAAAGCTCTGCGTTGAAGCCGCATGCTTTACCATAGGCACTTCATTCTATGTCCGGGCAAAGTTTTGCAGCCGGGCCAGAAGGGTGATTTACCCTTTTTTTAGGCAAAAATCTGATTCAACCTGCCTCAATTTAAAACATATTTTCCACTTAAGAAATTATGCGTGACTAAAAAACTTAACCCCTAATTTCCGTGTAAAATGCCGGCGTAAGATGACGCAACGGCACCAAAAAACCCTCCGGAGGATTAATTAAATCCCCGGAGGGTTTGCTGTTACTGGAGCGGGTGACGAGGATCGAACTCGCAACCCTCAGCTTGGGAAGCTGATGCTCTACCATTGAGCTACACCCGCGCATGCTGTCATTATTATAGTCTTTTTTAAGCTGGAAATCAAGTTGCGGCGGCAGTTAATTTTCCATATAACCAAAGGACAGCTTGATTAAACTGTCCTTTGGTTATATGGTGACCCCACCGGGATTCGAACCCGGGTTACCGCCGTGAAAGGGCGGTGTCTTAAACCACTTGACCATGGGGCCGTTTATACTGCCTTCTGTTTTTTATTGTTGGTGAGCCATGGTGGACTCGAACCACCGACACCCTGATTAAAAGTCAGGTGCTCTTCCAGCTGAGCTAATGGCCCATCCAAGCCTTACAGATAGTAATATTACTATACCTGATTAAGCGTGTCAATAATCAAAAATAAAAAATCCCTCCAATTTACCGGTCCATTACTTCAGAAAAATCGTCGGAGATAATGGTCTGGGAACGCCTGCTGCCGACACCGACCAACCCGATGGGCACTTCAGTCACCTCGCTGATCCGCTCCAGATACCTTCTGGCATTATAAGGAAGTTCGGAAAATTCCCGGCAGCCTGAAATATCTTCCTGCCAACCCGGCAGCTCTTCATAAACCGGGATGCATTCCCGCAATACTTTATGATTAGCCGGAAAATCTTTTATGATGTCTCCCCGGTAGCCGTAACCGGTGCAAATTTTCACTTTCTCCAGGCCGCTTAAGACATCCAGCTTGGTAACGGCAAAACAATGCAGGCCGTTGATTCTCCCGGAATAGCGCCCGACAACCCCGTCAAACCACCCGCAACGGCGGGGCCGCCCGGTGGTAGTCCCGAATTCACCGCCATGCTTCCGGATGTATGCACCCGTATCATCCTTCAGTTCCGTGGGGAAGGGACCTCCTCCCACCCGCGTGGTATAAGCCTTGGCCACTCCGATCACCCAGTCGATACAGGTAGGACCGATGCCCGCCCCGATACAGGCCGCACCGGCAACGGGGTGTGACGAGGTAACGTAAGGATAGGTGCCGTGATCCAGGTCCAGCATCGTCCCCTGGGCGCCTTCAAAAAGTATGCTCTGCCCCTGTTTGATCGCTTCATTAATAATCAATGAAGTATCCGCCAGGTATCCTTTTAACGACGCGGCATAACGGACGTAAGTCTCCCATACCCGGTTAAAATCCAGGGCCTCGTTGTTATAAACCCTGGTTAAAAGGTGGTTTTTACCTTCCAGATTGCGCTCAAGTAGGGACTTGAACTCATCCGGATCCACCAGGTCAATCATCCGGATACCCACCCGGGCGGATTTATCCATGTAGGCCGGCCCAATCCCGCGGCAGGTGGTGCCTATTTTATTTTTACCCTTACGTTCTTCCTCCACAAAATCCAGTTTTTGGTGGTAGGGGAAGATAATATGCGCGCGCTCGCTTATTTTTAAATTTGCGGTGCTGATGCCCTGCTTCTCCAGGGATTCCAGTTCTCTCAGCAAAACCTCGGGGTCAATAACCACCCCGCTGCCGATAATACAAATTTTATCCGGGTAAAGGATGCCGGAGGGAATCAAGTGCAGCTTAAATTCCCGGTCTTCAACAACAACGGTGTGACCGGCGTTATTCCCCCCCTGGTACCGCGCCACCAGGTCGGCTCTTTGAGCCAGAAAATCAGTAACTTTGCCCTTGCCCTCGTCACCCCACTGAGCGCCAATCAAAACAACCGTAGACATGGCCTACCTCCTATTCCTGACTGTTTTTTACCCTTCTATTTAAACTCTTTGCATAATCTCTTTGGCCGCCATGACACCGGAAACAGAAGCCTGGGCCAGTCCCCTAGTGACCCCGGCCCCGTCACCTGCCGCAAACAAGTTTTGGACCCGGGTCTCCAGGCAACGCGACAGGGCCAGCCGGGAAGAATAAAATTTAACTTCTACCCCGTAAATAAGCGTATACCTGGAATATACTCCCGGAGCCATTTTGTCCAGCACCTTCAGCATTTCCACGATTCCTTTCAGATGGCGGTAAGGAAGAACCAGGCTCAGGTCTCCGGGCGTGGCTTCACTTAAAGTCGGCACCGTCAGACACTTTTTCAGTCTTTCCCTGGTTGACCGCCTCCCCGCCAAAAGATCACCCAGGCTCTGAACCAATACTCCCCCGCCCAGCAGGTTGGCAAGACTTGCGATGTACCTGCCGTAGGCAATCGGTTCCTTAAACGGCTCCGTAAAGGTTTTACTTACCAGTATGGCAAAATTTGTATTTTCAGTCTTGTTGAAGGCGTAACTGTGGCCGTTAACCGTGATCAATCCGTCATTATTTTCCAACACCACTTCTCCGTTGGGATTCATGCAGAAGGTACGCACTTTGTCATTAAAGGTCCGCGAAAAATAAACGAATTTTGCTTCATAAAAAATTCTGGTCAGATGGTCCGTTACCGCCGCCGGGACCTCAACCCTGACCCCGATATCAACGGGATTAATCGTAATATCCAGCCCGTTCCTGGCCGCTTCCTGTTTAAGCCATCCAGCGCCTTCCCGGCCCGGTGCGAGCACTACGCATTTTGCACGCAATGCCTGCCCGTCCTCGCAGATAACTCCTTGGACGGCGCCGTCTTTTACCATGACCTCTCTGACCGGAGACGAAGTACGGACTTCTACTCCATGGGATACCAGGTAGTCCTGCATTCTCTGAAGTATTTCCATACAGCGGCCGGTACCCATATGCCTTATCGGCACCGGAATCAGTTTTAATTCCGACAGTATGGCCCGGCGCTGCATATCCTCTATTTCCTCTTTACGCTCCAGCCCGAACACTTGTGCGGGAGCGCCGAATTTAACATAAAACCGGTCGATATAATCAATCATCCCGGCCAGATTCTTCTCGTCGAGATACTGCTCCAGGCTGCCGCCTACTTCCGTGGACAGGGTTAGTTTGCCGTCACTGAAGGCGCCTGCCCCGCCCCAGCCACAGGTGATGGAACATGGAGAACAATTAAAACAAGGTGCGCTTTGCTCCCTGGCAGAACACACTCTGTCTTTAATATTCCGCCCTTTCTCTATAATTAATATATTTAAACCAGACCGATTTTTGACCAGCTCAAGCGAAGTAAAAATTCCGGCCGGCCCCGCACCGACAATAATTACATCATACTGTTTAGGCATAAAATATCCCTTCTACCGCCTTCTGTAAAAATATTTTGAATTTTTTGCCTGCCGGCATAAAAATAACCCAAACAACAAACTTCTGCCGGTTGCTATTTGAGCTAATTCGATTTTGGGTAAAATTTATTTATCGGTTTTTTCTCAGGCAATACAATGTATTTTATCAAATCCCCCACATAACTGTCAAGAAAAACTGCGCCGGGCCAAAAACTCCGGGACGGGAAGCCCTTTACCGGGATTTATTCCTCGACATTTTTAAGCAGGGGCACAAACTTGGTAAACTCTTTTAGAAAACCCAGTTCGACCGTTCCTACCGGTCCGTTCCGGTGTTTCGAAATGATTATTTCGGCAATCCCTTTTTTTTCGGAATCAGGATTGTAGTACTCGTCCCGGTAAATAAACATGACCAGGTCGGCATCTTGTTCCAGCGAACCTGATTCACGCAAATCCGACATCACCGGGCGTTTCTTGGGACGCTGTTCCACCGAACGGCTGAGCTGCGCCAGGGCCAGCACCGGTACGTTCAGTTCCTTGGCCAGGCCTTTTAAGGAACGGGAAATTTCAGAGATTTCCTGCTGGCGGTTTTCTACCCGCCGGGTTCCCTGCATTAACTGCAGGTAATCAATAACCACAAGCCCCAGTCCCTTTTCTGCCTGAAGCTGCCTGGCCTTGGCTCGAACCTGCCGGATACTGACGGCAGCGGTATCGTCGATATAAATGGGCGCTTTGGCCAGTTTGCCCGCTGTCTCGTGCAGGTTATGCCAATCTTCCTCTTCCAGCGAACCGGTACGAATTCGGTGTTGATCTACTTTAGCTTCGGCGCAAAGGATGCGCTGCACCAGCTGCTCTTTGGACATTTCCAGGCTAAAAACCGCCGTTGGTATATTTTGCTTGAGAGCGGCATTGTAGCCGATACATAACCCCAAGCTGGTCTTACCCATGCTGGGACGCCCGGCCAGAATAATAAAGTCGCCGGCATGCAAACCGCTGCAGATCCGGTCAAGGTCGCTAAAAGAAGTAGAAACACCCGTAATATTACCCCGGTTATGGTAAAGCTCTTCAATATGCGTAAGCGTGTCCAGCAAGATATCTTTAATGGGGAAAAAAACGTCCACCGCTCTGCGGCCGCTAATTTCCATGATCATCCGTTCGGCTTCAGCAATAAGCTTTTCCGGTTCCTCTCCCTCATCGTAGCTCATGCCGGCAATTCGGGTGGATACCTGGATCAGGGTGCGTAAAAGCGACTTTTCCTCAACTATTCGAACATAAAATTCCACATTAGCGGCAGTAGGGACTAATTCGGCCAGAGAAGCGATGTAAGCCACACCGCCGACCTTGTCCAACTTCCCCCCGGCAGCAAGCTGCTCACTGACCGTGATTAGATCCACCGGGTGGCCGCTTTCATTAAGCTCCAGCATGGTTTCATAAATTATTTTATGCCCCTCCCGGTAGAAGTCCTCCGGCCGAAGGGTTTTCATAACCTTATAGATGGCTTCCCGGTCGAGAAGGACGGAGCCGAGCACGGACTGCTCGGCATCAATATTCTGCGGGAGTACCCGTTCCAACAAAATAATCACCTTTTCAGCAACTATTTATCCCGTTACCGGTTCTAACTTACCAGTATGCCGACGCCTGCAGCCGGGAAAATATTCTCGATCATCTCTTCCACCGAATTAACCGGCACCACCTGGATGCCTTTGATATCCTGGGGCACATCCTTTTCATTTTCAGCCGGTATCAGCACCTTCTTAATTCCCGCCTGCCTGGCACCGTATATTTTCTCAAAGATTCCGCCCACGGCACGAATTTTACCCTGAATCGACACCTCACCGGTCACCGCCACATCCTGTGGTACCGGGCGCTCCTGAATGGCACTTAGGACCGCCAAAAAAATTGCCGCTCCTGCCGAGGGGCCGTCTATGCGACCACCCCCCACCACATTGACATGCAGGTCATAGTTGGCAAGGTCTTCACTCGTCAGTTTGCGAATTACCGAGGCGGCGTTAAACACGGAGTCTTTAGCCATACTCCCGGCGGTATCGTTAAAACGTATGTTTCCCTGACCCGGTTTGCGGGCCGGAAAAGCCACGGCTTCAATTTCCAGGACCGAACCCAAAAAGCCCATCACCCCCAGGCCGAAAATTTTTCCCGTTTCGCGCTGGGAAGAAGCCTTACGGGTTACATACGGGCTCAACCTGCTCACCTGGGCTACCTCCTTGATATCTTCCAGCGTAATTTTTTTCTGCCGGTGGCCCTGCTTTTCGCTGCGGTAGCAGGCCAGGCCGTAAGCATCCGCCAGGAGGTTGATGGCCTTGCGGCCTTCGATGGTGTAATCACTGATTACTTCGGGTACGGTCTCGTCCATTTGCACCTCCAGTTTCGCCGCTGCCTGCTTTAAGATCTCCTGTACGGCCCCCGGAGTCAGGGGGTCAAAAAATATCTCGGCACAGCGGGAACGGATAGCCGGGTTGATTTCTTCCGGCTCCCTGGTAGTAGCGGCAATCAATATAAAATCCGCCGGGGCGCCCTCATCAAAAATTTTCTTAATGTACTGCGGAATATTCGGTTCATTAGGATCATAATAAGATGACTCAAAAAAAACCCGCTTGTCTTCAAGCACCTTTAACAACTTGCCCTGCAAAAGTGCATCCATCTCACCGATCTCGTCGATGAAAAGCACTCCGCCGTGAGCCTCGGTAACCAGGCCGAGCTTGGGTTCCGGTATGCCGGTATCTGCTAAATCCCGCCTTGCTCCCTGGTAGATCGGATCGTGCACCGAACCGAGCAGCGGATTGGTTACTTCCCGCGGGTCCCAACGCAGGGTCGTCCCGTCTACTTCAATAAATGACGCATCCTCGGCAAAGGGTGTGCCCTTGACTGACTTTGCGGCCTCCAGGGCTACCCTGGCCGCGGTAGTCTTGCCCACACCGGGTGGTCCGTATAAAATCACATGTTGAGGGTAAGGTGAGGCCAACTTTGCCAGCAGTGCCTTGACCGCCTTTTCCTGACCCACAATTTCCTCAAAAGTAGCCGGGCGCAAAAATTCCATCGTCGAGGCGGAAAGTTTTTTTTGCTCCATTTTTTCCAGGATAGCCAGTTTCTTTAAAGTCTGGGCGTTTTCCGGGCCGGAATCCTCCTTGAGCACCTGCATCTTGATTTCTTTAACGTAATCATCGTGACGCTGTTGGAGTCTTTCGGTTATTTTTTTCTCCAGCTGTTCTTCAATCGAGCGCCGCGCAACATAGTCCGCGATTTCCTCTTCAATTTCTTTAAGAATTGCCGGAATATCTTTCAGAGCAGGCGGGGTGTCATAGGTAGGATCCTCAAAAACCAGTTTCTGAAGGGCCAAGACTTTCTCCTCGATTTTTTCGGAACGCATAAGCTGCAGCGCTCCCAACTTGCCGGCCCTTAAAACCAGTTTTTCGGATCCATACAAGTCGGCCATAAGGCCGTAGAGCGCGGTCACCTGGTGTCCCAACTGGTCCTGATCGTCAAGTTTACCGGTAGCTTCAACAGTAGTTCTCCCGATAAACTTTTCAATAAACGACTTCATTGCGCTTCTGCCTCCCTATATTTAAAGAATGCCCGGATATACGCAGAAATTCTTGCTCCCAAACCAATAACCACTCTATTGCTTCTGTTCTTCTTCGACTACCTGCACCTCAATTTTAGACTGAACCGCCGGATGCAGCTTGGCAGTGACCGAAAATGCTCCCAGTTGCTTAATCGGCTCCTTCAGCACCAATTTCTTTTTATCCAGCTCAATATTATATTTATCTGCCAGGGTGTCGGCAATGTCCTTATTATTGACCGAACCGAACAACCTGCCACCTTCACCGGCTTTAGCCGCAATCACTACGGTGAGGTCGTTCAAGCGGGCGGCAAGCTCTCTGGCTTGCTGCTCTAACTCCTTTTCTTTGCGCGCCATTGTCTGCCGGCGGTCAGCCAGTTCCTTTATTTTCCCTTTCGAGGCTGTCACCGCCAAGCCGCGGGGAAAGAGGTAATTACGGGCGTAACCGTCCGCCACATCAATTACGTCACTGCGCTTGCCCTGGCCGGGCACATCTTTAAGCAATATTACCTTCATTTTTTCGCCTCCTCGCTGTAATCATTAAATTGAATTTAAACCTGAAGCCGTCCTATTTTTTTAGCGTCAGCCGCCGGAAATTGACCAGAGGATCGGCCAACCCCAGCAGTAAAATAATCACCATACTAAAGGGAAAATAAATAAACGCTATAATAACCAGTAACACCTTTAAGGGTCCGGCCAGCTTAATTTTTTGGTAAAAATACGCTGCTACGGACAACCCGGAAAATATATAGGCATAGAATAGGATAAACAAAATATTCTTTCCTGTTTTTGACACTGCGGGCATTGAAAACTGGTCGCCGGCCAGGGTTAAACCAAGGCCTACGATCAGGCCCCAGATAACATACCAGGGAAATGAAATCCCGGAAAAAGGCAGCCCCGGGGTAAGGGGATACTTTAACCGCCGCAGCAGCACCCTGGTCAAAAGATAGGTCAGCACCGCCTCGACAGCCGAGGTAACTATAAACTGACCCGGTATAAACAGCTCAAACAAATCGATTACATTTTTAAATAAAACTTCCTGCATCTCAGGCGGTAAATTATTAAAAGCACCGGCGTTTTGGTTCAGGAGCAACCATTGCTCCACCGCCTGCCGCCCCTCCTGGCTTAAAATAAAGGGGGTTTCACCCGTTAAGGTATAAATCAGTACGGATGAAAAAAGCGCCAGCACTGATGCTCCCAAGACACCGGCTGCCATACTCTTGCCCGAAGACACATAATTTTTAAATAAAAGGCCGTATAAAATCCCCAACAACCCGTATTTAGCAATGAAACCCACCATTGCTGCCTGGTCCGGGGCCAGCAACCATAAAGGAATTGCCGCAACAGCCAATCCCAAAAAACTGTACCTGCTGTCCAGTTTCAGCGCAATCAGGATTAACGGGACCGGGAATCCTATTTTTACCAAAAAAGATAAAGGCGGCAGGACAATACCGATCAAACCGGCGACAAGCAACAAGAAACTAAAAAGAGCCCACTCCCTCAAGGGCCTGTTTTTTCCGGCTATGGTAATCAAGAAACTACCTCTTTCTTTCAACCAAGTAGTTTAAAAGCGTTGAAAGGTCGCCGTACCATTTTTCCACCTCGTGCTCTTCATCGATACCCTGGCGCAGTTTGGCTTCTACTCTTAAGTCCAAACGGGTGAAGTTGACCCCCAGTCTCCGTCCCAGAACGTAACAAGTAATCAGCAGACTGGCCAGCGCATCAAGGACCAGGTCCTCACTGTTCCTAAGCATCGATTTAAAAAGTGCAGACATTGAAGTGATCAAGTCGGCCTTCAACCATTCAACCACCTTGATATTCTTGGCAAAGCCGCCTTCCTGGCTGCCGGGTATCATCTAGGTAGCCTCCTTTAATTCACTTGTTCTATAGTTATTCTGCGGGTTAACTCCTATTCCTTCCGCACTGCAAGATGATTTAGCTGCAATTTATCCCTGAATTGTAGTTGTTTAGAAAATAAAATGAGGAGTTTTTGCTCCTCACTGGTTTCAAAAATAATCCTGAATAATCCTGTCTCAAAACCTTATTCCGCAGTAAACGGCAACAGTGCCATAATACGGGCCCTTTTTACCGCGGTAGTCAACAATCGCTGGTGTTTGGCGCAATTGCCCGAAATGCGCCGGGGTAAAATTTTTCCCCGCTCGGTAATATATTTTCTTAACCGCGAAACATCTTTATAATCAATGGTCTCCATTTTATCCACGCAAAAGCTGCAGATACGCTTTTTGCCCCTGCGACCCCTTTCACGTCTCAATCAACATACCCCCTCGTACTGTTATGACATTAGTACTACAGCGTAATATT
>DFAQ01000016.1:0-9475 GCA_002365865.1 Pelotomaculum sp. UBA3102
AAAACCGCTCTCCTTCCGCCATCGAGGGTGAGCGTCTACAGCTTCTCCAGTTTAAGCGCGGAGCTCGCCTTGACCGGCGCGCAATAGCGACAGAGTGAACTCGGTCGATAGAAATAACCAGAGCATGGCAGAACATAATAGTAAAAGCCGTCATGAGTCAAGCAGGCCCAGGACGGCTTTAATACAGAAAGAGCGGGATCCGGTGCAGGGATACCCGCTCTCGTTTTATGACAGCTCGGGAAATGGGATATGTAGCAGCCGCATAATTTCCTTCTGTGTTTCGTACACCCGCTCGGCAATGAAATCCATAAACGGTCGGTCATCTTTGTGGGCTCGCTCCAGCAGGCTGTTATACTCCTGACGCAGAACCGGCGGGATCACAGCCAGCATGTAACCGTCCTGAATGAGAGCCGTGTTCATCAGCAGTCTGGAAATTCGACCATTGCCGTCGATAAAAGGATGAATAAATACGAATCGCTTGTGTAACTGAGCTGCGAACTTGACTGGGTGATATTTGTCCCGCTTCTCTGCGACCCATTGAAATAGTTTCGCCATCTCCTGCCCGATCAGCTTCACGTCGCACACTTTATACTTGGAACCGGTTATGAAGACAGGGCGGTCACGATAGTGGCCGGCTTCTTTGGCATCTATTCCTGTATAAAACATTCGGTGCATTGTTAGAGCATCAGCCTCGGTGATACGACGGCTACCCAGCAGCGTGAACATAAAGTCATATGCCTGCGCATGCCCCAGTGCCTCAAATGTGTCTTTAAGCGGTTTACCGCCAACAGTCAGCCCATCCTCCAGCAGCACCTTTGTCTCGCTAATGGTGAGGGTATTTCCTTCCAGAGCATTGCTCGACCAGGTGAGACCAATACGGTAATAGCCCTTTATTTCATTGAGCAGGTGGCCCTCAAAAGGACGCTGCTCATCAATCGACGCCTTGTAGCGGTCGATTTTATCATATAAAGTCATTGAACAACACCGCCCTCCGTAATCACTTTATGCGTGGTAATAATGCCGCTTGTTATTTCGCTGTCATTTTCAGCACCGCACCAGGGGCAATCTATGCTCTCCCGCTCTTTACCCCCAGGATATCCAGCGTTTGAAATTTTCACGGTAAAGCTTTTTCCGCATGCTTTGCATTTATAAATATTCTTACTATTATCCAACACAGTAACCTCCCTTAGATTAGTATGTGACCTTTTCGCCGGAAGGCATAATAAAGGACCCCTCATATCGGCAACCAGCGGCCTCCGCAATTTGCTTCAATTCGTCGACCGTAAGACTCTCCCTTTTCATTTTCTGGCTGAAAGCTTGCGGGCTTTTCCCTGATATTCGTCCGAGTTCGGAAACGCTTATCCCGAGTTTGACACACAGTATTTTAAGCTGTTCAGATACTGACATATCACCACTCCTTTCAATATTCTCATTATAAACGAAATCATTTACTAAATCAACGTTAATATTTCTCTTTTATTGAGAAACGTTAAAAAATGAATTGACTGCATAAACATTAATATTTATATTATAAACAAGAACATATGCGTCAAACCCACCTTGGAAGCCTGCAGGCAGGCGAAGAAAAACTGGATCAGCAAAAAGGAGGCGCAACAATGATAGCCACGAAGGAACAGGAACGCAAGACCCTGGAGAAAATCAAGCAAATGGTCGCCGAGCTCGGAGAGAACAGCTACCTGGCAGCCGCTTTTACCGGAGCCAGATAGATGATGACGAAACCCCGGCATACGCAAGCAGAGAACTGGCTGCAGGCGCTATAGGAGTTATAATTACCGCCAGGACACCAGAGGAGGCGGAATTGCTTCGCAAAGAAGGTGCAGTAATCGTAAAGCAAAAACTGTCGGGGTGATGAACAAAAAATTATTTTAGCAAGCAGGGGAGCCTGCTGCTTATCAGCGGGAAAGGAGGAACAAACAATGATGAATCGCTCACGCATCGAATATTGCAACTTTAGCTGGAATCCAGTAACCGGATGCCGTCACAGCTGCCCATACTGCTACGCAGCGAAGCAGGCAAAACGCTTATCTGGAGACGTCAGAGTAAACAAAGGTTCGAACCAGCTCCGCAAGGACGAAAACGGCCTCTACATCCTGGATAACCCATTCAGGAATCAGAGCGGCAAGGTAATACCAGACCCGGTAGGATTTGAACCGGTAATGCATCGCTACAGACTGGAGATGCCAGCGCAAAAGAAGAAGCCGGCCAACATTTTTGTCTGCAGCATGGCCGACCTTTTCGGGGTCTGGGTACCCGACAGCTGGATAGATACGTCAGAACCAGCCCGCCATGGTGCCCATTTCGAGGAGGGGAGGAAAAACAATGATTTTAAAGATTTTAAAAAACGAGAAGAATATCATGGAAAACAAGAGTGTTTCTGATGAATTGATGAGGCATTTAGAGGTAACCAGTCCCACTGACATGATGTGCTGACGGTTGAGGAGTTTCGGCGCGAGCATTATAAGATGGTCGAGGGAGGAGAAGCCCTGGCGGCAAAAATCAAAACAACGGATGACCTCCACGAGTGGTACCGGAGGGAGTTCGGAATTTGAGGTAAAGTCGGAGCCTGACCGTGGCAGCGGAATGGCAACAAAAAAATTTCTAAACTCAAAAAATCACTGAAAAAGTGAATAATACGAGCAATAGAAATAGCTGAAATCAAAGGGAATGACGTCAAGATAAAGTTAATTGATAGAATGGGAATAAGCATAATCCCCCGAAAGTTCTTGTATTACAGGGATCATCGGGGGATTTTTATTTTTATAAAACCATTGACATGCGCATTAAATAGGCGTATTATATTGATGTAAAAAGGGAGCAAAAATGTTCAGCTGAAACATCCCACTAAGACTGGCAAGGTCACAGTGCCGAATCACAAAGGAGATATTGCTCCCGGTACACTTAATAGCATATTAAAACAGGCAGGGCTAAAAAAAAGCCTTTAAAGAAAGGAGATATATGGTTATGCGTAAGCTTACTTATATAGCTGTGTTTGAGCCGGCTGAAACAGGTTATAGCGTATATTTTCCTGACTTTCCGGGTTGTGTGAGCTATGGTGAGAATTTTGAGGAAGCGCAGAAACAGGCTGCCGATGCATTAGGACTGCATATCTACGGCATGGAAAAGGATGGAGACGAAATACCGGCACCATCTAAAACACCCCAAGTGGATCCGGAAACTGCGCCTGGATATATGGTATCTCCCGTTATAGTTTTTCCTGACTTGGTAAGGAATGAGTTAGACAATAGAGCGGTAAAGACCAACCTGACTATACCTGCATGGTTAAAGGAAATGGCAGAAGCTCAGGGCGTGAATTACTCAAAGGTGTTTCAAACGGCTCTTATGGATTATCTCGGTGTATCTCATATGACAAGCCGAAACAATAAGTAGCAGATAGGGTATATGAATACTTAAATAAACTTAAAGCACTTTTTATTGACAGTCTCAGTACGCATTGTTAAGATAAAAACAGGTAATCAGTCTGGTTGTCATTATAACGGGTATGGTTGTTTTTGTTTTGAAACTAAGTCGTATACCGGAGAGAAAGTGTGCCTAGGGTTCCACGCCACCGTTAAGTGGGGAAAGGGGCGGTTTGGTCCGAGCGGCACAGACCTCTTGGGACTGGATTAACCTGCATGCACCTGATATTGAGTTTTCCACAGAGGTTACACCGGCAAGGGATAAAAGCCCAGGCGGATAGGTTTCGCTCGCTAACGAGGTCCTGTTCGCCCGGGCTTACGTTTTTTCCCTGAGGTATGATTTTTAACTTTAGACTGTATAATACTTGGAAAGTTAATCGTTTGATAGAATATTTCATTCCCTTATTAAACCTAGGAGCTTTGGTATATGAAGAAACCGATGGTTGGCATTGTCATGGGCAGTGATTCAGACCTGCCGGTAATGAAAGAGGCGGCCCGCGTCCTTGATGAACTGGAAATTCACAGTGAAGTGGTGATATCTTCCGCGCACCGCCTGCCTGAAGAGACGGCTGTTTATGCCAGGACCGCCGCCGAACGGGGGCTGTCGGTAATTATCGCCGGGGCCGGCGGGGCCGCCCACCTGCCAGGGGTTATCGCCGCCTATACCTCCCTGCCCGTAATCGGCGTCCCGGTCAAGTCCGGCGCCCTAAACGGGGTGGACGCCCTGTATTCCATAGTCCAAATGCCTCCCGGCGTGCCCGTAGCCGCCGTGGCCGTAAACGGGGCCCGGAACGCCGGTATCCTGGCGGCCCAGATTATCGGCGCCGCTGACGCCGGGGTCAGGAAAAGGGTTGCCGCCTATAAAGAAAAAATGGCGCGACAGGTAAAAAAGAAAAATGACCTCCTGGCGGAGCTGGGAGTGGAAGAATATCTTTTACGGTCCGGGAATTAAGCCGGTAGGATTTTGTTTATGGTAATTTTTCTCTGCGGGAGGTTTAATAAATGATTGAGCGTTACACTCTTCCGGAAATGAAAATTATTTGGTCGGAAGAAAATAAGTTTCGCAAGTGGCTGGACGTTGAGATTTATGCCTGCGAGGCCCTGGCAGAGCTGGGCCGGGTGCCGCAGGAAGCTCTGGAGGAAATCAGGGAAAAAGCCGGTTTCAACGTACAGCGCATTGCCGAAATTGAAGCAGTAACCAACCACGATGTCATTGCCTTTACCACCAATGTTGCCGAGCACGTTGGTGCGGCGGCCAGATATATCCACTTGGGCTTGACCTCTTCGGACGTACTGGACACCGCCCTTGCCGTTTTGATGAAGGAAGCCGGCCGGCAGATCCTGGCCAGACTGAAGCAGTTAAAAGATGTGCTGCTGGAAAAAGCGGAGGAACACAGGAATACAATTATGGCCGGGCGTACCCACGGTATTCATGCCGAGCCCATTACCTTCGGCCTCAAAATGTTGCTCTGGGCGGACGAGACCGGGCGGAATATCCGGAGAATGGAGCAGGCGGTGGAGACGATAAGCGTGGGTAAAATTTCCGGGGCCGTGGGCACATACGCCAACATCGACCCCCGGGTGGAAGCTCACGTGTGCGCGAGGTTGGGCCTGCAGCCAGCCAGGGTGTCCACCCAGGTGCTGCAGCGTGACCGTCATGCCGAATACCTGACCACGATAGCCATAACCGGCAGTTCCCTGGATAAGTTTGCCACCGAACTGCGCAGTCTCCAGCGCACCGACATCCTGGAAGTGGAGGAACCTTTCAGGAAAGGGCAGAAAGGCTCCTCTGCTATGCCTCATAAGCGCAATCCCATCACCGGTGAACGCATTTCCGGCCTTGCCCGGCTCCTGCGGGGCAACGCCCTGGCCGCCATGGAAAATGTACCCCTCTGGAACGAACGGGATATTTCCCACTCCTCGGTGGAGCGGGTGATTATTCCCGACAGTACCATCATCCTCGATTATATGCTGCAAAAACTTAGCGGCATCATTCGCGACCTGCAAGTTTACCCTGAAAACATGATCAAAAACCTGGAAAGCACCCACGGGCTGGTATTCTCCCAGCGCGTTCTGCTGGCCCTGGTGGAGGAAAAGGGCCTTACCCGGGAAAAGGCATACGAACTGGTACAGCGCAATGCCATGAAAACGTGGCGCACCGGGGAAAACTTCCGGGAAATGCTGCTTAAAGACGGTGAAGTGAGGGCTTGTCTTGCTGAAAAAGAGCTTGATATGCTGTTCGATTACCGCCACTACTTGAAAAATGTTGCTGAGATATATAAAAGGTTTGGTTTATAGGAGGTATTTATCATGCCGAAGAAGCTGGAGCAGCTTCATGAGGGCAAGGCCAAGCGGGTTTACCGCACCGGTGATTCCGGCCTGTACCTGGTGGAATTCAAGGATGATGCCACTGCCTTTAACGGGGCCAAGAAAGGAACTATTTTAAACAAGGGCGTGCTCAACAACCGGATTTCCGCCGTGTTTTTCCGCCTGCTGGAAGCGCGCGGCATTCCCACTCACTTCGTGGCGTTGGTGAGTGACCGGGAAATGCTGGTAAAAACCCTGGAAATCATCATGGTAGAGGTGGTGGTACGCAACATTGCCGCCGGAAGCCTGGCTGCGCGCCTGGGCCTGCAAGAAGGCACGGTCCTGCCTTGTCCGGTGCTCGAGTATTATTACAAGAGCGACGAGTTAGGCGACCCGATGATTAATGATTACCACATCAAGGCACTTAACCTGGCCACCCCGGCGCAAATGAATAAAATTAACGATCTGGCTTTGAAAACCAACGAGATTCTCCGGGAGTACCTGCGGGACAAGGATATCGAGCTGGTGGACTTTAAGCTGGAATTCGGTCTCCATAAGGAGGAAGTCCTTCTGGGGGATGAAATATCTCCCGATACCTGCCGCTTGTGGGATAAAAAGACTTTTAAGAAGTTGGACAAGGATCGCTTTCGCCGGGATCTGGACAATGTAGAAGGCGCCTATGAAGAGGTGTTTAAGCGGCTTACCGGTAATAATTAATTTTTTTAAAGGGAGAGGTAGAGATGGCGGAGGACTTTAAGAACAGTCTCAGTGAATCTCTGAAAGGTGACAAGCCGCGGGAAGAGTGCGGTCTCTTCGGCATTTATGACCCCGGCCGGGACGTGGCCAGGCTCACTTACTACGGCCTTTACGCCCTGCAGCACCGGGGACAGGAAAGTGCCGGGATTGCCGTCGGAGACGGAAAAAGAATCCAGCTCCAGAAAGGCATGGGGCTGGTTTACGATGTGTTTGACCATGAAAAACTGGATGGTTTTCAGGGCCACATTGCGGTGGGACACGTGCGTTATTCCACTACCGGCGCCAGTCACCCCGTCAACGCTCAACCCTTGGTATTCCGTTACTGCGGAGGGATGATCGGGCTGGCTCACAACGGCAACCTCACCAACATTGCTGAGTTGCGCGCCCGGCTGTCATCTACCGGGGCGGTATTCCAGACCTCCACCGACAGCGAAGTGATCGTAAACTTAATTGCCCGTTATGGCCAAAGCAACCTGATCGATGCCGTCACTAAATGCATGGTTGATATTAAGGGCGGTTATGCTCTTTTAATCCTCACCGAGAAGAGCCTGGCCGGCATCCGGGATCCCTTCGGGATCAGGCCTCTCTGCCTGGGCCGCATGGGCGACGCGTACCTGCTGGCATCGGAGTCGTGTGCCCTGGAAGTTGTCGGGGCGGAATTGGTACGGGACGTGGAGCCCGGTGAAATCATCATCATTGACGAAAACGGTATGACCTCCGCCAAAGCATTGCGGGAGCACCGGAAGGCGCACTGTATCTTTGAATACATTTACTTTGCCCGCCCGGACAGCTGCCTGGACGGTTTCAACGTCAACACCGTGCGTCGCGGGCTGGGGCGGCAGTTGGCCAGGGAATACCCGGTGGAAGCCGACCTGGTAATTCCCGTGCCTGATTCGGGCACTACCGCGGCCAGGGGGTTTGCGGAAGAATCAGGTATTCCCTTTGAAGAAGGCCTGATGAAAAACCGGTACGTGGGCCGTACTTTTATCCAGCCCAGCCAGAATATGCGCGACTTGGGCGTAAGGCTCAAACTCAACCCCGTCCGGAATATTTTGGCCGGTAAGAGGGTGGTGGTGGTGGATGATTCCATCGTCCGGGGTACCACCAGCGGCAAGATAGTAAACATGCTGCGGGAATGCGGGGCTAAAGAAGTTCACTTCTGCATCAGTTCTCCTCCCGTTAAGAAACCCTGTTACTACGGCATAGACACTTCCAATGAAGAGGAATTAATTGCTTCTTATAAAAATTTAGACGAAATCAGGAGTCATATAGGTGCCGACGGGCTGAGTTACTTGAGCCTGGAAGGTTTGTTAAATGTTTTCGGCGGTGAGCGGGTAAACTTCTGCACCGCCTGTTTCAGCGGCGACTACCCGGTGGAAGTTCCCCGGCACCCGGAAGGCGGCAAATACATTTTAGAGTAATACTACTTTTTTTAAGAAGTGAAAAGACAGTGATATGGGGGGTTTTGAAAATGAGTGCTTCGGGAAAGGGCATGACTTACGCCGGTGCCGGGGTCGATATAAACGCGGGCAACGAAGCAGTGCGCCTGATGCGCGGTGCTGTCCGGAGCACCTACCGTCCGGAAGTCCTGGCCGGTATAGGGGATTTTGCGGGATTTTTTGCGCTGGATCCCTCTAAATACCGGGAGCCCGTACTGGTGTCGGGTACGGACGGGGTGGGCACCAAACTCCGCGTGGCTATGCTGGCAGAACGACATGATACTATCGGTATAGATGCCGTGGCTATGTGTATAAACGACATCCTGGTACAGGGGGCGGAACCCCTTTTTTTCCTTGACTATCTGGCTGTAGGCAGGCTGATTCCGGAAAAAGCGGCTGCCATAGTAGGTGGAGTGGCCGAGGGCTGCCGCCGGGCCGGTTGTGCTTTGATCGGCGGGGAAACAGCGGAAATGCCCGGATTTTACGGCCCGGAAGAATACGACCTGGCCGGATTCGCCGTAGGGGTGGTCGAGCGCAGCCGGATCATCGACGGGCACGGCATAATTCCCGGCGATAAGCTCATCGGAATCCCGTCATCCGGCCTGCACAGTAACGGGTATTCCCTGGCGCGAAAAGTTTTGCTGGAAGTTGCCGGTTACAGTGTGGATACGCGCCTGGACTGCCTGGGGCGCACCGTGGGGGAAGAAATGCTTGAGCCGACCAGGATTTACGTGAAAACAATGCTGCCTTTATTGGAACGGTTTGAAATAAAAGGACTGGCCCATATTACCGGGGGCGGTCTGACCGAAAACCTGCCACGGATTCTTCCCCGGGGGACGGGGCTTAAAGTTCAACTGGGTACTTGGCCCGTACCGCCGGTTTTTAAACTGATCGGAGAAATCGGTGAGGTTGCGGAGAAGGAAATGCTGCGTACTTTTAACATGGGTATCGGCCTGGCAGCCGTAATACCCGCGGACCGGGCCGGAGCGGTTATGGCTTACCTGACGGAAAGGGGCGAAAAAAGTTACCTTATCGGCGAAGTTGTAGCGGGAAAGAGAGAAATTGAGTATTTGAACGCATAATAAAAAATGATCGAGGGGGGAATAAAATTGAGTAAGCTGCGCCTGGGGGTTCTGGCTTCGGGGCGGGGTTCCAACCTCCAGTCTATTATGGATGCCGCCGCTGCCGGCAGGATAGACGCGGGGATTGCCGTAGTGATCAGCGACAACGAAGGGGCTTTTGCCCTGGAAAGGGCGAGAAAGACCGGTATTGCTGCGGAATTTGTAGATCCTCGTAAGTTTTCGTCAAAAGAAAATTACGAAACCATGCTGGTGGAAATTTTAAAGCGCTATGGTGTGGACTTGGTGTGCCTTGCCGGGTACATGAGGCTGGTAGGGATGGTAATGCTGGAGGCTTTCCCGAACCGGATCATGAACATTCACCCGGCGCTTTTGCCGTCCTTTCCCGGGCTGAACGGCCAAAAACAAGCCTGGGAATACGGGGTGAAGTTCAGCGGCTGTACGGTTCACTTTGTTG
>DFAQ01000016.1:9836-10012 GCA_002365865.1 Pelotomaculum sp. UBA3102
GGTACCGGTTTTGGAAAATGATACCGTTGACAGCCTGTCGGCACGAATTCTGGAACAGGAGCACCGGATTTATCCGGAAGCCATCCGGCTTTATGCCGCCGGGCGGCTGAAAATTAACGGTCGGAAAGTGCAAGTTGTAAGTGCAGAGAATGCAGGTATTAAGCAAGGTAAATGAA
>DFAQ01000016.1:10334-10759 GCA_002365865.1 Pelotomaculum sp. UBA3102
GCATATAAAAAACAAAAAATTTTTAGGAGGTGCCGGAATGATTGTTAAACGAGCCTTGCTCAGTGTGTCCGACAAAGCCGGGGTAGTGGAGTTTGCCCGCGGTCTGGTGGAACTGGGAGCGGAGATTGTTTCTACCGGTGGCACGGCCGGGACCTTGCGGGAGGCGGGGGTGCCTGTCACGTACGTATCCGAGGTCACCGGTTTTCCGGAAATTCTCGACGGGCGGGTAAAAACCCTGCATCCAGCAGTACACGGCGGGATTTTAGCCCTGCGTAATGAAGAACATTTAAGCTCGCTTTCAAAATTGAATATTACCCCTATCGATCTGGTGGCGGTAAATCTTTACCCGTTTCGTGAGACTGTCGCCAGGCCCGGTGTTACCCTGCCGGAAGCGATTGAAAATATCGATATCGGCGGGCCCGCCC
>DFAQ01000016.1:11043-11525 GCA_002365865.1 Pelotomaculum sp. UBA3102
GGAAGCGATTAAAAATATCGATATCGGCGGCCCCGCCATGGTCCGTTCCGCAGCTAAAAACTTCACCGACGTTTTGGTTATCGTAAACCCGGCCCGCTACGGCGAGGTGCTGGAGGCTCTGCGCCGGGGCGAGGCCGGCAGTGAGCTGAGAATGTCCCTGGCCAGGGAGGCTTTTGCCCACACGGCTTCCTACGATGCTGCGATCACTGCTTACCTGGAAGGTCCGGGGGAGGAACTTTTCCCTGTGGCCTGGAGCATTTCGGCCCGGCGGGCGCAACTGCTGCGCTACGGGGAAAACCCCCACCAGAAGGCGGCTTTTTATAAAGATCCTGCGGTGGCGGGTCCGTGTGCCGGGAATGCCGTCCAACTGGCGGGCAAAGAACTTTCTTACAACAATATCCTGGACTTGAATTCGGCTTTCGAGCTGGTCCGTGAATTTGATGAACCTGCGGTGGTCATTGTCAAGCACAATAACCCCTGCG
>DFAQ01000016.1:11819-41169 GCA_002365865.1 Pelotomaculum sp. UBA3102
GTCAAGCACAATAACCCCTGCGGTTGCGCTTGCTCGACTGAACCGGTGGATGCTTACAAGAAGGCGCTCGAAGGTGATCCCGTCTCGGCTTACGGCGGCATTGTGGCCCTGAACCGGGTAGTGGATACCGCTACGGCCCAGGAAATGTTCAAAATATTTCTGGAGGCGGTAATTGCCCCCGGCTTTGAAGAGAGAGCCAAGGAAATCTTAATGAAAAAGTCCGCCTTGCGGCTCCTGAAGACCGGTGAAATTACCGGGCAGACCAACGACCGTCTGGATATCAGGAAGGTGAACGGCGGCATTCTGGTCCAGGAAGCCGACCGCGCGGTACTCAACCTGCCCGAAATAAAAGTAGTCACCAAGAAACAGCCTACCAGGGAAGAAATGGACGAGCTTATTTTTGCCATGACCGTGGTAAAACACGTGAAATCCAACGCTATAGTCCTGACCAGGGGGCGCCGTCTCGTAGGCGTGGGTGCCGGTCAGATGAACCGGGTGGGCGCCGCGCGCATAGCCCTTGAGCAGGCGGGGGAAAAAGCCCGCGGGGCGGTGCTGGGCTCCGACGCCTTCTTCCCCTTCAGCGATACCGTTCAAGAGGCAGTCCGGGCAGGCATAACTTCAATTATCCAGCCCGGCGGTTCGGTGCGCGACGAGGAATCGATCAAGGCCGCTGACGAGCACGGCATGGCCATGGTGTTTACGGGTATGAGGCACTTTAGACATTAAAGAATTTTGTTAAATGGGGGGAGTTTTATGAAGGTACTAGTAGTGGGCGGCGGCGGGCGTGAACACGCTCTGGTATGGAAACTGAAGCAGAGTCCCCGCGTGAAAGAAATTTATTGTGCCCCCGGTAATGCCGGTATTGCCGGGGACGCCCGGTGTGTTGATATCAGAGCGGATGACCTCAAGGGGCTCCTTTGCTTTGCCCGGGAAAATTCCGTCGACTTGACCGTGGTTGGCCCGGAGGCACCGTTGGCGGCGGGTATAGTGGACGAGTTCCGGGAGGCCGGGTTGAAAATTTTCGGTCCCTCCCGGGCGGCGGCGGAAATTGAAAGCAGCAAGGTACTGGCAAAGGAAATTATGTCCAAGTACCATATTCCCACTGCCAGGTATGCTGTTTTTGACGATCCCGCCGCCGCCGGTGCTTACATTAAGGAAAACGGAGCTCCGTGTGTGGTAAAGGCGGAAGGCCTGGCCGCCGGCAAGGGGGTAATTGTAGCGCCGGACGAGCAAACCGCCCTGGAAGGGGTGCGTTCCATCATGGTGGACAGGCAATTCGGTGCTGCCGGTTCGCGCCTGGTGGTAGAAGAATGCCTGGTGGGGGAAGAGGTCAGTATTCTGGCTTTCTCTGACGGGGTGAATGTAGTGCCCATGGTTTCTTCCCAGGATCACAAGCCGGTTTTTGAAAATGACAGGGGACCCAACACGGGCGGCATGGGTGCTTACGCTCCGGCGCCCGTCTACACTCCCGAAATACATAAAATAACCATGGAAAAGATCCTCTGCCCGGTGATCAGGGCCATGCGGGCCGAAGGACGCATTTACTGCGGGGTTATATACGCCGGGTTGATGGTAACGGAAGAAGGGCCAAAGGTGCTGGAATTCAACGTCCGTTTTGGCGACCCGGAGGCGCAGCCGGTGCTGACCCTTCTGGAGACCGACCTGGTGGAGATCATGGAAGCTGTTTTAGAGGGACGCCTGGACCAAATTAAAATTGAATGGAAAGAACAGTCTTCCGTTTGCGTTGTCCTGGCATCCGGCGGATATCCCGGCTCATATGAAAAAGGTAAAATCATACGCGGGCTTGGTGAGATGCCGGACCGGGTAATGGTATTCCATGCCGGTACCGCCGAAAAAGACGGGGAAATTGTTACTTCCGGAGGCAGGGTGCTTGGCGTTACCGCTGCCGGAGCGGATCTACCGGCTGCCGTTGAATCTGTATACGCGGCGGTGGAGAAAATCAGTTTTGAAGGAATGCAATACCGGCGTGACATAGGCCGGAAGGCTTTGGCACGGATTAAGTAAAGTGCAGTTTCATTACTTGTGGTTGGGTACCTCTTACGGTCCGGAATTAGTTTAAATCAGGTACATGTAAAAGTGTCTTTTTTTTAAATACTTCTTGATATAAATATGTTAATACGTTAAAATAATAAAGAATAAAAGAATAAGCTAAAGCCGGAGGGGTTGTCGGTGTACTCTGGAAAACTCAGGGACGAACTTTTTGATAAACTTTTTGAGGCAATACTGGTTTTGGAGAATATTGACGAGTGTTACAAATTTTTTGAAGATATTTGTACGGTGGCAGAACTAAAATCACTGGCCCAGCGGCTTGAGGTCGCCAAAATGTTGCAAGAGAACCGGACGTACGGAGAGATTGCCGCCCGTACGGGTGCCGGCACGGCTACAATCAGCCGGGTCAAAAGGGCGCTTAACTTCGGGGCGGACGGATATAAACTCGTGATGGAAAGGCTGCCGGGCAGTTGTAATAAGGTTTAAACCGGCAAAAGGGCGTAAGATTATGAAACAGGAACCCAAATTCAGGTTAAAAATAATCGAGGCGGGAGACCCCGCCCTGGAAAAAATATTCGAACGGAATACCGGCGGGTTGGAGTTGATTAAGGACCGGGTGGCACAGATCCTGGCATCGGTGCGGGAAAAAGGGGACGAGGCCGTTTGTGATTTTACCGCCCGTTTTAACGGCGTCAGGCTTGGTCCGGCCGGTTTGAAAGTAACCGCTGCGGAGATCAAGGATGCCTATAAAAATACAGACGAAAAATTTTTGGACGCGCTACACTTGGCCCTGCGGAATATTACCGCTTTTCACCGCAGGCAGTTGCAGTATTCATGGTTTGAGTCGGACGAATCAGGGTCCGTCCTGGGCCAACTGGTCAGACCGCTGCATCGTGTGGGCATGTACGTCCCGGGCGGCAAGGCGTCTTATCCCTCCTCCGTTTTGATGAACGCCGTTCCGGCCAAGGTGGCCGGAGTGAAAGAAGTTGCCATGGTTACGCCTCCTGCTCCCGATGGTTCGGTGAGTTCCCAGGTACTGGTGGCTGCTGCAGAGGCGGGGGTGCATGAAATCTATAAAATAGGCGGGGCACAGGCCGTAGCCGCCCTGGCTTACGGTACTTCCACCGTGCCAAGGGTGGACAAGATCACCGGGCCGGGGAACATTTATGTCGTCCTTGCCAAGCAACAGGTATACGGCCGGGTAGATATCGACATGATTGCCGGTCCCAGTGAGATCCTGATCATTGCAGATGAAACCGCCGAACCGGCTTTTATTGCTGCCGACTTACTTTCACAGGCCGAGCACGACGAAATGGCGGCACCGGTGCTGCTCACTCCCAGCCGGGAACTTGCCTTCAGGGTACAGGAAGAAGTGGCGGGTCAGGCTTCCCTGCTTCTGCGAAAGGATATCCTGGAGCGATCCCTGGGTAACTACGGCGCCATAGTGATAACCGGAAGTATTGCTGAAGCATTCGACCTGTCGAACCGGTTTGCTCCGGAACACCTGGAATTAATGCTGGAGGAACCTTTGCGCTGGCTTTCCCGGGTGGAAAACGCCGGAGCCGTATTTGTGGGCAGCCACTCCCCGGAACCGGTGGGCGATTACCTGGCCGGGCCTAATCATATCCTGCCCACCGGCGGAACGGCGAGGTTTTATTCTCCCCTGGGCGTTGATTCCTTTCTCAAAAAAAGCAGTTTGATTGCATATACGGACACGGCCCTTGCCAAAACGGGGGATGCGGTAATAAAAATGGCTGCAGTGGAGGGACTTGAAGCGCACGCAAACGCAGTCCGGATCAGATTGAAAAAAAATGAACAAAAAAAGGGAATCGAGGGTAGGCATAGAATGAATACATTGTTTGATGCAGCAAAGCTGGCCAGGGAAGATATACGGACCTTGAGCCCGTATGACGCTCCTTTTTATCCGGATTTGATAAAGCTCGATGCCAATGAAAATCCTTACGGATTTCCTCCTGAGGTAATGGCTAAAATTACTGATGAGTTGGGTACTCTGAATTTAAGTCGCTATCCGGATGCAATGGCGCAGAAACTGAGGGAAAGTATCGCTGCCTATACCGGGGCCGGTCCGGAAAACATTATGGTCGGGAACGGCTCCGATGAATTGATATTAAATATTGTTCTGACTTTTGCCGCGGGGGAAAAGTTTGCCGTTACAACTCCCACCTTTGTCATGTATGAAATACAAGGCCGGATTGCAGCCGGTGAATTGGTGGAGATCCCCCGTTTGGATGATTTCAGCATTGACGTAAAATCTTTAAAAAAAGTGACTGCCGGGAACGGGATCAAGCTTGTGTTTATCTGTACTCCTAACAATCCCACCGGTAATGCCGTGCCGCGTGAAACAACTGAAGCGGTCATCAGGAATACGGATGCGATAGTAGTGGTAGACGAGGCTTACGGAGAATTCGGAGGGGAATCGTGTATCCCCCTGCTGAACCGGTATCCGAATTTGATTGTGTTGCGTACTTTTTCCAAGGCCTTTGGCATGGCCGGGTTAAGAGTGGGGTACCTTTTGGCCGGCCGGTCAATAATAAAAGAGCTTTTAAAGGTAAAGCAGCCGTTCAACCTGAACGCTTTCTCCCAGGTTTCCGCCCGGTTGGTTTTAGAAAACCCGGCTCCTTTCAGGAAAAGGATCGAGCTGATATTGAAAGAAAGAGACCGGCTGTTTAAAGAATTATCTTCACTACGCGGTGTGGAAGCATTTCCTTCACAGGCTAATTTTATCTTATTCCGTACTTCCCTGCCGGCGGAAGAGGTTTATTTCGGCCTGCTGGAACGCGGCGTTTTGGTCCGGAATATTAGCAGTCCGGCACTTTCACGCTGCCTGCGGGTTTCGGTGGGTACGCCGGAAGAAAACGGCATATTTATTGAAAAGCTGGGTGAAGTTTTAAACTAGTAAAACAGATTCAAATGCACGACCAGGCAGTTAAAATAAATTTTAACAGGAGTGATGAATGTGTCCGAGCGCGAAAGTTATGTCACCCGAAAAACCAAAGAAACTGAAATTAACGTTACTTTAGACCTGGACGGAGAAGGGATTTACTGGATACACACCGGGATACCTTTTTTCGACCATATGGTCCAGCTGTTAGCCAAGCATTCTTATGTCAACCTGGAGTTAACCGCCCGGGGGGATTTGGCTGTTGACGGCCACCATACTGTAGAGGACGCGGGTATATGCCTGGGGCAGGCAATTAAAAAGTCGCTTGGCGATAAGACCGGCATTAATCGTTTCGGACATGCCGTCGTTCCGATGGACGAGGCCCTGGCACTGGTGGCCGTGGATTTGGGCGGCCGGGGTTTCCTGGCCTTTGATGCCCCAATGCCCTCGCCGCGGGTAGGTGACTTTGATACGGAGCTGGTAGAGGAGTTTTTGCGGGCCGTGGCAATTAACGGGGAATTGAACCTGCATGTACGTCTTTTGGCAGGTAAAAACACGCACCATATCATCGAAGCTATTTTCAAAGCCCTGGCCTGTTCCTTAAAAGAGGCGGTTGCCAAGGGCGGGCGGGAAGGAATACCTTCCACCAAGGGAACTTTGATTTAACACATTATACAAGCGAGGGTGAAATGATAGCTGTTATTGATTACGGCATGGGGAACCTGCGGAGTGTTCAGAAAGGTTTTGAAAAGGTTGGCGTGGAATGCGTGGTGACAGCGGATTCCGGTCTTCTGGACCGGGCTTGGGGCGTGGTGCTCCCGGGGGTGGGGGCTTTTGGCGATGCCATGACCAACCTGCGTGCCGCCGGCCTGGACCGCGCCATTCAACGGGCTGTCAAGGCGGGAAAGCCGTTTCTGGGTATTTGCCTCGGCCAGCAGCTTCTTTTTGAAGCCAGCGAAGAGTGGGTTTATACTAAAGGCTTGGATGTATTTCCCGGGTGCGTGCGCCGTCTTCCCGACGACCTGAAAGTTCCTCATATGGGTTGGAACCAGATTAAAATTAAACAGCCTAACCCGCTGCTGGAAGGGATACCTGATCTCTCTTCCTTTTATTTTGTACATTCTTATGTGGTGCAACCTTCTCAAACCGGGCTTATTCTGGCGCAGACGGAATACGGGATAAGCTTTGCTTCGGTGGTTGGAAGGGGCAGGGTTTTTGGCATCCAGTTCCATCCCGAAAAAAGCAGTGTCCTGGGACTGAAGATATTAGAAAACTTCGGGAGAGTGGTAAATAATGTTAGTAATCCCGGCCATTGATTTGCGGGAAGGTAAATGCGTGCGTCTGGTGGAGGGACGCTTGGAACAGGAGACCGTTTATTCAGATGACCCGGTAGCTATGGCCGTGCTGTGGCAGGAACAGGGAGCCCGGATGTTGCACCTGGTGGATCTGGACGGTGCTTTCTCAGGTGCCCCCAAAAATCTGGATGTAATCAGCCAAATTCTTGCTACTGTTAATATACCGGTGCAGATAGGCGGGGGCATCAGAAATATGAAAGCAGTGGAACACCTTTTGGAATTGGGTGCGGCAAGGGTGATCCTGGGTACGGCAGCTATTTTAGAACCGCAGCTGGTTGCTGATGCCTGCAGCAAATACGGGGATGCTGTGCTTGTGGGTATTGACGGCCGGAACGGGCGGGTTGCTATAGAAGGTTGGGGTATGACGGTAGATAAAAATACGGTTGAATTGGCCCTGGAAGTAAAAAGTTTAGGCGTGAAGCGAGTTGTGTTTACTGATATCAGGAAGGACGGCACTCTTAAAGGACCTAACCTTGAAGCTACCGGTGAGCTTGCCGGGGCCACCGGCTTAAAGGTTATCGCTTCCGGGGGGGTGTCTACTACGGATGATCTGAGGGCGCTGAAAAAGTTGGAACCACTGGGAGTGGATTCGGTAATACTGGGGAAAGCGCTCTATGCCGGGACCGTTACCATGAGTGAAGCTTTGGAAATAGCCGGCGATTCCCCGGGTGCCTGTGGGTAAACGGAGGTATTTTAAATGCTGCAGAAAAGAATTATTCCTTGCCTGGATGTAGCTCGCGGCAGGGTGGTCAAAGGGACCAACTTTGTTGACCTCAGGGATGCCGGGGATCCGGTCGAACTTGCCGCTTTTTACGACCGGGAGGGAGCGGACGAGCTGGTTTTCCTGGATATCACCGCGTCAGCGGAAGACCGTAAAACTACTGTAGATATGGTTTACCGTACTGCTGCGGAGGTGTTTATACCGTATACCGTCGGGGGGGGGATCGGCACACTGGAGGATATTCGTACCATCCTCACGGCAGGTGCGGATAAGGTTTCGGTCAATACCGCCGCCGTGAAAAATCCGGAACTGGTAGCTGAGGCTGCCCTCAGGTTCGGCAGCCAATGCATCGCCGTAGCCATAGACGCCCGCCAGTGCGGGTCCGGTAAATGGGAAGTATACATTCACGGGGGGCGCACTCCTACCGGACTTGATGCGGTGAAGTGGGCGCAAAAGGTGCAGGACCTGGGAGCCGGGGAGATCTTACTGACCAGTATGGACCGCGACGGTACTAAGGACGGGTACGATATACCCCTGACCCGGGCGATAGCCGGGGCGGTGAAAATTCCGGTTATTGCTTCCGGCGGGGTGGGAAATTTGGAACACATGCGGGAAGGACTGACTGCGGGAGAAGCCGATGCCGCCCTTGCTGCGTCAATTTTCCATTTCGGTGCATATTCCATTCGGGAAACAAAGGAATATCTATATTCCAAGGGTGTAGCAGTAAGAATTTAGTCGGGTTGTATATATTTAACTGTTTTATTACGGGGGTAAATTTATGTCTTTTGATTTAGGTAGTTTAAAATATAACGAGGCGGGATTGATTCCTGCTATAGTACAGGATGTCGAAAACGGTACTGTTTTAATGCTGGCCTATATGAACCGGGAGTCCCTGGAAAAAACCCTGGTTTCAGGAGAAACCTGGTTTTGGAGCCGCAGCAGGAAGGTTTTCTGGCACAAAGGGGGTACCAGCGGCAATGTCCAGCGCGTTAAGGAGATTTTTTATGATTGCGACCGGGACACCTTACTCGTGAAGGTGGTCCAGACCGGGGCGGCCTGCCATGAGGGCTATTATTCCTGTTTTCACTATCGCTTGGAAAAAGACGCCCGTGTAACGGTGGTCGGGGAGAAACTGTTTGATCCTGAAAAGGTCTACGGAAATAATTCTTAACCGCAAAGCACCCGGAAATAATGTCCGGCAGAAAAAACGCAGGAGACAGATAACGCGTAAACCGCCCGAAAAACCCGGGCGGTTTTGCAGTGCAGGTAATAAATGAAGGATTTGCGCTTCTTACTTAGAACCTATAATATATTAATATTGCAGTATTATAAATCAGGAGGACTTGATTTGGTTATCTTAGACCGGTTGAACCCTGCCCAGATTAAGGCCGTAACCTATGGCGACGGTCCGCTTTTGGTTCTCGCGGGGGCGGGTAGTGGCAAGACAAGTGTATTGACGAGGCGGATAGCATATCTTTTAAAGGAACGTAATATTTCACCCTACAATATTTTGGCGATTACTTTTACCAATAAAGCAGCCCGTGAAATGCGGGAGCGAGTGGAGGAGCTGGTTCCGGAAGAAGTGCGGGACCTTTGGATCTGTACTTTTCATGCCGCCGGTCTCCGGATCTTAAGGAGACAAACGGCTTTCTACGGGCGGGACCGGAATTTTATTGTTTACGATGCCGGGGACCAGTTGACCGTGGTTAAGGATTGCCTGAAGGAATTGGAAATCGACGAGAAAAAATACCCGCCCCGGGCGGTAGCTTGGACCATCTCCCAGGCCAAAAACCAGCTGTTGGACGCAGCTGGTTTCCAGCGCAATGCTGATGATAATTTCAGCCGGACAGTTTCTGAGGTATACCGGCTTTATCAGGACAGGTTACAGCGTAATAACGCCGTCGATTTCGATGACTTGATTATCCTTACCGTCCGGCTTTTCCAGGAATACCCGCAAGTTTTGTCTTACTACCGGGATCGTTTTCGCTATATCCTGGTAGATGAATATCAGGATACTAACCATGCCCAGTACGTTTTGGTAAACCTGTTGGCCGGAGTGCACAGGAATTTATTTGCGGTGGGGGACCCCGACCAGGGCATCTATGGTTGGCGGGGTGCGGACATCAGTAACATCATGAAATTTGAAAAAGATTATTCCGATGCCTGTGTGGTCAAGCTGGAACAGAATTATCGTTCTACCGGTATTATTTTGGAAGCGGCCAATTATATCATCAAAAACAACCACAACCGGAAAGAAAAACGGCTTTGGACGGCGGCGGACCCCGGCACTCCCCTGGTTAATCATTATTGCGAGAATGAACACGACGAGGCCGGATTTGTGGCCGGAAGTATTTTCCGCTTAAAAGAAATTGAAAACCGGCCCTACCGGGATTTTGCCGTTCTTTACCGTACCCATGCCCAGTCCCGTGTGATTGAGGAGACGTTTATGCGCGGGGGGATACCATATACGATCATAGGCGGTTTAAAATTTTACGAGCGTAAAGAAATCAAGGATATCATTGCCTATCTCAGGCTAATTCTTAATCATAGCGACGCCCTGGGCCTGGCCAGAATTGCCAACGTTCCCAGGAGGGGGATCGGGAGTGCCTCCTTGAAAAAAATTTTTGCCTTTGCCGGGGAGCGCGGGATCAGCCCGGTTGAGGCGATGGCAAGAGCGGTGGAAATCTCCGGTTTATCAGCCAAGGTCAGGGCCGGAGGTGCCGCCCTGGGAAGGATGCTGATAGAGTTTTCGGAAGCAGCATCTCATTCCAGTGTCACCTCACTGACCAGAACGGTGCTGGAACAAACCGGTTACCTGCAGGAACTGGTGGCTGAAAAAACGGTGGAGGCGCGTACCAGGATCGAGAACCTGGAAGAGTTCCTTTCCGTGACCGGCGATTTTGACCGGCAGGCCGAAGAAAAAGGTTTAAGAAGTTTTCTGGAGAATATCGCGCTGGTGACAGATCTGGACCGGTATGACGGGGATACCGATCAGGTGGCCCTGATGACCCTGCACAGTGCCAAGGGTTTGGAATTTCCGGTGGTTTTTCTGACCGGCATGGAGGAGGGGGTTTTCCCTCACGCACGTTCTTTAATGGAACCGGGCGAGCTGGAGGAGGAACGCCGGCTTTGTTACGTAGGTGTAACCAGGGCCAAGGAGAGGGTTTATCTCACTAACTGCTGGCGGCGTACCCTTTATGGAAACCAGCGTTATAACCCGCCTTCCCGCTTTCTGGAAGAAATCCCCCCGCACCTGGTCAGCAACGGTGACTTGATTGAGAGCACGCCGGAAAGGAATACTCCCGTAGAAAAAGAGGACCGGTTCGTTCTCGGTGACAAGGTCAGTCACGGCAAGTGGGGCGTCGGTGTCATCGTGGGCGTAAAGGGCAGTGGTGCTGACGCCGAGCTCAAGGTGGCTTTTCCGGAGCGGGGAATAAAAGTGCTCCTGGCCAGGTACGCACCGTTGGAAAAGGTGACCTAGCCGGATTCCCCGCCGCCGTTTTTGGAAATAATAGAAGGTAAAGCCCCGGAGGATTTATGGAACGTCTCCTGATAGTGGCCGTGCTGACGGCAGTGATCCATTTTATCAACACCCTGATTTACGCGGTGCGTATCTCAGGGGTACGCACCGGACGGTTGGCAACCGCTTTTTCCCTCTTTAACGTTGTCTTTCTCCTGGCCAGCACTGCCAACAGCATCCAGGGCTTTTTACTTGCTTCCATCGTGGAACAGGCAATAAAAACCGGCCAGGAGCTGTCCGGCGGCATGATCCCCCCGGGGCAGCTTTTACACTATCCGGCTTACCAGGTCCAGCTGGGATTGTTGGACCATAATATCAGGCTGGTAATTTTGGCCGCCTCGCTGGGGACCGTTGTAGGCGCATTTTTGATACCGGCTTTCGTTAATATTTTTGTCCGGGCGATCTTTCTTTTTGAAGAAACCGGGTCGGTTCCCCGGATGGTCGGGATGGTGCTTTTTTCGCCCCGCAGGGTATTTAAACTGACCGGGCGGCTATACCTGCCCCGGAAAAAGACTTTTAACCTTACGGTAGCCAAAAAAATATCCATTCCCAAAACTTTTCTGTTTTTAAACCTGATTGTATCCGGGATTTATACCACCGGGGTGCTTTCTGCTCTTTATGCCGGGGCGCTGTATCCTGATTTCCGCACCACCGCAGCATCGCTTTCGGCAGTTGTCAACGGTGTAGCCACCATCCTTGCGGCAACGGTAGTGGAGCCTACCGCGGCCTCCATTACGGACCAGGCCGTGCGGGGAGACCGAAGTGAAAACGATGTCAAGCAGATGGCGCTTTATCTTGCGGTCACGAGGCTTTTGGGTACGTTTTTTGCCCAGCTGATTTTTTTGCCGGCAGCTTATCTAATTAAGTTTGCCGCGTCAATGTTTGCCTAGTGCCGGTACTGTCCGCGTTCGGTGATTAGCATCGTAAATCCCTTATCAGGAGGAGGTGATAGGATTGCCCCATAATCAGGAACAGGCCCGGGAGCGGGCCGAACAACTGCGTAAAGAAATAGAAAGGCATAACTACCATTACTATGTATTGGACAACCCGGTCGTCTCCGACGCGCAGTACGATAAAATGATGCGCGAGCTTGAGGAGCTTGAGCAGAACTATCCCGCCCTGGTAACTCCTTATTCGCCGACCCGGAGAGTCGGCGGCAAAACCAGGGAAGGTTTTACGTCCGTGCGTCACTTCACGCCCATGTTGAGCCTGTCCAATGCGTTTGATGAAAAAGAATTACGTGATTTCGACCGGCGCGTGCGGCAGGCGCTTCCGGGAGAAGAAGTCTCATACGTCGTCGAGCCTAAGATCGACGGCCTTGCCGTTTCCCTCTATTACGAAAACGGCCTGCTGGTGAGAGGAGCCACCCGGGGTGACGGTGAAGCCGGTGAGGACATTACAAAAAATTTAAGAACTATCAGAAGCGTTCCTTTAAGGTTGAACCGGCCCGTGCCGGGTTTAGAAGTCAGGGGAGAAGCTTATATGTCCAAGGAAGCTTTTTCCCGCTTGAACGGAGCCAGGGAAGAGGCGGGAGAACCTCTTTTTGCCAACCCGCGTAATGCCGCCGCCGGAACCTTGCGCCAGCTGGATCCCAAAGTTACTGCCTCCCGGCAGCTCGGGCTTTTTGTGTACGGTATCGGGTACAGTGCAGGGATAGAAGTTGTGGGGCACGCAGAAGTGCTGCAGTTACTGAAAGAACTGGGGTTTAAAGTAAACCCCCGGTTCCGGCTTTTTGACGATATGGCCGAACTGATTCCCTATTGCCGGGAGTGGCAGTTGCGCCGGTTCGCATTGTCTTATGCCGTAGACGGGCTGGTAATAAAGGTAAATTCTTTGTCCCAGCAAAGAAGGTTGGGCGCCACCATAAAAAGCCCGCGTTGGGCGATAGCTTTCAAGTTTCCGCCCGAACAAGCGGTTACCGGCGTGAAAGATATTTCCGTTCGCGTGGGGCGCACCGGGGTGCTGACTCCGACCGCGGAACTGGAACCGGTGCGGTTGGCCGGTACGACCGTGAGCAGGGCTACTTTACATAACGAGGATTTGATCCGGGAGAAAGATATCCGGATCGGGGATAAAGTGCTGGTGCAGAAAGCAGGGGATATTATTCCTGAAGTAATATCCGTCCTGCCGGAGGAAAGGACCGGCACGGAGGCGGTCTGGTCCATGCCTTCAGAGTGTCCTTCCTGCGGTTCGCTGGTGGTGCGTGCCGAAGGCGAAGCGGCTGCCCGCTGTACCGGCTTGGCCTGCCCGGCCAAGCTGCACGAGAGTTTAATCCACTTTGCTTCCCGCAATGCCATGGATATCACCGGCCTGGGGCCGGCGGTGACCGCCCAGCTCCTTGCGGCCGGTTTGGTACGGGATCCGGCGGATTTATACCACCTGCGTTATGAGGATCTGGCTGCCCTGGAGCGCCTGGGAGCCAAATCTGCCCGGAAACTGCTCGGGGCAATTGAGGAAAGCAAAAAGAATTCCCTGGCCAGGCTGATCTTTGCGCTGGGCATCCGTCACGTGGGCGAACGCTCGGCCGGAATTCTGGCCGGGCATTACGGTTCCCTGGAAGCACTGGTGAATGCTGGAGAGGATGAGCTGGTAAACCTGCCGGAAATCGGACCCAAGATTGCTTCAAGCATCGCGGCTTTCTTTGCCGATCAACGGAACCGCCGCGTAATTGAAAAACTGGCCGGGGCGGGAGTCGACCCCAGGGAGAAAGAAGCCCGGAAAGAAAGTGACCTTTTGACCGGAAAAACCTTTGTCATCACGGGCACCCTTGCCGGCTTCAGCCGCCGGGAAGCAAAGGAACTGGTGGAGAGACTGGGAGGAAAAGTTTCCTCCGGTGTCAGCCGCGCCACGGATTACGTCGTGGTTGGGCAAAACCCGGGTTCCAAATACGACAAAGCCGTTTCTCTGGGCATAAACATACTGGACGAAAAGGAGTTTAAGGAGTTGACCGGGGTTTAATAAAGGAAAATGTTGTTCCATGGCGAATGAAAAAACTTTAGACGAAAAAAGCAGCCTTAGTCTGGAGGGGAAGCATAACATGCCGCAGATTACTGTTTCAGGTTTAGGGAACCTCCCTAGACCTCCGGTAAAGTGGGCGGGAGGCAAAAGCCGGCTTATGACACAATTTATGCCACTGTTTCCCGAAAAGTATGATCTTTATATTGAGCCTTTTGCAGGTGGAAGTGCGGTGTTTTTCCACCTGAGGCCCTCCAGGGCCGTTCTAATCGACAGTAATGCCGAATTAATTAATTTTTATCAAGTTGTCCGTGAGCAACTGGACGACCTGTTGGCCGACGTTGAAAAACACCGGAATACTGCCCGGTATTATTATGACATCCGTGCCCTTGACCCGCTGCAAATGGATCGCGTAAGCCGGGCATCAAGGTTTCTTTACCTTAACAAAACGGGCTATAACGGCCTCTGGCGAGTTAATAAAAAAGGCAGGTATAATGTACCTTTCGGACGGTACAAAAATCCTAAGCTAGTGGACCGGGAAAATCTTCGGTGCGTGAGCACGGCATTGCAGCAAGCCGTGCTTATCCCGGGTGACTTCAGCATGGTCCTGGAATACATACAACCGCGGACTTTTGTATATCTTGACCCGCCCTACCACCCTTTGTCAAAAACAGCCGGTTTTACCGGTTATACTGCCGACGCGTTCGGTGAGGAAGAACAGCGCCGGTTGGCCAAGGTGTTTAACCGGTTGCATGAAAAAGGTTGTTGGGTGATGCTCAGTAATTCCGATACTTCCTTTATCAAAGAGCTCTACAGGGGTTATGACCTGCGGGTGGTTTATGCCCGCAGGGCGATTAACTGTCTTGCCGGCAGGCGCGGGCCGGTTACAGAACTGGTTATAAGAAACTATACTTAACCTTAAACCCAAAATACCGGGTATGATTAATAAAATTTATATCGGGCTAAAATAATTCATTAATCTTATTATTTTTAAAAAGTGGGTGAAATAATGATTACCAAAAAAGATGTGGAACACGTGGCATATTTGGGCCGGCTGGAGCTGACCGGGGAAGAAAAAGAAATTTATACCAGGCAGCTCAACGATATCCTGGAGCATTTTCAATCCCTGCAGCAGTTGGATACCGGCAAGGTACAGCCGACGGCTCATGTGCTGCCTTTAAAAAATGTCTTCCGGGAAGACTGGGTGGGGCAGCACATGTCCGGCGAGGAGGTCCTGGCCAATTGCCCGGACCGGGAAGAAGACTACTTCAAGGTACCGAAGATCGTATAATTATAAATTCAGGCAATTATTTAGGAGGCGATAAAATTGCAGCTTTTCCGGCTGACGGCCCATGAACTCCACGGACTTTTGTCAAATAAGGAAATATCTGCCGAGGAGTTAAATAAAGCCGTATTTGACAGGATAGAAGCGGTAGAGGATAAAATAGGCGCTTATATATGCCGGACGAAGGAATATGCCCTGGAGCGGGCCCTGGCGGTGGACAGGCAGATTAAAAACGGTGAAAAAATAGCACCTCTTTCGGGAATCCCGGTGGCAATAAAGGATAACATCTGTACCAACGGTATTAGTACTACCGCCGGTTCCAGGATCTTATCCGGTTTTATCCCGCCTTACAGTGCTACCGTTGTAAATAAGCTTGACGCGGCGGGAGCCGTTTTGACCGGCAAAACTAATATGGATGAATTTGCCATGGGGTCTTCCACCGAAAATTCCGCTTTTTTAACCACGCATAATCCGTGGGATACCGGAAGGGTACCCGGCGGGTCGAGCGGGGGATCCGCAGCGGCGGTTTCAGCCGGTGAAGTTATTTGCGCGCTGGGTTCGGATACAGGCGGTTCCATTCGCCAGCCGGCGGCTTTTTGCGGGGTGGTAGGTATGAAACCCACCTATGGAGCGGTTTCCCGTTACGGCCTGATTGCCTTTGCCTCTTCCCTGGACCAGATCGGACCCTTAGCCAGGGACGTTACTGATTGTGCCTTAATGCTCAATGTTATTTGCGGGCATGACCCCAAGGATTCCACGTCGGCTGATTTTGCCGTGCCGGACTACACCGGCTTCTTAAATGAAGACGTGCGTGGACTGAAAATAGGGGTGCCGGAGGAATTTATGGCCGAAGGGATTGACCCTGGTATGCGTGCGTCTGTGGAAAGTGCCATGACGCTCCTGGAGAATCTGGGTGCAACGGTGGAATACACGAATCTTCCCCACAATAAATACGCTCTTTCTGCATATTATCTGATTGCTCCGGCAGAGGCCAGCTCAAACCTGGCCCGCTATGACGGGGTGCGTTACGGCTACCGGGCGGCGGCAGCGGAAGATGTGGCCGACATGTTTATCAAGACCCGCAGTGAGGCTTTCGGTTCGGAAGTCAAACGGAGAATTATGCTGGGAACTTACGGTCTTTCCGCCGGTTATTACGACGCATATTATCTTAAGGCTTTAAAAGTCCGTACTCTTATTAAGGAAGACTTTGAACGGGCTCTTGAAAAATACGATCTGCTTCTTTCCCCGACAACGCCCACCCCGGCATTTCGTTTCGGGGAAAAAGTGGACGACCCGCTCAAGATGTACCTGTCGGATATTTGTACTATATCGGTGAACCTGGCGGGGATACCGGGAATTTCCCTTCCCTGCGGTTTTGTAGACGGGATGCCGGTAGGGCTGCAGTTGATGGGGAAATATTTCGACGAGGGAACTCTCCTCAGGGTAGCTTATACTTTTGAACAAAATACTGATTATCATAAGCGGCACCCGGAAATTTAGTTTTATTAATATAAATATTTTTATTTAGGAGGGGTTGCTTTGGCCCGGTACGAAGCCGTTATCGGTCTGGAGGTACACGTAGAACTCAAAACCAGGTCTAAAATATTTTGTGATTCCACCACTGAATTCGGCGGAGCCCCCAATACTCACGTATGTCCGGTTTGTCTGGGCCTGCCCGGGGTGCTTCCCGTAGTCAACAAGACGGTAGTGGAATACGCGATACGCGTCGCCCTGGCATTGAACTGTCAAATAGCGGAGTTTTCCAAGTTCGACAGAAAAAACTACTATTATCCGGACATGCCGAAGAATTACCAGATCTCGCAATACGATCTGCCCATAGCGGAACACGGCAGCCTGGAAATAGGTGAGGGCGGTGAAGCTAAAAAAATTGGGATTACCCGGCTGCACATGGAAGAAGATACGGGTAAGCTGGTGCACCAGGGGACTATTACCACCACACCTTTTTCCCTGGTAGATTATAACCGGGCCGGTGTGCCCCTGATCGAAATCGTTTCCGAACCGGAATTGCGCTCGCCGGAAGAGGCGCGCCGGTACATGGAAAAATTGAAAGCAATTATTCAGTATACGGGGGTTTCCGACTGTAAAATGGAAGAGGGCAGCCTGCGCTGTGATGCCAATATTTCCATCCGCCCCGTGGGAAGCGGCGCATTCGGAACTAAAACAGAGATTAAAAACCTGAACTCCTTTAAGGCCCTCCAGAAAGCCCTTGCCTATGAAATCGAGCGCCAGAAAGATGTACTGGAGGAAGGCGGCCGCATCGTCCAGGAGACCAGGACCTGGGATGAGGGACAGGGCGTCACCCTTTCCCTGCGCAGTAAAGAGTATGCGCACGATTACCGTTACTTGCCCGACCCGGACCTGGTACCCATGGTTATTAAAAAGGACTGGGTGGAGGATATCCGCAACTCCCTGCCGGAACTTCCCGAAGAACGGCGCAATCGTTACGTAAGAGAATACGGCCTGCCGGATTATGATGCCGGGGTGCTGACCAATACCAAGGAACTGGCGGACTATTTCGAGCAATGTGTTACGGCCTGCCCCAATCCCAAGGCAGTGAGCAACTGGGTTATGGGCGATCTTACCAGGCTGCTTAACGCCAACAATGTCGAGATCACCGGCTGTCCGGTTGCTCCTGGGCAACTGGCCTCCTTGCTGCGGTTGATAGATGAGGGCACTATCAGCGGTAAGATTGCCAAGAAGGTGTTTGACGAGATGTTTGCCACCGGCAAGGATGCTGAAACGGTGGTCAAGGAGCGGGGTCTGGTCCAAATCAGCGACGAAGGTGCCATAGCGGCCGTCGTGAACGAAGTTTTGGAAAAAAATCCGCAATCGGTGGCGGATTATCGTGCCGGTAAGGACCGCGCCCTGGGTTTCCTGGTGGGCCAGGTTATGAAGGCGACCAGGGGAAAGGCGAATCCGAAAATGGTAAACAAACTTTTAAAAGAAAGGCTTTAAGGAAAGGGGCTCCAAAAGAGCCTCTTTTTGCATTTGGGAAAGTATACAATATAACTGCCGGGCGGGCTTTTAAGTAAAAAAGAATTATGATAATATTTTTTTGAGCTGTGTTTTTAGGAGTCAATGGTGCCTCCGCGTTTTTAAAGAATAATTACCGGTATAAATTATGATTAAAAGAGGTGGTTTAATCGTGGCAGGCAACGAAATTATCATTGTGGATACAACTTTAAGGGACGGGGAGCAGACGGCGGGGGTAGTTTTTGCCAATAAGGAAAAGGTACGGATAGCAAAACTTCTCGACGAAATCGGCGTGCACCAGATTGAGGCCGGGGTTCCGGTTATGGGCGGCGATGAGAAGGAAGCAGTCAGGGATATTTGCCGTGCCGGGTTTAAGGCCAGCATTATGGGCTGGAACCGCCCGGTGACCAAAGATATTGAAGCTTCACTTGATTGCGGCGTTGATGCCGTGGCCATATCTATTTCTACTTCCGACATCCACATCAAGCATAAACTGGGAACGTCACGGGAACAGGTTGTGGAACAAATGGTTAAGGCGGTTGAATTTGCTAAAAAAGAAGGGCTGCAAGTTTCCGTCAACGCGGAAGACGCTTCCCGCAGCGACATGAAGTTTTTAACGGAGTTTGCCCGGGCGGCCAGGGACGCGGGAGCCGACCGTCTCCGTTATTGTGACACCGTTGGCATTATGGACCCGTTTACCGTTTATGACCGGATTAGGCAAATAATAGATGCGGTAAACATTGATATCGAGATGCATACCCATAATGACTTTGGAATGGCTACCGCCAATGCTCTGGCGGGTATTAAGGCCGGTGCCAAATATGTGGGAGTAACCGTGATCGGCCTGGGTGAGCGGGCAGGCAATGCGGCGCTGGAAGAGGTGGTTATGGCCTTAAAGCACTTGCATAAAATTGATTTAAAATTTAAGACCGGGATGTTCTTGGAACTGGCGGAATATGTGTCTACGGCTTCGGGCAGGGAGCTTCCGGCATGGAAAGCCATCGTGGGGTCAAATATGTTTGCGCATGAATCCGGCATTCATGCCGACGGGGTTCAAAAGCATCCGATGACCTATGAAGCCTTCCACCCGGAAGAGGTCGGGCTGCAGCGCCAGATCGTTATCGGCAAGCATTCAGGTACAGCGGCGCTAAAAGCCAAGTTTGCCGAGTTCGGCAGGTTTTTGACCGACCTTCAGGCCCGGGAACTGCTGTCCAAAGTGCGTTCCACTACGGTTTCTCTAAAACGCCCGTTGTTTGACAAGGAATTGGTATATATTTACGAAGATTTGTTTGGAAAGAGGGATTAGGTTGGGACAAACTATTATTGAGAAAATCATTTCCGGTCACAGCGGTAAGGAAGTGCATGCCGGCGATATTGTAGTAGCCCGGGTGGATTATGTAATGGGCCAGGACGGTACCGCTCCTCTCGCCATCAGGGCTTTCAATGAAATGGGCGGGAAGGAAGTTTTTGACCGGGACCGTGTGGCCCTGGTCATAGATCATAGTGCTCCCAGCCCTAATGAAGGGGTTTCTTCCCTGCACCAGCTGATGCGGGAATTTGCCGCGGAAAAGGATTTTCGTCTCTACGATGTGGGAGAAGGGGTCTGCCACCAGCTTCTTCCCGAAAGCGGCCGGGTCGGACCGGGCAGCCTGGTAATCGGCGCCGATTCGCACACCTGTACTTACGGTGCCCTGAATGCTTTTTCCACCGGGGTCGGCTCCACTGATTTGGCCGGAGGGCTGATATCGGGCCGGATGTGGTTTAAGGTACCCGAAACCGTTAAGTTTGTTTGTAACGGGAACCTACCGTCCGGAGTTTACTCAAAAGATCTCATTCTCTACTTAATTGGCGACGTTACTGCCGACGGGGCTACTTATATGGCTGCCGAGTATACGGGCGAAGCTATAGCCGCAATGTCCCAGGAAGCACGTTTTACGGTTGCGAACATGGCGATAGAAATGGGGGCCAAGGCGGGACTGATGGAGGCTGACGACAAAACCCTGGCCTGGCTGCGCCGGTTTTCTGATCAAAGGTACACTCCGGTATCCGCCGATACCGGGGCGGTGTACTCCCGGGTGTTGGAATACGATGTGTCGTGGCTTGAACCTCAGGTGGCCAGGCCGCACCGGGTGGACAACGTGGCTCCGGTGAAGGATGTGGCCGGGCGCCCCGTCGCGCAGGCGGTGCTCGGCACCTGTACTAACGGGCGCCTGGAAGACTTGCGCATTGCCGCCGGCATCCTGGGCGGCCGCAAGGTTCACCGGGATGTCCGCCTGATCGTAGCGCCTGCTTCCCGCCGGGTTTTGCTGGATGCCATGGCCGAAGGGCTCATCCAGGCCCTGGTGGAGGCCGGGGCGGCAATAGTTACGCCGGGCTGCGGCCCGTGTGTGGGCACCCACAACGGGGTTCCGTCCGATGGTGAGACGGTCATTTCTACCGCCAACCGTAATTTTAAGGGACGCATGGGTAACTCCAAGGCAGAGATTTACCTCGCTTCTCCCGCTACCGTGGCTGCCAGTGCCCTGACCGGGAAAATTACCGATCCGCGGGAAGTACCGGGTACTTAATTATTAACTTGTTAAAAAAGTAGGTGTTTTTTTTGAAATTTGGCGGTAAATCCCATAAATTCGGCAATGATGTGAATACTGACTACATCATTTCGGGAAAATATAAATTTAAAACCCTGGATATGAAAGAACTGGCCAAACACGTAATGGAAGACCTGGATCCGCAATTTTACCGGAAAGTCAGCGCAGGGGATTTTGTCGTGGCCGGTACCAATTTTGGCTGCGGCAGTTCACGCGAGCAGGCTCCGTTGGCCATCAAGCACGCTGGAATAAGTGCGGTCCTGGCCAAGTCTTTTGCCAGAATTTTCTATCGTAACGCAATCAATACCGGACTCCCCGTTGTAGAGTGCGATACGGATCAAATCGATCCCGGTGATGAGCTTTTTATCGACCTGGCGGCCGGGGTAATTACCAATAAAACCAAGGGGAGCAATATCCCGGTCAAGCCGCTGCCGGGGGTGATGCTTAAAATACTTAACGACGGCGGTTTGGCGCCGCATTTCAGGAAGCACGGCGGGTTTAATTTACAGTAACCCCAGGAGTCTTCCACGGGACTTATTCGTAGGATTAAAAATAACGGAGGCCGGTTATGTCACACACTATTACCCTGATCCCGGGTGACGGGATCGGTCCGGAAATTACCGAAGCCGCCCGCCGGGTTATCGACGCTGCAGGGGTGCGCATACGGTGGGAAACGGTTGATGCCGGCGAGGCGGTAATCCCTCAATACGGTACTCCTCTGCCCCGGCAGGTGATTGATTTAATCAAAAAAAATAAAGTAGCGCTTAAAGGACCGCTGACCACCCCGGTAGGAAAAGGGTTTCGCAGTATAAACGTGGCCCTGCGCCGGGAGCTGAACCTCTACGCCAACGTCCGCCCGGCCCGCAGTCTTCCGGGAATTGAAACCCGCTACAGGGATGTGGATTTGGTCGTGGTGCGGGAAAACACCGAGGATCTGTATGCCGGAATTGAACACCGGGTGGGTAACGATGCTGCCGAAAGTATCAAGATAATCACCGGGGAAGCTTCCCGGCGGATTGCTGGCTACGCATTTGACCTGGCCCGCCGCCAGGGGCGTAAAAAAGTAACCGTGGTGCATAAGGCCAATATTATGAAGCTGACGGACGGCCTTTTCCTTGATTGCGCGCGCGAGGTTTCTAAAGCATATCCCGACGTTATCTTTGAGGAAATGATTGTTGACGCCATGTGTATGAAGCTGGTGCAGTCTCCTGAAGCATACGACGTGTTACTTCTGCCGAATTTGTACGGGGATATCGTGTCGGATCTGTGTGCAGGCCTGGTTGGCGGCCTGGGTGTTGCCCCCGGGGCAAATATAGGGGCGGAAGCAGCCGTTTTCGAACCGGTTCACGGCAGTGCCCCCAAGCATGCGGGGAAAAACCGGGTTAACCCGTTGGCCACCATTCTATCAGGAGTGATGATGCTGGAATACCTTGGTGAAAGGGAAGCCGCAGAGCGGATTACGGCTGCGGTATTTAAAGTATTGGCGAATAAGAGCAGCCTCACATATGATTTGGGCGGCAGCGCCGGCACCGGCGAAATGGCCGGTGCCATTATCAAGGCCCTTGAGCGTAATAAATAATTCTGGTAAAAAAATTTAATTTATGCTTTAATTTGAGGACATTTTTTGCAAGAAAGGTCCTCTTTTCTTTTTCTCATTATTGATCATGTATTTTTATTATTCTGCATAAAACTGTCTTTGTGCAATCATACTAGTGAAAAGCCAATATTTAAAAGTTTATCTTGAAGGAGGTTGGATCAAAGTATACCTTCATTACGGGCACGGCAGGGATGACAGGTGGGATAATATTTCGGACGTCAGGATGCAGAAAACAGGTTGGGGATGGGTAAGCAGTTTTAAGGTTCCGGAATATGAGGAAAGGTTTAATTTTTGTTTTAAAGACAGTGAAGGAAACTGGGATAATAACAACGGAACCAATTGGAGTTTTGAAATTCATAACGGGAGCAAAGGCTATTAAACATCCCCGCCATCACCCCGGTGGGGATTACTTATTAAACAGGGTCAACCGTTGAGGGGGGGCAATAAATTAGTGAAAATTTTAATGTTATCCTGGGAATATCCGCCCAAAAGCATTGGCGGCCTTGCTCAGCATGTATATGACCTGACCACGGCCCTGGCGGAAAACGGAGTGGAGGTTCATTTAATTACTTCCGGGGGAACGGGGGCCCCGTCTTTTGAGCAGGTAAACGGTGTAAAGGTACACCGGGTGGAGCCGTACCAGGTGTCTTCACCGGATTTTGTCACCTGGGTGGTCCAGTTCAATATTGCCTTGTTGGAAAAGGCGCTGCCTCTTTTAGTCAACAGCGGTGATTTTCATCTGCTGCATGCCCATGACTGGTTGGTGGCCTATGCTGCCAGAGCCATTAAACATGCCGGGCGGCTGCCCCTGGTGGTTACCGTCCATGCCACGGAATACGGCCGTAATCACGGTCTGCACAACGATGTCCAGAGACATATCAGTGATATCGAATGGTGGCTTACTTACGAGGCCTGGCGGGTGGTCTGCTGCAGCCAATACATGGAAAAGGAAATCAGACACGTGTTTCAGTTGCCTGCTGATAAAATTACCGTCATTCCCAACGGGGTTGACATCAACAATTTTAAGGCCATGAGCAAGACCACCCGCCGTAGTGATTACGCGGCTCCCGATGAAAAGATAGTTTTTTATGTCGGTAGACTGGTAAGAGAAAAGGGTGTCCAGGTCTTGTTGGACGCCGCCCCTGAAATTCTGGCGTATCACCCCCAAACAAAATTTGTTATCGGCGGGAAAGGTCCCTACATGGAGCGATTAAGACATCAGGCAGCAGTGCTGGGGATTTCAAACAGAGTGTATTTTACCGGTTATATGAATGAGGAGGTTAGAAACAGCCTTTACAGATGGGCGGATGTGGCCGTATTTCCAAGTCTTTATGAACCTTTCGGTATTGTGGCGCTTGAGGCCATGGCAGCCAGGACTCCGGTGGTTGTAGCCGATACCGGGGGCTTCTGTGAAATAGTGAGGCACGGTGAGGACGGGCTGAAATCTTATACCGGAAACAGTCATTCCCTGGCCCAGAACGTACTGGCCGTTTTAAAACAGCCTCAATTGGGGGAAAGCTTGCGGGAAAACGCATACAGGCGAATTTTAAAAGATTTCAAATGGAAGAAGATCGCCCGGCAGACGGTCTCGGTTTACCGTGAAGTGTGGGAAGCACACCGTAATACACCCTGGTCGGCAACCGAGAGACAGTACAGCATTTTCGGGCGGTTTAACCGCTTGCGTGCCAGATATTCCTAGTTGAGACTTATTTTAAATGATCTTGAAATTAAGGGAGGAGTCAGGCTGGTGAAGGCTATTATTATGGCAGGAGGCGAGGGCTCCCGCTTAAGGCCTCTTACATGCGGCAGGCCGAAACCCATGGTTCCGGTTTTGAACAAGCCGATTATGACCCATATTATAAATCTTTTAACAAAACACGGGTTTAATGATATCGGTGTTACCCTGCAGTACCAACCGCAAGCGATCAGGGACTATTTCGGCAGCGGTTATGAATACGGGGTCAATTTGCAATATTTCGTTGAAGAAATACCCCTTGGTACTGCCGGCAGTGTTAAAAATGCCGCCGGATTTCTGGATGAAACGTTTGTAGTGATCAGCGGGGATGCCCTGACCGACCTGGATTTGTCCAGAGCCTTGGAATTTCACAGAAAGCAGGGTGCCCTGGCTACTTTGGTCCTGACCAGGGTGGATTGTCCCCTGGAGTACGGAGTGGTTATTACCGGAGAGGACGGCAAGGTTACCCGTTTTTTGGAAAAACCGGGTTGGGGCGAGGTGTTCAGCGATACGGTTAATACAGGTATTTATGTGCTGGAACCCGAGGTACTGGACTATTTTGCACCGGGTCAGAAGTTTGATTTCAGTAAAGACCTGTTTCCGTTGCTGCTGCGGGAGAAGAAACCGTTATTCGGGCTGGTTTTATCCGGATACTGGTGTGATATAGGCAACTTGCAGCAGTATTTGCAGGCCCACCAGGACGCGCTGTCGGGCAAGGTCGGAATCAGGATGCCGGGGAAGGAAATAATGCCGGGGGTCTGGGCCGAGGAAGGTATTTATCTCAACCCTGCTGCCGGCGTGAACGGGCCGGTTTTACTCGGTGCCAACTGCCAGGTGGGTGCCGCGGCAAAGATCGAGCCCTACACGGTGCTGGGTAAAGGCTGCCTGGTGCACGATCATGCTTCACTTAAAAGGAGTGTTCTCTGGAACAACGTATATGTCGGAAGCAGTGCTGCCCTGCGGGGTGCCGTAGTGGGCAGCCGGGTCCGGGTTCAGGCCGGGGCCGGGATATATGAAGGGGCGGTAGTCGGGGATGATTCCATTATCCGGGAGAACAGTCTCTTGAAACCGGATGTTAAGCTTTGGCCCAATAAACTGGTGGAAACAGGGGCAATCGTGCAGGGAAGCATGGTTTGGGGCACCTGTTATCCTAAAAAAATCTTTGGTTTGGAAGGAATAAGCGGGTTGGTGAATGTAGAAATTACTCCTGAATTCGCTTCCAGGGTGGGTACGGCCTTCAGTACGGTTAACGGGGCGGGTGCGCGACTGGCTGTGAGCAGCGATAATTACACTGCTTCGGTTATGATTAAGGAAGCACTGATTATGGGTATGCAATCGGCCGGTGCCGAAGTATTGGACCTCGGCACCGGTATAACCCCGGCCCACCGCTATGGCGTGCGTTCTTTAAGCTGCAAGGGCGGTGTGCACGTCAAGGTTTCACCTTATACGCCGGATAAAATAGTTATGGTTTTTACCAATTCCCGGGGTGGAAATATCTCCAGGGGACAGGAACGAAAGATGGAAAATACCTTGGCGCGGGAGGATTTCTTAAGAGCGGGGGTAAACAGGATTATAACGCCGGTAAAGGTTTCCGGGACGGAGGATAATTACATTAAGGAAGTTTGCGGCGATACTGGAATAGAACTGCATTCAGGGCTTAAACTGTTAATTTGTTACGACCGGGTTAACCTGGAAAAGTTTATTGACGGTGTGGGCAAAGAAATGAACCTAACTTGGGAAAAATATGATTTTGACGGTGACGGAACCAGGTTTCATACCTGGCACTCGCTCCAGGATGCCCTCCCTGATATTTCTGAACGCGTGGTTAAAAGCGGTTCCGATGCCGGTGTTGTATTGGATCCAAATGCCGATTGCCTGGTCTTGATTGATGAAAAAGGCCGGGTAATTCAAGATGATTTGCTTACCGCATTGTTCTCCCTGATTATCCTGAAAGAACATGGAGGACCCGTAGTAGTGCCGGTAACTGCCCCCAGAGCCATTGAAATGATGGCGCAGCAGTACCATGGTAAAGTTATACGTACTAAAACCGCCCTTAATGATTTTATTGACCAGGTCTTGGTGAATAGTTCAGAGCCGCAAACAATTTCACCCCTTAATATTGATGTATTTTCTGCTTTGATTCGAGTATTGAAATATGTAATGGAGCATAAGACTTCCCTGTCCGGGTTAATGGAAGAAATACCGGTTTTTTTTGTAAACAGGCGGGAAGTACCGGTTCCCTGGGAATTCAAAGGAAGGGTCATAAGGCAATTAATCCAGGACCCCCCGTCCAGTCAATTAGAATTAATGGACGGGGTAAAAGTATACCACCGGGACGGCTGGGCGCTTGTACTGCCGGACCCCGACGAACCGGTTTGCCGGGTTTTCAGTGAGGGCAGCACCATGGAAGTTGCCGAATCTTTAACCGATATGTATATCAATAAAATAAATCAAATAGTAAATAAGGTTTAAAAAAAATAAATATTGTCGGGAGTTTTTTGGGTTTAGATGATCAACCGGAGAAGAGATTAAAAAATAAACCGGAGAGAACAAGGAACAAGCCTTCCTTGTTCTCTCCGGTTTTTATATGGCTATGGCATCAGGTTGGCGGTTCTGGTACCAGCTGTATTCGATATTGGGGAAAATATTATTTTTATATTCCAGGTCTCTCAGCCATTCTTCATCAATCCTGTGTGATTCAATTGCCTCATAAAGCCCAAAAAAGTTGTTCAGGTGCATTTTAGTTCTTCTAACGGCATACTGAACCATGGTGCCTGTGTTCATGATGAAAGCCCAATCACTGCTCTGAGCAAGCATTAATTCCCGTGCTGCTTGGTTTAAGGCCCTTTTTAGCAGTCCGGTGGCATTTTGGTAGCGGTTAGCCATGCCCGTCATCCTTTCTGACGCCATGTGCAGGTGCCTGTAAATCCAATCATTGGCACTGCACAGCCAAACTTCGTGATAGCCCTTGTTGCCCCAGCTGGATGAGCAAGGCACCGATACCTGGTTACATGAAAACATCTTCAAATAGTCGCTGGGGGTTACCAGTTCGATTTCATCCTGGTCGAAGGCTGTTTTTCTGATCAGGTATTCCAGCCACACCGGTCCTTCAAACCACCAATGCCCGAAAAGTTCAGCGTCGTAAGGCGCCACTATGATAGGTGGCCGCTCCATCAAGCTTGAAAGATAGCGGGCCTGGTGTTGCCGGTTAAACATGAAGTTTCCGGCGTGCATGGCGGCCTTCTCTTTTGCCCGCAGCGGGTTGTAAGGTTCTTTTTGACTTAAATCCATCTTTCCGGTGATCTTAAAATATTTTATCCCGGTATGGACCCTGATCCCGTCCGGATGAATATAAGGACCGATATAGTTAAGATCGAGGTCATGGCCGATATCCCGGTAAAATTCACGGTATTCAAAATCGCCCGGGTATCCCTCCCGGGCGCTCCAGACCTGTTTTGATGATTCAATATCTCTTCCGAAAGCGGCAACTCCCGTAGGACAGTAAATGGGAGCGTAAATGCCGAAACGCGGTCTGTGAGAAGCATAAAGAACCCCGTGGGAGTCGGTGAAAAAGAATTTTAGGTCGAATTCCCGCAGTATTTTATCTAACCCCGGGGCATAGGCACATTCAGGAAGCCATATTCCTCTCGGAGGGGTGCCCAGGTGCCGGGTATGCAGGTCAACCGCGGCTTTAATTTGTGCCCTGACGGCTTCCGGATTGATCATCATCAGCGGAAGATAACCGTGGGTGGCGGCACAGGTAATTAATTCCAGTCGTCCGGCATCCTGAAACTTTTTAAAAGCTGAAACCAGATTCCGGTTGTAACGGTTGCAAAAAGTATCCATGGCTTCATTAAATTGTTTTTTATACATCAGGGCGGTATCATGGAAGGGACTTCCGTAGGTGCGTCCTTCTTCTTTCCCGGCCAATGCGATAAGTTTTGCCAGGTGCCGTACATAACGTTCCTGCAGGAGCGGATCGGTCAACATTGAAATAAGCGTGGGGGTCAGTGACATTGTCAGTCTGAAACTAATATTTTCGTTTAAAAGATTTTCAAATACTTGAATTAAGGGAATATACGTCTCAGTTATGGCTTCGTAGAGCCAGAGTTCTTCAAGAAAGTTTTCGTCTTCGGGGTGTCTGACGTATGGTAGATGTGTGTGTAATACAAAACAAAGGTATCCTTTAGGCACTGATAAGCTCCTTTCGTTGTTAAATTTAGTTGTGCGGCGCGGAGCACGGTCCGCGCCTTTTTAATTTATTTATTTGTCCTGTCCCCCGGCCGGTTGAATTCCGGTGAACTGATACCCAGCGGCAGTTTACCTTCCCCGATTGTGAACTCTTCAGTAATCATAGGTGAACTTGTGCCGTACTGGAATTTATTCAGAGAGCGATATAACCCTTCAATCCACATCCATTCCTCGTCCAGGCAGTCAGACAGTGACGCGCGCGGGGTAGTGACTGTATTAGACCTTAGTAAGGTGACAAAGCGTCCGTCAGGAAACATGCGGCCCAGGTCGACGCAAAATGAGCGGTCCGGCTCTCCCACTTTAATGTGCCAGTTGTCGGTTTGTTCATTTACGTGGATATCCAGGTAACCTTTCGCGTTTTCTCCGGTAAAATCCACACCGGTTACATCGTATACTCTTAAGACCGGCCGGGTAGACGTCCAGGCTGCGGGCCCGTAACTCTTTTTGAATTCTTCTTGTTTGGTGGCGGTGACCTCCCAATAGGCGTATAACCAGTGAGGGTCGCGCGCCATCAGTACCATACGGTCAACTCCGTAGTTCTTGGGCAGTTGAGGTTCATGGGGATGATGAACCGCCTTTACCGGTGTGGCTGGAAAACGAAGCCCTAACTCTTGAGCAGTTTCTTCTTTAAATAATGGCCGGGATGAATTTCCCGAGGCACTGTTTTTGGTAAAACGGGGACGCCTTAAAAATAAAAAAATACCCACCGCCAGTACCAGTATCAAAGCCGGAAACATCCAAGGGGACAGCACATTCATGGAGTTTTCCCTCCTCAAAAATGTATTAAAAATATGTGATATAATTGAACTGTTCTTGTTGAACTGTTCTCAGGTTTTATTTATTATTACCCAGACTGAAAATGTTTATTTACTTTTATATAGATTCAAATGTTGATAATAAAGCCGGAGTTATGAGTTTTTAAAATAATTTTTTGTTTAGGTATTAAATGGAAAAAATGACATTACAGGGAGGTGGAGGCTTTGAACATAGTTCTGGTGGCGCCGGAAATACCGGCCAATACCGGGAACATTGCCCGGACCTGTGCCGTCACCGGGGCTGCCCTGCACCTGGTGCGCCCCCTGGGGTTTTCCACCGAGGACAAGTATTTGAAACGCGCCGGCTTGGATTACTGGAGTCTGGTGGAAGTACGGTACTATGACAGTTTCTGGGAATTAACAGAAAGATACCCGGGGCATAGTTTCCACCTGTCTACCACCAGGGCATCTCACCGTTATACGGAAGTCATTTATGAGCCCGATTCTTTTTTGGTTTTCGGCAGGGAAACCGAAGGCCTCCCACCGGAAATTTTGGCGGCTTTTCCGGAAAATCAAATTCGTATTCCCATGCTGGAACAGGCCCGTTCTTTAAACCTGTCCAATTCCGTAGCTTTGATTCTTTTTGAAGCTCTGAGACAGCAGGGTTTTCCCGGGCTTAGAT